>DATKRK010000114.1:0-2910 GCA_035532215.1 Pirellulales bacterium | reverse complement strand
AGGCGCCTGCGTTACCATACTTTGAATGCGGCGTTCCGGCAAGAATAGGGGCCGAGCGACATCAGCCGGCGTGGGAGACGAAGGCTCCGATGAAGATTTTAGCGGTTCAGCGCTACTCGGGTTCAGCGCTATTAGGCGCCGCGAGCCGACCAGGGGGCTAAATGAGGCGCCGCGAGCCGACCAGGGGGCTAACGCCCCCCGCTCGCCTGATACCTGACGCCTACTTCCGGCAATACGCCAGCGCCAACAGCGCGTAGCCGGTGACCAGGTTCGGATCGCCCTCCAGCCAGCGAGAGTTCTCGTTGACCCACGAACCGTCGGCTTGCTGGCGGCTGACGAGCTCGTCGGTGAGCTCCTTCCGCCAGTCGTGCTCGACCCCGTCGTCGTCGACGAACGTATCTTGGCCCAGTGCGGCCAGCGCCTTGGCGAAGGTCTGGTAGTAATAGTAAAGTCCCGAACTGCCCATGCCCGGATTGCTGTCCAGGTCGTAATTCTTGCCGAGCCAACCGAGGGCCGCCTTGACGCGCGGATCGTCGGGCCCGACGCCGGCGAAAATCATGCTCTTCAGCCCGGCGTAGGTCATCGAGGCGTAGCTGCGCAGACCGCCTTCTTCGGTCTTGCCGGCCTGGCTTTCGCCGCCAGCGGCGGCCGTGTAGTAAAAGCCGCCGTCGGGATTCTTGGCGGCGTAGGGCGTGGTGTTGTAGGCCGTTTCCAGATTCTGGCAGCGCGAGACGAAGACGAGCGCCTTCTTCACCGCTTCGTCGTCCGCTCCGGCGCCGGTTGCTTGCAGGGCGTCGAGAAAGAAGCTGGTGTTCGACAGATCGGGCCGCTTGTGCCCGCCGTAGCCGGCGCCGCCGTAGCTGAAGCTCGATTCGTCGTGCCCTTCGTCGCCGTCCCATTGCAGGCCTTTGAGAAACTTCTCGGCGTTTTCGATCAGTTTGTCGTAGCGGCCGTCGCGATTGGCCTCGACGAAGCACATCAAGGCCAGCGAGGTTTCGTAGTTCTGCACCTTCGAGTCGGGCTTGTAGATGCCGCCGTCTTTCTGCACGAAGCCTTCGAGATACTTGAGGGCCTTGGCCGCCAGCGGATCTTCCGTCGTGCGGCCGTGCCGCAATACGGCGGTGGCCACCAACGCCGTCACCGCGGGCCCGGACTGCTTGCTGAACGAGCCGTCTTCGGCCTGCCCCTTCTGTCGCAAGAATTCGATCGCCTTGCCCACCGCCTTTTCGCCGGCGCGCGAGATCTTCGCCGAACTCGACACGGCGCCTTCCGCCGCGGCGGCCACGAGCGACGGCAAAAGCAACGACGTCAAAAGCGCAACGCAGCAGGCCGTTCGCGCAATGCGAAGCCAAGGCGGGCGATGAGTACGCGGGCGATCCGAATGCGACGATTTCAGTGAGGCAAGCATGTCGTGAATCCTCGACGTTAAAGGGATCATGCGCTGCCCGAAACGCAAAGGCGTTTCGAGCGAGCGTCGCTTCAATCTAATTCAGACCAATCTCGCTAGTGCATTGTCAGGTCTTAATTTTGGATAGGCGGGCGCCTGGGGGCTGAGCCTGGGCGAAGCCCCAGTTCGCTGGGGCATCGCTTCGCTCTGCCGCCAGCCACCCCCCGCTGCTTGAAATTGCTAACCCCAATTCCTCGACCTGACAATGCACTAGTTGGATTCTAGCCCTTGGATCACTTCGCCGTTGGCCCGCGTGCCCATGGCCTGAAGCATCAGCCCATCGGCAGTGTAGCCCGTGGCAAAATCATAGGGAATAGTGTGTATGAAGCGCACCGAGCCGTCGGCGAAGGCGAAGTAGGCCCCTCCGACGTGCTCGCTCGAAAAATCGTCCAAAGCGCCGTCGAGTTCCTGGATGGCGTTGATCAAATGGGCGTGCGCCTGCACCAGAATCGCCGCCGTGGCGGTGGTCGCGACATTGCCGGGATTCTGGTTCCCTTGACCTCTGAGCACGACCCCGCCGTTGACGGCGCCGGGCCAAATGCCGTTGGTATTGGCCCAGGCACGCTCGCCGATGACAATGGTCGTGCTCGTGCCGTCGATAATGTCGCCCATCCGGATGCCGCTATTGCGAAACATCACGCCCAGGCCGGTCGGGCCGTCGGCCGCCGAGACATCGGGACCGGTACAGCAGGCGTAGCTCGACGGGGCCGCCAGCACAACCGGCTTGCCTGTCGCATCGGGCACGGCGAATGCCGCGTCGGGCGTTTGATCTGAAGGACAAAGGAAGATCGGCAGCATGGTTTGCACCGCCGCGGCGTTTACCGGGTTCTCGACCGGCAGACTGAAATTGATCCGCGCGTGCAGGTTCTGCTGTTCGACGTAGGGCAACAAGAGCGCGGCCCAACTCCAACCCGGCGTCGTGTCGTGATCGGCGTTATTGTAAGCCACGGTCGCCAGGTAGCCCGCAGGGAAGTGGCGAAACACGTCGTGATAATTCTGACAAGCCACGCCCATCTGTTTGAGATTGTTCGTGCATTGGCTGCGGCGGGCCGCCTCGCGCGCCGCTTGCACGGCCGGCAACAGCAACGCCAGCAGCACGCCGATGATGGCGATCACTACCAGCAACTCGACTAACGTGAACGCCGCGCGGCTGTGCGAAGCCAAACGCCGGAGAAAGCAGCTTGCAGGAGGGAAGCGGGCGGGGTGATGCATCAACGAGCCTTGTCGGGGCGGAGAGAGCGAACGGAACACGGCTTATACCGCACCCGGGCGCCAACGAGACGCTTGGGCGGCATGTGGGGCGGCCTTCCCGGCCGTCAATTGCCGGCGGCCTGGAAGGCCGCCCCAGTGCGCCTGTGAAGGCGTTTGATCAGGAGGGTGAAAGTCCCTCTCAGGCTAACGTTACCGGCCTGAAGTCGACAGTGGTAACTGCGTTTCCGCGAGGAAAGGTGGAGAGCAACCTG
>DATKRK010000113.1:0-10890 GCA_035532215.1 Pirellulales bacterium | reverse complement strand
GATGCACAAGCGGGCGGTGCTGCCCGATCGCTGCGTCAAGTGCAACCGGCCGGCCGGCGGCGGGCGACTGAAACGCAGTCTCTCCTGGCATCACCCGGCCTGGTTCTTGCTGATCCTGATTAGCCTCTGGATTTACCTCATCGTGATGTTCATCGTCCGGCATACGGCGAAGATCGAAATCGGACTTTGCGAAGTTCACCGCCGCAAACGGCGGAACGCGATTGCCGTCAGTTGGCTGCTTGTGCTGGCAGGCATCGGCGCCTTCTGCGTCGGTTTGGGGCTCAGCGGCGGCTTCGGTCCGACGCCTTGGTATGTGCCGGCATCCATCATCGGCGGAATTGCCATGTTCCTTGCCGGCTTGATTTACGCTGTCGTCTTCGTGCCGCTTGTGGCGCCGCAGAAGATCGACAAAGAATACGTCTGGCTCAAGAAGATCGACCCCGCCTACGTGGCGCAGTTTCCGCCGATGGCTGGGTGAATTCCCAAAAGTGTCGGTTCGGTCCGGGGCCGGCGAAGAGTTGCGCGGCCCCATATTGCCGCAAAAGACCGACTCAATCCAATTCCGGCGGCACGCTGCCGTAAGCCCAAGCGCCGCCTTTGAAGGGCGGCGCTTGGGCGGGCGTCGGCGCGGGGCCGGGCTGCAGTTGGTTGGCCAGTTCGATCCCCGCGTCGGCCATCTGGCGGCCGGCCGTCGGTTCGAGATTGCTGTAGCTGGTCAGCCGCGTCTCATAGCCGCCGCCGCGCGGCCCCAAGGCTTCTTCCGTCGGCACGTAACCGACGCAGCCGTTGGCCAGTTCCACCGGAAACGTGAACGGAAACTTGCTCGCGGCCTTGATGTCGAGCCCGAACTGGCAAAAGTATTCGGCCGGATCGGAAACGAATACGGCCGGGCCGACTTGGATCGCTTGCACCTCGACTTCGGCGAGGGGCTCCTTTTGCAGCCGGGCGTCGAGCAGCACGATCTCCTTGGCGAACGTCCACTCCGCGGCGTCGACCTTGCCCGGATCCTTTTGCACCAGTTCCAGGCAGCGTTTCAACCGCTCGGGGTTCGGCACGCGGCGTTTGATGTGCAGCAACTTGGTTTTGTAATCGAGCGGCGCCAGCTTGCCCGGCGTCATGGTCAACAGCACTTTGCTCGCTTCGGCGCCGATCGAACCGCCCACGAGATGCGCCCAGCGCTCCGGCGCCGGCGAAGCGTAAGGGCTGAGATTGTCGACCTGTGTGATATCGCCGCAGGCGCCGGGCAAGAACACCACGACCGCTTCGGGCGCGCCCATCACTCCCCGCACCGCCTGTTCGAGATAATGAATGTAGTTCGCCGAGATGCCGCCAGGGCTGGTCGTGGCGTGGCAGGCGTAGTTGACGATGCAGCCCAAAAACTTGCCGTCGCCGTCCCAGGCGCCGACCACGCCGACGTCGGAATCGGTCGGGCCGGCGACCTCGACGATGTCCGGGTTGCCTTGCCGCGGATGAGTCATGGTCAGGCCGCCGCGCATGCGAAAGCGGCGATTGAACGCGACCTTGTCTTCGCGGCCCACGCCCACGCCGCAGCGGGCCTCGACCTTGTTGCGATCGGCCGCGACGACGGCATGAATGACCTGCTGCTCGACGTGGTGCAGGTACTCGGCGTCGGCGCACGACGATTTTTCATAGACCAGCGATTGCACGAGCGGCGAAGCGTGATCGAATTCGCCCGGCAGAAACATGCCGGTCGGCCCCGAGGAGTGCGAGTGCGAGGCGCTGATTAAAATCGCCTCGGGCGCGATGCCGCACTTCTCGTGAATCGCCTTGCGGCACAGTTCGACCGACTTGCGGCGAATCAACAGCGCATCGACGCCGACCAGGGCCACGCGCTTCGCGCCGTCGTCGAAAACCACGGCCCGCACCTTGCAGGCGTCGTGAAACTTCGCGTGATACGCCTTGCCGTAGCCCCCCGGCTGCTCCATGCCGATCTCGGGCGTGATATCGCGCTCGGCGAAGCCCGCCTGGAAGGGCGGCGCCTTTTCCTCGGCGCCGCGGGCGGCCGCAGCAAAACACGCCAACGCGGCGGCAAACAGGAAGGTCGATTTCCAACGCAATCCGATCTCAATCATGGCGGGCAGGCTCCTGGGAAAAGGGCCGAACGGCGTCGGCCTGATAACGGCCGGGTTGCTTCGTGACGGCCGGTGGAACGAGCCACGGATGGAACACGGATCGAACACTGATAAAGCCAGATCAACCTTACCTTCGGCCGGACAAAAGTGGAGTTCGCAGGCACGGTTTTCTCTATGTCTGATCCGTGTTCGATCCGTGTTCCATCCGTGGCTAAAGTCTGTCGGGAATGGCTCGTCGGCACGCAAGCTCCAACCCTAACTCATCTTCGTAAAAGCACCAATCGATGCTACCGGAGCCGCGCGGAATGTGCAAAACCACGGCCGGCTTTGGCGGCGCCGGGCGACGCAACATAACAGCTTGTCCCGCTTTGACATGCCGCCTTGGGACGAGTATCGTGCAATAGAGGGCGGCGATGCCACTTCCGGAACTTCTCATGCCGTGGGGATCAATGGTCGTGTTGGGCGGACGGGCGCGCCGTGCCGGATTGGGCGGATTGATCTGCTTCGGCGGCGGGGTGTGGATACTTGCCGCATCGGCCGCCTTCTGCCGCGCGGAAGCGCTCGCCCCGAGCCCGGCGCCGGCCGCCATCCACCGCGAAGCGGCCGATTTGGCGCGAAAGTACGTCGAGCGGACGGTCGAAACGCTGGAATTCGAAGCCGAGAACCGCTTTCGCGAAGCGGAAATCCAACGGCTCGGTTTGCAGTCCGGTCACGGCATGCCCGGCGTGCTCGAACCACTATCCTCGCTCGACCCCGAGTTGCGCCAATCGTTGTCGGCCTTGCTCGAAGCCAACAACCAGCCGGCCTTGACCGCCTTGGAGACCGCCCGCGATCGGTCGCAGGCGCGGCGGCAAGCGATCGTCGACCGCTGGCGGGCGGTGCGAACGGCCGAGTACGACGAGCGGCTGGAATTGTTCGAGATTCAGGCCACCAAGCAAGTCGCCGGCCAGTTGGCATCGCTGTTGAGCGTCGACAACCGCTGGTTCTGGCTTTGCGGTTCGGTGGCCGTAGTCACGCTGGTGCTGCTTGCGATTCACGAGCGCCGGCACGAATTCAGACGACGGCTTAACGGCGGCCGCGCCCGCGCGATGGGGCTCTCGAAAGTGCTCGCCGCGCTGGCCCTGTTGTTGGCGCTCGTCACGCTCACGACGTTTATTTTCGGCGACCGCGTCTACCATTGGCTGCTGCGCGCCGGAACGGGCGCCGAAGGCAGTTCGCGCGAAGAGTTGCTCGCGCTCGATCGCTCGGCGGCGGCTGAACGCGCGGCGGCGGCCGAGCGGCGACGGGCGATCGATCCCAAGTATCAGCGGGCCTGGGAGCATTGGCGGTCGCAGCCCGACGCCGCGGGAACGCCGTTGATTACCCAAGATCGGCAGGCGCGAGCGTCGCTCGAAAAACTCGCGGTGAACCTGGCGGTCGAGTCCGGAGTCGCCTCGCGGCTGGAAGCCGACCTGAAAGAAACCGAACAATTGCGGCGCGAGATCGCCGCCAACGCCGAAGAGCGGAATACTTATCATCGCCGCAAGCAATGGATTCGCGGCGGCTTGGGGCTGGGGCTGCTGGGACTGGCCAGCGGCGGCGGCATCTTGTTTCGCCGCGGCGTCCGGCGGCGGCTGGAAAAAACCAGCAACACCTGCCCGCTCTGCCTCGGCGAAGGCACGTTCGAGCCGGTCAACGAGCAATCTCGGGGCGGTCTCGGCGCGCCCAACGGGCACGTGACGCTCGACATGGTGCAGTGCAAGAATGTGATCTCCGAACATCCTTACGAGGAGTGCGAGTTCACCTTCATGTCGATGTATCGCGAGATCGCCAAGCTGTGCTTTCCCACGCTGGGCATTCCCCAGGCGGGCAAGACGCACTGGCTGGCGATGGTTTATCGCGAGTTGAATCGCGGCAACTATCCCGACGTGGTGCAATTCGAGCGGATCAAGTCGGCCAGTTCCGACGAGTTCGACTTGGTCGTCGACGAAATCTTGAACAAGAAAATGGGGCCGATGGCTACGCAGGTCGGGCGCATCCCCCACCCGCTGGTGTTCAATTTTCTCGATCGCGATCGCTTCGGGGCCTCGAACATCCTGGTCAATATTTTCGACTACTCGGGCGAAGTGATTCGCAGCCAGACGATCGAAGACCGCCAGCGACAGCGGGCCTTGGACGGCGACGGGTTTTTCTTTTTTCTCGATCCGACCGAGCCCAGCGAGACCCAATCGCAGGCGCTGGCCGGCTTTCGCGAAGACCTCCGCCGCATCAAGGGGCTCAAGGCCGGCAAGCAGGTGCACATTCCCGTGGCCTTGTGCGTCTCGAAGATCGACCTGATGGTCGACGAGCCGTATGCCGATCCGAATGGAGGCGGGGTGATCGACCATTTTTATCGCGATCTGGGCGAGATCGGCTGGGAGATGAACCTCAAGAGCATCGAAGCCCGCTCGCGGCGGATGGCCCAATTGCGCGACACGGTCTGGCCCGGCTGGCAGATCGAGCGTCAGATCGACGACCTGTTCGGCGGGCGGTTCATGTTCTTTCCGGTCACGCCCGTCGGGCTCGACGGCATCGGCCAGCGCGACCTGAGCCGCCGCACGATCGCGCCGGTCGGCTTGCTCGACCCGCTTTTGTGGCTGCTGCACATGAATGGGTATCCGGTGCTCGCGTAGCGGCTAATTCCCCACTTGCAAATCACAGCCCAGTTGGCGGCAATCGGGCTGGCCGAGTGCGCTCGACAAAGCTTCGAGCCGCGGACGGAACTCCCGGTACAAATCGCGGCAGGCGCCCGCGCGATCGGCGTCGATCCGCCACGCGGCATCGTAAAAAATCGTGTGAAAGCGACCTCGATATTTCCCATTCAGATACGCCGGATCGCTTGCAACTCCGGCCGGCTCGCGGGACACCTGGGCCGAGACGACCCGGTTGCCGGCGATGATGTGGCTCTCGCTGCGCCACCAAGCCGGGTTCCACGAATACGACACGCCCAAGAAATCGCATACGCCCTTCAGCATCCTTTGCGGTCGCGCGGCCAACTCTCGATAGCTGATCGACTGGCAATCGCCGGGCGTAAACCAGGATTGACGGGAAAGCCAATCGAGTTGCACGTTGTAGAAATCAATGTATCGCAAAAACGTGCCGCGCAGCGAATCGCCCGGATGATGGCCCAGCCAGGAATCGGCGAATTCGTGCGGCGCTTTGCTCAACAGAATCGGCTTGTAATTGAAAACCGGCTCGAAGGCGTGGGCGTGAAAATACCACCAGAACTCCTTCGACGAATCGATCAGCACCGACGAATCCGCGTAAAAATCGAAGAGCGAGCCGTAAAAGCGCGATCGATCCGCCGCCTTGTAGAGCGGGCACGCGCTGACGCCTTCGCCGCAGCGGCTGCACGGCGCGTCCGGTAGTCCGGCCAGCAAGTTCACCGCCTCGCCCAATCCTCGGACGCCGGGCTGGGAGTCGAGCAGCAGGTTCAACAGGCTGCTGCCGCAATAGGGCGTTCCTATGATTAGGACGACGGTCCTGCGCATCGCGATCTCTCGGCGCAAATCTCGATCAGATAGTCGGTCCAGCGCTCGGCCATGCGCGTCGCGGTGAACCTTTCGGCGACCAAGGCACGCGCCCGAGGCACGACTTGGCGTCGAAACTCCGCAGACAACGCCCTTTCCACCGCGCTCGCCAGCTCCTCGGCGGTCGGAGCAATGGGCACGGCCGCGACAAGCTCTCCGTGAACCGCCTCAAGCTCGGGAATCGCCCCCACGCGCGTCGCAACCACCGGCACGCCGCAGTACCACGCTTCTGCAACGAGCAACGAAAACCCTTCCGCCGGGCTGGCCGTCACCACCACGTCGAAGGCCTGCATCGAGTTGCCGACTCGCCGGTCGGCAGGCACGAAGACGGCCCGCTCGCCGGCAATCTTCTCAACGATCGCTCGAACCGCCGCTTCGTGCAACCCCGAGCCGGCATAAACTGCGCGGAACTGCTCCGGCAATCGCGAGACCGCCAGTGCGGCGGCGGCCGGGTTCTTTTCGCCCGAATAGCGGCCGGCATAACCCGCCAGCCGATCACCCGCGTCAAACCCCCAGCCGGCGCGCACGCTCTCGCGCGAGCGGTTCGGCGCGCAGCGATCGACCTCGATCCCGTTATGGATCACGCGGACTCGATGACGCACCTTCGCGCTGAATGCGGACCGTGCGGCCTCCGAAACCGCTGCCAGGCGGACGGGTTCCTTTTCGATCGCGCGGGCGCAATTCGTGGACCACGCTCCCTCGCCGTGCAAGACGTAGACGACCGGAATTCCGACCGCTTCGAGGACGGGACGGATGTTCCACGATCCCCAGACGACGAGCACGTCGGCGTCGCTCGCGGCCGCGCAAAGCGCATCGCGCGGCGTCGCGCAACGGATGACGCTTTCGCAGTGGACCGAGCCTGGTCCGTAGATCGGCGCGTGCGCGGCGACCTCTCGGCAGAACCCCGCGTGGACGGGCGCGCAATCGGCCAGCGCCACGCCGGTCCAACGCAGTCGACTCGGATCGCACCGCTTGAGCAGGCTCAAGATCCACTGTTCGGCGCCTCCCAGATGAAGCACGGGCGTCAAAAACGCGGCGCGAATCGGCCCGCCGGACGGACGCCGTAAAAGACGCCCCGGCGCCCGCAATGTCCCTTCTCCCTCTGGGAGAGGGTTAGGGTGAGGGCCGTCGCATTTTAGATTTTCGATTTTGGATTTTCGATCTAATCCAAAATCCGCCGGCCGGCGCCTCCGCTCGAACTCGCGGCGGAATTCGCCGAGCCGCACTTCGTGGGCTTGCCGGATTTCCTGATTCCGGGTGTATGTATGCCCCGCGGGGTTCGAGCGATAGAACACCAGCGGGTCGGGCAGCACGTGAAACCGCAAACCCGCCAACACCGCGCGGTACCAGAAGTCGAGATCCTCGACGATCGCGGCCGGCCCCTCGGTCTTGTAGCCGCCGAGCGTCTCGACCGCTTCGCGGCGTCGAAACATGGCCGAGGAATTGATGATCGGATTCAGCCCGGCCAAAAGCTGTTCGACGACCTGTTCGTGCGAGCGGACGCCATAATCCATGATTTCTTGCGGCGCGCCCTCCGCCGAGATGCTCATCGCCGTGCTGGCGACGCAGAAGCAGCGTGGGTTCGCATCCAGAAAGGCCGCTTGCTGGGCGAGCCGGTCGGCCCGGCATAGATCATCGCCGTCCAAAACCGCGATATATTCGCTCTCGGTCAGGGCCAGCGCCCGGTTGCGGCTGGCCGCGATGCCAAGGGCTTCCACGTTTCGATTGCTAACTATCGACAAGCTCGGATTGGCGTTGATCAGTTCAGCGAGGGTTTCAGACGTTCCGTCCGTCGAACCATCGTCCACAATGATCGTTTCGAACGAAGTGAAATACTGCCGCGCGAGCGAAGCGACGGATGCGCGCACATACTGCTCGCAATTGCGCACCGCCATCAACACGCTGACTCGCGGGTGGCCAGCACTGTCCCATTCAGCAGGTTCCATCTTGCTGTTACTTTCGCTGCCGAATGGAGAATGCCGAATGAAACTCAGTGCGGTACGCTATTTATCCCATTCATCGGCGAACAAGGCAATCTCGGGATTTTCATCCAAGCGCCGAGCGTACCGGGCGATCCTTTTGGCGTCGCTCTCCGACCATGCCTTGTCGACTGCCTTCGCAATTGCCGCCCGCGCCTGCGGGTGGTCTTTTTCCAGTTCCTTGAGCACCTTGAGGCAACACCGCCTGCGATAAACATTTCGCGTCGAGACTAATTCACGCGCGACCGGGTCGATGGCCGCATCGCCCATCTGAATGAGCGCGGACACCGCCGGGCAGGCGCGACGTATTGGCATTCTAGCGAATTCGGTGTCAATCGGACCGCAGCCCAATGCCGATCCTGGTTCTTCAAACGGAATGTAGAGTTCAAGCTCGTCGGCTGACGTGAAACGCGGCCGTTGGTATGGAAACGCGACGAACGCCACCAGATACTTGACAGTGCGCTCCATCCGAAGTTCGCCAGCCAGCGTCATCGCCGACCGCACTGCGCCGGAACGCCGAGTCTGATTGCTTAGCGTCGCGATCACTAGTATAAGATCGACTTCGATTCCGTCCCTGGTCGCGTCCGAGCCCTTCCTGTAGTCGTTACGAATTCGCTCGACGGCGTCCGGCCGTTCCTTCTCATCCGAGGCGAGGAGTTGACGCACCACCGCGCTGGTAATCCGAATATCGTCAGCCCGCTTAGGAACCTGCGCCTCGACAGGTGCGCACCCAGCGGCCGGCGGCAGAGCCGCAGCCACGACGACGACAGCCCAGATGCGACGCTTCACTTTAGCCCAACTGAGGAGCCAAACAGGCCGCGTTTGCGGCGAACGCGCGCGCCTCATTAGCAGTTCCTCAACTCGCGAACAATGTTATCGTAAATTCCAAGTAATCTTTGTCGTGCCGTCTGCGCTCGCGTTGTCCGCGGGAACATCGTTGGCGAGCTGCCACGTCGACGTGTTGATGACTAAAAAGCCCGACGTGTCGTCAGGGACCGTCTCCCAGTCATGCGAGACGGAGAGGGTGGCCGGTGTTGCTCGCGCAACAGCGGCGATTACCTCTTGCGTACGCTCCTAACTTTACTTGACGTGAAATTCAAGATCGGCGACTGTCAGCTCGGGCCCGTCAGGAAAATTAATCTCTATCGATGCCGTCAACTTATATGAACCGCGATTTAGATCAAAGAATTCGACCAAGTTGTATTTCCAGTATTTAGACTCGTTTGGTTCGAGCACTCTTACGACTCGACGATACGTTGAATATCCCGCAGTCGCGATCCTCGCCTCACCCGCCCTCGTGTACGGAACCGGCCGCCCGCGGTTGTCGTAGACCCTCAAAAGACAATCGCGGACACCGTCAATCTCCCCCCAGTAGATGTTTACCTTGCCGCGGTTCGTTAGAGCCAAGACTAGGTCCACAGGCTGACTAACGTGTGAGTTTTGCGTAACGCTCGCCGTGAATTCGACGCTATCCTGAACCGTCGTCGTAGTTTGACGCTGTACCATTTCAGAACTCCCAACCGCTTCTAGTAGTGGCATGCTAACGTTCGGACTCAGTGACGAGCTCCTCGTCCACAAGAGCGCGAAACCTAGAACGAAGCTGCTTGTGATGATAAATCGCAATCCAATGCATTTCATAGCAAACCTAAAAGCACGGAAGTTGGCTAGCCGCCGGACCCGTCACAGGCCGGCGGACACGGCGCGGCGACATATGGAAGAGCGACTACATTTTGCGTCCAGACAGGAAACGCCTTCGATCTGACCCAAGCCGACGCGCTTTGGGCTGGATTGTAAAGAACCCAGCCGCCCTCATTCATGCAGCAATACGTCCACGACCATTCGGTCTCCGCTATCGGAACGAATTGGCTGTGCGGCCCTGCAGGCTTGAACATGATTATCATCGCGAACTTATCGTTCCCCTGCATCTGCACCTCACTACCGAGGGCCTGATCGGGAACGTCAGTTATCCCGTGGCCGGTTCCGCCTGTTGGCCATGTCGATGAATATGGGTAGGTTGTATCGAGTGTATATTCTTCGCCGATATAGTTTGACTTGCACGTAGCGCCGACTTTACTTGTCCGATGCGCGATGACGACTTGAACGAAGTTCCATTCGCCCACCGCGTAGGCTGGTGGGACGCGCACGACAGCACCAAACGTAATGCCTGGAGGCGGGTAAAGGCCGACCTTCGTCTTTGTGGAGTTAAGCGAAGTGCGACCACTGAAAAGCGGGGCGCCGTCAGGATCCGTCGATTTAAATGTTACCGTGACGTCGTCGGCAATCATAAAGTCATTGATGTCGCATTTCTTACCGTTGGGCAAACTGAACGAGCAACCGAGCGGCGCGTTAACGTTGCTTGGAGCATAAAAACAGAATGTGAAAACGCGCACGCGACGATCGGCATCGGAAACAAGAGTCAGAACGCCATTCTGATTATCGGCCGCCCAGCTCTTGAAAATATTGCCGGCAACGGTCCAGATTGGGTTCGTGATGTCGTCGTTCGAAAATCCGCTACACACGACCCTTAATTGGATGTATTCGCCAGGAAGGCAATGTCGATTTGCGTTCGTAAGGTCCTTCCATATCGTGGTACCGTCTATCAATCGCTGTATTTTACAGTTGCACGGCGCTGGGCTCGGACTAGGGCTTGGCTCAACGAATAGCGCCTGTGGCAGGCTTCCCGCGGCGGTCGATGCCAACCGCGGCCATTCGAGCCCGAACCGTTCGGCGTACCAGAATTCATCGTGGCGGCGATGGCCGAGCAGCATCGTGCGCTCGTGCTCGACACTGGCCCGGCCGGCTTGAAACAATTCCCAGGCCAAGGCCCAGAGCCCTTCGGGATGGTCGGCGATGCGGCCGACGTGCCGGGCGCGGCAGCGATCCACCCAATCGGACCACGTGGCCTCGGTGAAATTCTTGCGGGCCATCCGCAACTGGTTGGCCAGCAGATGCTCCATCGGCACGGAAAAGTTGTCGAAGGCGGCGCGGAAGCGATGGCCGATCACGGCGTCGGGGTCGTGCAAGATCGGACAGCCCATCAGCCAGCTTTTCAGGCCGAAGTCGAGGTCTTCGACGCCCCAGTACCGCATGTTGGGATCGAAGCCGCCGAGATTCTCGTACAGTTCGCGGCCGACGGCCAGCGCGCAGCCGATCAAGGCCGGCGATTCATAGAACTTCCGCGGCCCTTTCCACGTGCCGCGCAGCTCGCCCAGCGGCAGCCAGCCGCAATGAAACTCTTCCAGCTCCAGAAAATAGCCGTGGCCGATTTGC
>DATKRK010000112.1:0-15435 GCA_035532215.1 Pirellulales bacterium | reverse complement strand
GCAAATCGGCCACGGCTATTTTCTGGAGCTGGAAGAGTTTCATTGCGGCTGGCTGCCGCTGGGCGAGCTGCGCGGCACGTGGAAAGGGCCGCGGAAGTTCTATGAATCGCCGGCCTTGATCGGCTGCGCGCTGGCCGTCGGGCGCGAACTCTACGAGAATCTCGGCGGCTTCGATTCGCAGATGCGGTACTGGGGCGTGGAAGACCTCGATTTCGGCCTGAAGAGTTGGCTGATGGGCTGCCCGATCCTGCACGACCCCGACGCCGTGATCGGGCATCGCTTCCGCGCCGCCTTCGACAACTTCTCCGTGCCGATGGAGCACTTGCTGGCCAATCAGTTGCGGATGGCACGCAAGAATTTCACTGAGGCGACGTGGTCCGACTGGGTGGACCGCTGCCGCGCCCGGCACGTCGGCCGCATCGCCGACCATCCCGAAGGGCTCTGGGCCTTAGCCTGGGAATTGTTTCAAGCCGGCCGGGCCAGCGTCGAGCACGAGCGCACGATGCTGCTCGGCCACCGCCCGCGCGATGAATTCTGGTATGCCGAGCGATTCGGCCTCGAATGGCCGCGGCTGGCGGCAACCGCCGCGGGAAGCTTGCCGCAAGCGCTGTTCGCCGAACCGAGTCCTAGTCCAAGCCCAAGCCCCAGTCCGCCACCACCAGGGAAAACGATTCTTATTTCTGGTTACTGGCCGCCGACGAACAGCGAACAGCCGAACGGAATGCTTAACCAATTCAAGTCGGCGGCGATAGGAACGCTCGGCGAATACATCATCGACAATTACGACAACACCGGATATGGGATCGTAACCATCGCAACCGAGTTCCCTGGTAAGGGAAACTATGTCCCTGGTCAGGATAAAAACTGGGGAGGTGGCGCAGGGGCGTGGCAGGTGGACTATCCGCTGACGTCCGATACCTTCTGGAAACTCATGAAAAAGTACACGCCCATCGCGGTCATGACCACGAGCAGACGCAAAAAAGAAAAGACCTGGCTGCTGGAAATCGGGTCCACGAACCTGAAGAGATCCGACTGGGAAGTCTCGCCACCTTGGAACCAAGGCCGACCGCCGTATATCGGTGGGAGCGCCACTGATCCCGCGAAGCTTATGGGGCCAAACGCCGGTCACGGTCCGGTGGACGGTGAGCCGCCGGACGCTACAGAAGTTGCAGGCTTCGAGCGCGAGGCATCAGCCGCCACGAAGGGTCTGCAAACCACAATCAAGGCGGCGCTGGCTGCAAAGTTCGCTGCAGCCGACTTAGATCCGCAAATAGCCACAGTCGTACAAGGCACCGCGCCCGATAACTATGTGTCGGCTTATGCGGGATACCATGCGGTTTGGTACGATGCATGGAAGGACTCCTGCAAGGCCGGGTGGCACACGCATGTCGACTACGATATAACCCTGGCGAATGCCACAAAAGCGATCAAAATCCAACTCGACGAGCTGATCAAATGGCTGGACACACAGTAGAGCGCCAATGTGAAAGAGAGGGCCTTCAGCACACGTTGCGAGCCGGTTTTGCCATCGCCGGAATCATTTTGTGTTTCGATGCGTCCTGCCAATCATTGTCGGCGCAGCCGATGTCAGACGAACTGGTGCAATGGAAGCAGAGCATCGAAAGGCCGCACAGGAGCTGGGACTACGAAGGGAAACGGATTCTTGGCCATATCGGCTATGACGTCTGTTTGTGGGATGCAACGACCGGCAAGCTGCTCCACAGGATGAAAGGGCACAGAGAGCGGATCGTCGCCGTTCAATTCAGCCCCGATGGTCATCATGCGCTCAGCAGCTCTTTTATGCCTCCCGGACCGATGCTACCACTTATATCCAGAGATACTCGCATCATTCTCTGGAACTTGGACGCGGGACGAGAAAGGAATAGCTTCAACGGCCAAGTCGCGGGAGAATTCAGCCTGGATGGAAGAAAGATCGTTGCCTTCACGCAGCGGCCCGGCACGGGTATACCCAAGCCCGGTTGGGGCGCCGCAGGGGTTCGGCAATTGGGGACCGCGCCCGAGTTCGACGCCGCCGTCTGGGAGACGTTTACAGGTCGTCAACTCGTGAAGGCCAAGCTGGGCGAGTACAATGACCCTAAGCGGCACACGTTACATTTCTCGCCTGACGGGCATCGTTTCGTTCTTATCGTCAACGGCGCGTTTTTGCCCTACAACTCGAGCGGCGGAATCATCTTCAACAGCAGCGACGGACGGGAGATCGGAAGGGTCACCCGGGACGAGGCGAAGTTCGGAGACGGGCATCGTTTCACTTCGAACGGAGCGTTGGCGTCTTTTGAATCGAGAACCGAAATCTCGTCGGGGGCTGTCGGGTTCAACAGGGCCAGACTGATCGACCTTGAAACCGGCCGAGTCGTTCAGAGCGTCGAACACGGCCTGAAACCCGAATACGGTCTGAGATTCTGGGGTGAAACCTGGACCCATGACGGGAGCAAAGTCGTGGCGATTCCATCCGGTAGCGGCGAGATCCAGATTCTGGATATCAAATCCGGAAAGATGACCTCGGGAGCAAAGAGCAGCCAATCGACTCCACAAACTGCGATCGTCAGTCCGGACAACAGCCGTCTGGCGATTGAATCGGGTTCTAACCCGGAGGATAAACCGGAGGTGCGCCTCTTCGACATCAGCACAGGCGAAGAAATCGCCAGAATCAAGCTCCCGAAGTGGGGACGGATGCTCGGCTTTTCGCCCGACAGCAAGACATTCCTCGTCGGCGGCTCGGAGTTCGTGATCTACGACTCCGAGAACGGCAAAACAGTCCGCACCCTCAAACTCTTCGACGACGCGCGCTCTTCATACGACTGGAGCGAATAAATGGACCATCCGCACTTTTGGTGCGATTTCAAGCCGTTGACGGTTTTTCTGCTGCAACCGTCGTCGTAAATTCTGCCGCCGACTTGGAGTCAAAGCAACGGAAGCGACAATGTATGACCTCGCCCGCTACAGTCGGCGGGTCGGCGGCTAATCTCGCGCAATTCTCTTGCCTCGGCCTCTTCATCGGCTACAATACGCTTGCCATTCGTGACCCGGTCTGGGTCTTGGAACCGAGTCGGCTTTGAAAAGGGGGTGTTCCGATGCGTGCTAGCATCATCGTCGCCTCGCATCAGGAAGGCGAGCGGTTGTGGCGGACTCTGGCGTCGTGCTTCGAGACGACGGCCGGTTTCGACCGCGAAATCATCGTGGCCGACGATGCGTCGTTCGATGGTTCGGTCGAGGAAGCGTCGCGCCGGTTCCCGCAGATTCGCCTGTTCCGCAATGACGAGCGACAAGGCGCTTCACCCACGAAGGCGCTTGGCGCCCGCCACGCACGCGGGGAAACCCTTGTGTTTCTGGACGGCCACACGAAGCCGGAGCCAGGCGCCATCCAGCGGCTGGTCGAAGACATCGAGCAATTGAAAGGGGAGGCGATCGTCACGCCGGCGATTGCCGCGCTCGACGTGCCGCGTTGGAAGAACGCCGCCTCTCAGATTGGCCACGGTTACTTTCTGGATTTGGAAGAATTTCACTGCGGCTGGCTGCCGCTGGGCGAACTGCGCGGCGTGTGGAAAGGGTCGAGGAAGTTCTACGAATCGCCGGCCTTGATCGGCTGCGCGCTGGCCGTCGGCCGCGAACTCTACGAGAGTCTCGGCGGCTTCGACTCCCACATGCGGTACTGGGGCGTCGAAGACCTCGATTTCGGCCTGAAGAGTTGGCTGATGGGCTGTCCGATCCTGCACGACCCCGACGCCGTGATCGGCCATCGCTTCCGCGCCGCCTTCGACAACTTCTCCGTGCCGATGGAGCACTTGCTGGCCAACCAGTTGCGGATGGCCCGCAAGAATTTCACCGAGGCGACGTGGTCCGATTGGGTGGACCGCTGCCGCGCCCGGCACGTCGGCCGCATCGCCGATCATCCCGAAGGGCTCTGGGCTTTGGCCTGGGAATCGTTTCAAGCCGACCGGGCCAGTGTCGAGCACGAGCGCACGATGCTGCTCGGCCATCGCCGACGGGACGAATTCTGGTACGCCGAACGCTTCGGGCTGGAATGGCCGCGTTTGGCGGCGACCGCCGCGGGAAGCCTGCCGCAGGCGCTGTTCGCCGAGCCAAGTCCGAGCCCGAGTCCACCGCCTTGTAATGTGCAGTTGACCGCCCACAGGACTGGGAACTATTTCGGCCAGCCGGTTCCGGACGAAATCAAGCGGCTCGCCGATGCGAACAAATACCTAATCCTTACGAACAATGATCGCGATAGGACTCTCCTGGGGCCTGGGCTGGTGTATGACTTCGACATCCCAACGGCGGATCTCACCGGTGTGGATGACGATCTGGCTCGCATTACGCTTCGCAACTTAAATACCAGTTCAACTAGTGGTTCCATCGCAATTGTCTTATCGAACCCCGATGCCGTACGATTGTTTAAGGCAGATGGTACGCGTCTCAATGATCTATCGGTTGACCTCGCAAATCCAAATGGGGACCTAGCTGGCCTTGCTACGGGAAGCGTTGATGTCTGGTTTGATGCTCTTATTGTTGACCCCGATTTCGTTTTTTCACTCGTCTACATGAACGAGTCCGGAGGCGAGGTCTGTCGTGACGAGATTCATGCTCGCCTAGCTGATTTCTCCATGCAAGATTCATCAGGGCTGAAGGTAGATTTCACGTCTGCCTATCCCAAAGAGACTCTCTTAGTCGCCGGGCAAGCGGTATTCCCGCCAAACGAGCCAAATCTTGCTCCCGACAAGCCAACGTATAGCAATGCGATTCCCGATCCGCTACCGGACTATATTTACTACAGATTGCGAATCGATAACCTCCCCACTTCGCTTGTAACACTGCTTCGCGTGTCTTCTAATGACGTGCCTTCAGACTTCTATGATGACACGTTTCCGCCCAGTGACAGCGCCACTGTGTCTTCGATGCCAGCCGTTGTGTACTGGGCTGCAGCTTCTGATGTAATGACGACGTCTCAAAAGACGATTCTCACATCAACGCTGGAGATCAACGTCGTGCATGGCAGGAGCGCTACCGCACTGCTAACAACGCTATACGACTCTTTTAACAGGGTGATACCGGCGATTGAAATCACGGTCACCAATCCATCGCAGGAACCATTTGCAGGCCAAGCTGGTGTGGAATTTGACCCAGTTATTCCGATTGAATTGCATGCCGCCGGAACTCTTATCCCACCGCCAGACTCTGTGTTATGGCAACTCACAGCGTCCACCCCCACTGTCAATGTCAGCCTGACGGGTACGACTTCGCCTGATTTTGGCATGACCGTCGACGATTTAGGGCGTTTTGTAATTGACATGGGATACACGCTCGGTGGTCAGACGAAATATGTTCGGATTCGCGTGGATGTAGGTAGTGTGGATCTTAATGCGCCTGCGGCCTGATTGCGTCTACGCTGAGCGTCCGATGTACCGGGTTCCAACCAGGGTGACTAAACCGAATACATCCGAGGGCAACGGCCATGCCAGGATTAGTTGTTGATGGCGTCCAGATGACGGAGACGGACGCCAATTATCAGAGCACGATAAAATACTTGACGGTTCCGCCCGCTAACCAGAACGACCCGGCATTCAACGGGACGGACATAGCTGCTATCAAGGCGCTTGAGGACCCCGTTCGGCGAGAGATATACGATGCCATGAACGGGTCGACGGAGACGTTTTCGTTTGACAATCGTGATAGCGCTGTCATACATTGGGACTTCCGCATCGGCACGATTCAAGCAATGACAAGCATGAATGCGGGCGCGATAAACTACAACTACTGGAACCCAAGCGAGAACATCCCTGTTACTCCTCCGGGCCCCCTCTGGACAAAAGGCACCGCCCCAAGAACTTTTCTATTTCGGTCGGCTCCTGGCTCGAAATCGTCAGATGCCGTGGTTCAGTTAGTAACGGGCGCGGCGCGAGGCGAATGCTTGGGAGCCATTAATGCCGCCTATTTAATCGGAGAGCGAAATGCGGTGTCGGCAGACGATTTTGACCAGCGCCACCCTGCCGGCTCCCTGAACCTGGCTGGTCTGGGGATCTTTCAGGCCGCCTCCGACACGAATACCGTGATACCTGGAGATTATCGGTATTTTAAGAATAAGGACGACTATCTCGAACAGTGCCGAGCCAGGAGGAGGACGAACGCAATGTGGCAAGGGGAGAATGTTGTCTACATTGGAGGCGGTAAGTACAGCGGCCTGGGTTTGGACGCAAAAACTGAAGATGAATTACGAGATGACATGCAGAGGGCGTACGAGTTAGACATGAGGACTACGTTTACTGGAAACCCGACGACCCAGATCCGTTTTACGCGTCTTGATCGGCCGCAAGTCGACTAAAGCGTTCACGAATGGCGTCTATCCATTTCGTCGCGCGTCACGCACTCGCTGGGCTAGAGCGAATGTGCGCGAATAAGGAATGCCATCTTAGAGAGGTGAATATGATGTTGGCAAAAATGCGGTGCGCGCGTCGGGTAGGGGTTGCTCTTGTCAGTGTGTTTGTTGTTTGCTTTGTGCAGCTTATCGCAGCGAGTATTGCAATGGATGATCACATACAAGAACATGAGGTTGTTTCAAAACCGGTAGCAGGGTTGGGGCGGAAGGTCCAACTTCGCATCGGAGACAAGATTATTGGTGAACGACAATACTACGACAATGGCAACGTGTATCGTGAGTCAAGAGTGGAAAATGGTGCATTGAACGGCGCGCAGCGCATGTGGCATAGAAACGGTTCTTTGTGGCAGGAGCGAGTCTACAAGGACGGCGTGATGGATGGTGAAGTTCGGTCTTGGGATCAGGACAGACAACTGGTGGGAACGTCTACGATGAGGGCTGGGACTGGGGTGCTGCGAAACTATGATGCTGGTGGGAAGTTGCAGAGCGAGTGCCCATATTCAGGTGGTAAGAAACATGGTGTTCACAGACAGTGGTATGGCGAGACTGGTACGCTGTTGGGGGATGCAATGTACAGTAACGGCGTTAATGACGGTTGGTCCCGCTTTTACTACCCGAATGGAGTGCTATTGGAAGAAGGAATGTTTCAGGATGGCAAGATGCACGGAGTATTTCGGGAATGGAATGATAACGGAGTGATAAAGGCGGAGTTTCCAAAGTATTATGTTCACGGAGAGGAAGTGTCGAAATCGCAGCTTGAGAAACTTGCGGCGAGCGACGTCGATATCCGCCGCTCGCTTAAGGTGCAGGCAAGCGAGTAGGCTGCGGGCTGCGGTTGTAAAGGCGGTGGGTAAGGCGCGAAGCGAGAGCGAAGCAAATGTGATTGCCCGTTACGCTGGTCGGCTGGATGGAAATGCTGAGAGCGCGTGGTTCGCCGATGAATGGGATCGATAGTGCAAGGTCGCATGTCCCGGTCGTCATTGGATAACTGAATAAAACGCAGCGTCGAAATGGAATATGCCGGAGCGGAAGGCGGCGGACGTCCGCGCGTGAGCGTTATCATGACGGTACGCAATTGCGGGTTCTACTTGCGCGCCTGCGTGGATTCGCTCGCGGCGCAGTTTTTCGCGTCGTTTGAAATCGTCATAGTAGACGATGGTTCAACGGACGGGACGTCGCAAATCCTTGATGAGCTGATAAGTGCCAACCCCAACCTCTTGATCAAGAGCGCCCGGAATCTTCACACCCTTGGCATCGCCGCGAGTCGCAACCGCGCGCTGTCGCTGGCGGAAGGCGAGTATTCCGCGGTGATGGACGGCGATGATCTGTGCCGCGCGGATCGGCTCGCCCAGCAGGTGAACTTTCTTGACGCAAATCCAGGCTGCTTCTGCGTCGGCAGTGTGGCGATGAGCATCTCAGCGGACGGAACGCCGCAAGAAATCATGGATTATGGCGTCCGCTCGCACGAACAGGTCGTCGAACAGCTTCTGGCCGGGCTGAATCCGATCATCAATTCCTCGACGATGTTTCGGCGCCGCGAAGCGATCCAGACGCTCAGCGGATACACGACCGAAGGGCCGGCGGCGATCGTCGAGGATCTCGACTTCTGGTACCGCACGGTGCTGGCGGGTTTGCGGTTTCACGTGTTGCCCGATCCGCTGGTGTTCTATCGCTCGAACCCCGCGGGACACACATACACGCGGAACCAGGAAATCCGACAAGCCCACCAGCTACGGCTCGACGAATTCCGCCGCAAGTTCGATGGGCTGCGCCGGGGGGCGGATTTTGGATTAGGTCGAAAATCCAAGATCGAAAATCTAAAATGCGACGGCCCTCACCCCGGCCCTCACCCTAACCCTCTCCCAGAGGGAGAGGGAACACTGCGGGCGCCGGGGCGTTTTTCGCGGCGTTCGCCTGGCGGGCCGATTCGCGCGGCGTTTCTGACGCCCGTGCTTCATCTGGGCGGCGCCGAGCAGTGGCTCTTGAGCCTGCTCAAGCGGTGCGATCCGAGTCGACTGCGTTGGACCGGCGTGGCGCTGGCCGATCGCGCGCCCGTCCACGCGGGGTTCTGCCGAGAGGTCGCCGCGCACGCGCCGATCTACGGATCGGACTCGGCCCCCCAGCGAGAGCATCGTCCGTTGCCCGACGCCTCGCGACGCGCTGCGGGCGGCGGCGCGCGACGCGGACGTGCTCGTTGTCTGGGGCATGTGGAATACCCGGCCGGTCGTCGAAGCCCTTGGAATTCCGGTCGTCTACGTCTCGCACGGCTCGGGCGATTGGTCTGCGAATTGCGCCCGAGCCGTCGAGAACGAACCGATCCATCTCGCGGCCGTGTCGGAAGCCGCGAAGTCGTCGTTTAGAGCGGGCGTCCGGCATCGAGTCCGCGTGATCTATAATGGAATCGAGGTCGACCGCTGCACGCCGGACCGCTCGCGCGAGAGCGTGCGCGCCGCCTGGGGATTCGACGCAAGCCATCGGCTAGCGGGCTATGCCGGCCGCTATTCGGGCGAAAAGAACCCGGCCGCGGCCGCTCTGGCAATCACGCGATTGCCGGAGCAATACTACGCCGTGTACGCCGGCGCGGGCCTGCACGAGAGCAGCGTGCGATCCATGGCGCAGAGCATTGCAGGAACCCGTGCGCGATTCGTTCCGCCCGACCGGCGGATCGGCAACGTGCTGCAGGCTTTCGACGCGATGGTGTTGGCCAGCCCGGCGGAAGGGTTTTCGTTGCTCGTCGCCGAAGCATGGTACTGCGGCGTGCCGGTGGTTGCGACGTGCGTGGGCGCTATTCCCGAGCTTGAGGCGGTTCATGGAGAGCTTGTCGCGGCCGTGCCGATTGCTCCGACCGCCGAGGAACTGGCGGGCGCGGTCGAAAAGGCGTTGTCCGCGGAGTTTCGACGCCAAGTCGTCCCTAGGGCGCAAGCCTTGGTCGCCGAAAGGTGTACGGCGACGCGAATGGCCGATCGCTGGACCGATTACTTGATTGAGATTTGCGCCGAGAGATCGCGATGCGCAGGACCGTCGCCCTAATCATAGGAACGCCCTATTGCGGCAGCAGCCTGTTGAACCTGCTGCTCGACTCGCAGCCGGCAGTGCGAGGGCTGGGCGAGGCCCTGAACTTGCTGCCCGGACAGCCCCCTGCGCCGTGCAGCCGTTGCGGCGAGCATGTCGGCGCGTGCCCGCTTTACAAGGCAACGGACCGCTCGCGTTTTTATGGTTCACTATTCGATTTTTATCCAAATTCGTCGGTACTGATCGACTCGTCGAAAGATTTCTCGTGGTGCTTCCTGTTGCACCGCTTCGAGCCGGCTTTCGCCTATAAGCCGATCGTGCTGAGCAAGGCGCCGCACGAGTTCGCACGCTCTTGGCTGGGCCATCATCCCGGCGATTCGGCGCCTGCCGCGTATTTGCGTTACATCGAATTCTACACGCAGCAGCTTGACTGGCTCGCGTGCCAGCCCTGGTTTACGCCCGGCGATTGCAAGGCGATCGCCTATCGAGAACTGGCAAGGCGACCGCAAAGGGCGCTGAAGGGCGTATGCGATTTCTTGGGGGTGCCGTATTCGTGGGATCCGGCCTGGTGGCGCAGCGACAGCCATATCATCGGCGGCAACGGCATCGTCTCCGCGCAGACAAGTCCGGCGCCGACCGGCGCTGCGCGTGATCCCGACTACCTGAACGGGAAATACCGGGGGCGTTTCCACACGATCTTCTACGACGCGCAGTGGCGAACCGACGCCGCGCAGCTTCGGGCGTTTCGCACGTTGTATCGCCAGTTCGCTCCGCGGCTTGAATCTCTGCTGCAGGCCCTCGGCCAGCCAGATTGCCGCCAACTGGACCTCGAATTGCAGTCTTGCGCGCCTTGATTAGCAGGCCGCGGCCGTCCTCTCGAGTCGATCACGTTCGACATGTCGCGCTTCAGCAGCGCCTACTTCGTCCTGGTCAACCTCGACGACAAATAACTCGACAGCGCGACGTCGAGCGGTTGGTCGGTGCGCATCTCGACGTAGTCGATCCGCTCCTGGCGGCAACCGAGCTTCACCTCGTGCAAGAACTTGTGGAACTCGGCCAGGTACGCCCGGCGCAGGCTGCGCGGATCGGCCAGCACCTCGGGCCACTCCTCCAGTCCCTTGAACAGCGTCGGCTGGCGGAACGGGAAATCGAGTTCGGCCGGGTCGAGCACGTGAAACAAAATCACTTCGTGCCGCCGGTGGCGGAAGTGCTTCAGCCCGGCCAGCATCGAGGGCACGTCGTCGAACAGGTCGCTGAGCACCACCACGATGCCCCGCTTCTTCAGCCGCTCGGCCAGGTCGTGAAAGATCGGGCCGGTCGAGGTCTTGCGCTCGGGCAGCGATTGCTCCATCACGTGCAGCAGCGTTTTCAGGTGCGAAGGGTTGCTGCTGGCGCGGATCAGCGCGCGGATTTCCTTGTCGAACGTCACCAGGCCGACGCTGTCCTGCTGCTGCAAGATCAGGTAAGACAGCGCCCCCGCCGCGCACTGGGCGTATTCCAGCTTCGACAGCGCCGCGCCTGCGCTGCGATAGCGCATGCTCTCGCTCGTGTCGAGCAGCAGGTAGCTGACCAGGTTGGTCTCTTCCTCGTACTGCTTGAGGTAGACCTTGTCGGTCTTGCCGAAGACTTTCCAGTCGACGTAGCGCAAGTCGTCGCCGGGCACGTACTCGCGGTGCTCGGCGAATTCGATCGAAAAGCCGTGGTAAGGGCTGCGATGCACGCCCGAAACATAGCCCTCGACGATCGACCGGGCGCGGAGTTCGAGTCCTTCGAGCCTAGCCAGCGTCTGCGGATTTAAATACTTCTGGTAGTTTTCCACGGGCTACGGCCTCTTCGTCGGCCGCCGGGATGACGTCGATCAGTTTTTGGATAATATCGTCGGCCTTCACGCCTTCCGCCTCGGCGTTGAAATTGGTCATGATCCGGTGCCGCAACACGGGCCGGGCGACCGCCCGCACGTCGTCGCAACTGGCGTAGTAGCGGCCGTGCAGCACGGCTCGCGCCTTGGCGCCGAGCACCAGGTACTGGCTGGCGCGCGGCCCCGCGCCCCAACTCACGTAATCGCGGATGAACTTGGGAACTTCTTCGTGATCGCGGCGCGTGAGCCGCGTGAACCGCAGCGCGTACCGCGTCACGTGATCGGCCACCGGCACCTTGCGCACGATCTCTTGCAACTGCAGGATTTCGGGCGCCGCCAGGCTCGCCGTCAATTGATGCTCGATCGGGGCCGTGGTGCGCTTGACAATCTGGAATTCCTCGTCTTCGCTCGGATAGTCGACGAAGATGTTGAACATGAACCGATCGAGCTGGGCCTCGGGCAGCGGATAGGTGCCTTCCTGCTCGATCGGGTTTTGCGTGGCCAGCACGAAGAACGGCTCGGCCAGCCGGTGCCGCGTGCCGCCGACCGTGACCTGGTGCTCCTGCATCGCTTCGAGCAAGGCGGCTTGCGTCTTGGGGGGCGTGCGGTTGATTTCGTCGGCCAGGATGATGTTGCCGAAGATCGGCCCTTCGATGAAACGAAACTCGCGCGAGCCCGACAGCTTGTCTTCCTGGATCACCTCGGTGCCCGTGATGTCGGCGGGCATCAGGTCGGGCGTGAACTGAATGCGGCTGAACTTGAGCGACAGCGTATCGGCCAGCGTGCGGATCAACAGCGTCTTGGCCAAACCGGGCACGCCGACCAGCAGGCAGTGGCCGCGGGCGAACATCGCCACCAACAGCTCTTCGATCACGTGCTGCTGGCCGACGATCACCTTGCCCAGTTCGTCGGTCACGCGGCGATAGGCCTGGCTGAGTTTCTGGACGGCCTCGACGTCATCGTCTTGAAGCATGTTCGGCGGTTCCCTGTTCGTGAAGCGAGATCTCTTGCCGCTCGCGGGCGGCCTCCGGCGGGGCCCCGTCGCGCAAGCCGCTATGCGGGCTGAACGACAGCAGTTCGCGGCTGGTGGCGATCAACAGCGAGTCGCCGTTGACCAGCAGGTTGCCCCCCGAGATGTCCGTGCCGCGCGTGGACAGCTCGATCGTACTCTTGGCTTTTCCGGTCTTCTGGTCGAAGACATAGATCATCGATTGGGTCGGCCAATAGACCGCGTCGCCGGCCAGCACGCCGCGACCAAAACCTTTGGGCGGCGGCTGCTGCGGAAACGGATCGCGGACCGCCTTGCCCGTGACCGTGTCGATCCACCACAGCTTGTCGCCGCTGGCCAGCAAGTTGCCGCCGCCGACGCCCAGCAAGTGGACGGCGTCCTCGGCGTGCGGCGTGCTCCAGATCAGCAAGCCGGTCGAAGCGTCGAGCGCCAGAATATCGCGGCAGTCGGCCGGCGCGACGTAGACGGCGCCCCGGTCGTAGAGGCAGGGCGTCAGGTCGCGGTACAGGTGCTTCGCGCGGTCGTTGACTTCGATCGTCTTCACCCGCGGATAACGGCTGATCCACCTGGGCTGTCCGTCGCGCGTGTCGAGCGCCGCGACGGCGCCGAGATTGGTGTTGTAATACAGCGTGCCGTGGTCGAGCGTGAGCAGGTTGTGCGTGATTTCTTCGGCCTGGTTTTGCGAGGGCGACTCGGCGCTGCACACGAGCTTCCGCCAGCGCAAGCGGCCCGTCTCGGCGTCGAGGCAGGCCACGTGGGCCTGCGGCTGCACGCCGCTGCGGCGCATGGCGACATAGACGCAAGCGCCGTCGCAAACCGGCGAGCCCTCGAAGGTCCAGCCTTCCTCGCCGGGCATGCTGCGCCGCGAGTCCCAAACGAGCTTGCCCTGGGCCTTCAGGTCGAGACAAACCAGGTAGCCCTGCGGCGGCTGGCCGAACATATCGTGCGAACCGCTCGTCGCCGGATTGCCCATCCGGGCGTAAAGCCGGCGGTTGTACGCGGTCATCGTGAACCGCGGCGCGCCGTGGCTGCCGTGCCGCGCGTTGATGCCGCGCCCCAAGCCCATTTCAGGCCGGTTCGACGCGAAAATCAGCGGGTCGTCGGCCCAGGCCGCGGTGCCCGTCTTGGCGTCGTAAGCGCGGATTTCCTCGGCGTTGCTGACCAGCACCAGGCCCTCGACCAGCAGCGGGTGATAGCTCAACATCGCTTCCTTGCGTTCGGCCACGCGACGAACCGAGTAGCTCAACTCGGGCGCGGGGGCTGGCGCCAGCGGTTGGCGCCAGCGCAACGAGCCCAATTCCACCTCGTGCGAAAACGCCTTGTTGCGCGTGGGCGAGCCCGCGAACGTCGGCCAGTCGTCGCCGGTCTTGAGCCGCGGCCACTGGCGGCTTTCCGTCATCAGCTCTTCCAGCCGATCGGCGTAAACCACCTGCCGGCCGCCGAGGCGGCCCTCGGCCGCTCCGAACTCCTCGGCGAAAGCTTCCAGAGCCGCTTCCGCCGCGTCGGTCTCGCCTTCCAGAATCAACAGCAGCACCAACCGGGCGCGGATGCCGGCCAGCGGCAAGTTCGTATCGGGGTAGACCAGCACGGTCGGCGTGCCGTCTTCGCGAGCCAGTGCCGGGTTGCACTTCAGCCAATAGCTCGGCGGCAGAATTCGCTGCCAGTAACCGCGAGCAGTGCCGTAATCGCCCTGTTCCAAGGCCAACTCGCCCAAGGCTTCGAGCGCGTCGTCGCCCCAACTGCTGCAAAACAATTGCTCGACGACCGACAACAGCGGTGCGGCCGACCGCTTTTCGACCCCCTGCCGATACCAGCGCTCGGCTTGCGCGTCGACGCGGCTGCGATACAAATCGAGCGCCTCGGGCGGCAGGCTGGCGACGAGCAAATGGCAATAATCGCGGACGCTGACAAACCGCCGCGGCGTCAGGCCAATCACCTTGCCGCCGTGGCTTTCCGTCACCTGCCGCAACGTCTCGACGGCTTCATCCCATTGCTGGTTGGCGAGAAACGCCCGAACTTGTTCCAGATGGGTCCGCGTCGCCGCGTCGGCTTCGTCCAGGCGGATCGCGTCGGACAGCTCGAACCGGCCGGCGGCAGGGCCTTGGGCGCGCACGGGCCCGGCCAACGTCAGGGCGTAGCATGCCGCCGCAAGCCATCTCGCTCGGCAAAACCAGCCCATGCACACCTTCCTTCACCCTATATCTAAACCCTAGCTTAGTATAGGAAGAGCGGGCGGCAGGGGAAAGCTCGCTCGCCATCAGTCTTTCCCCGCGTACCCCTCCACAAGCCGCCCAATCCAGAACAGGCACAACGCCGCCACGGCGAACGCTAGCATCTGCTTCACGTTGATCGCCTCGGCCAACTGTAAAATGATGGCCGCCGGCGCGACGAGCAGACCGAGATGTTGCAGAAGTCGACCGAAAGCGCGCATCGGAAAAAGGGATGAAAATCGAAAGTCGGGCAAGGCAGCCCGGCATCTTACTGCAAACCGATTGGCGCCGGGAGGGGCCGTTTGGGGCGCCGGCGTCCCAAGCGAAAATCGCCCGCCCTGCATGCCGCCTGGCCGCTATAATTAAGATGCCGCCGTGAGGTTGCGGCGGGGCTGGATTTACGTGGGAAACTGTCGATGTCGTTTTGGCGCACCGTCGTCCGCAGTTGCCGCTTGCGATGCCCGCGTTGCGGCGGCTCATCGCTGTTTCGCGGCTGGTTCACGATGTGGCCCGAGTGCAAGGCCTGCCATTTGCCATTCCATCGCGAACCGGGCTTCTATCTCGGCTCGATCTACTTCAACTATGGCTTGACCGCCTTGATCGTCACCGTCGCCTACTTCGCGATGTACTTCGGCACGCAGATCTCGCAGACCGCGGCGCTTGCCTTGCTGATGGGGTTTTGCTTTCTGTTTCCGGTCTGGTTCTTTCGTTACGCGCGCAGCCTCTGGCTAGGCATGGATCAATACATCGATCCCGCAGCCGACCGCCGCGAGCAACACTCACGTCCGTAGGCCGTAGGATGGGGCGCAGCCTGGGCTGCGCAAAATGTACGATTTTGGTGCCCGATGCGGGACCAAGTCTACGTCGATTTTGTTCCGCGCCGCCACCGCCGCAGGCGCTCTTTTACTTAGCCCAGGCATTTATGCCTGGGATCCGGGAAGATTTTACCCCCGAT
>DATKRK010000111.1:0-2962 GCA_035532215.1 Pirellulales bacterium | reverse complement strand
TTTCTTTGTGGGCCGCGAAGATTTCGCCCTGAGGGTCAAGCCGGGTTTCGCGGCAGGAAATTCAAACTCAGGCTCCAGAAAGTCGCTTTTCGCTCCGCGAAAAAGGCGCCTTTTTCGCGGAGCGAAAAGCGACTTTGGTTGCGGCTTCGCCGCGCTGGGTAATCCGTGGTTGAGTCCGTCCTCATTCTCGCTCGCGTGTGAGAAGCACATGCCTTGCCGCAACTATTACGAAACCTGCTTTTCCCGGCGCCGCTTGCTCAGCATCGGCGGTCTGGGCCTGTTGGGCCTGAATCTGCCCCGCTGGCTGGCGGCCGAAGAACGCAAGCCGGCGATTGCCGCTCGGGCTAAGTCGGTGATCTTCCTCTATCAATTCGGCGGCCCCAGCCACGTCGATATGTTTGATATGAAGCCGAACGCCCCGGAAAAAATTCGCGGGCCGCACAAGCCGATTGCGTCGAACGTGCCGGGCATCGAAGTCTCCGAGCATCTGCCGCGCGTGGCAAAGGTGATGGACAAGGTGGCGCTGGTCCGCAGCATGCACCACCCGATGAAGAACCACAACTCGGCGTCGTACTATGCCCTGACCGGCCACGCCCCGCTGACCGACGATATCCGCCTGCGCGATTCGCTCGATCTGTTTCCGGCTTACGGCTCGGTCGTCGATCGCCTGGCGCCGGTGACCGACGGCATGCCGACCTTCGTGGCCTATCCCTACGTGATTCGCGACGGTGCCGTGACGCCGGGCCAGCACGCCAGCTTTCTCGGCAAGGCCCACGATCCGCTGCTGGTGACCGAAGACCCCAACGCCCGCGACTTCCGCCTGCCCGAATTGAGTTTGCCCGACAATCTCTCGCTCGACCGGCTCGAAAACCGCCGCGAGCTGCAAAAGCTCGTCGATCGGCAGAGCCGGCTGTTGGAAATCTCGCCGGCCGCCCGCGGGCTCGACGCCTACTACGACAAAGTTCTCTCGATGCTCAACTCGCCGCGCGTGAGCCAGGCTTTCGACCTTTCGGCCGAGCCGGAAAAGCTGCGCGAAAGTTACGGCCGGCATACCTACGGCCAATGTTGCCTGCTGGCGCGGCGGCTGGTCGAAGCGGGCGTGCGGTTCGTGAACGTCTATTTCTCCAACTCGATCGGCGGACAAAGCACGACCAGCGGCGGCTGGGACACGCACGGCTTCAACAACACGCGGATGTTTCCGATCATCGAGAAGTACCATTTGCCGATCACCGACCAGACGCTGCCCACGCTGCTCGCCGATCTCGACGATCGCGGGCTGCTCGACACGACGCTCGTCGTCTGGATGGGCGAGTTCGGACGAACGCCCAAGATCAACGACAACATCAGCCGCGATCACTGGCCGATGTGCTACACAACTCTGTTGGCCGGCGGCGGCGTGAAGCGCGGGTTCGTCTACGGCGCCTCCGACAAGAACGCCAGCTTCCCCGATCGCGATCCCGTCCGGCCCGACGATCTGGCCGCCACGATGTTCCAACTGCTGGGCATCGATCCTGGGACGGAAGTCTACGACCCGGCGAATCGGCCGTTGCCGATCGCAGCCGGCAGCCCGATTGCGGCGCTGTTGGCGTGAGTTCAGGCGGCTCCGACGCCCCGCATCTGATTCGCGGCTTGGGCCTGGTGCAATCGACGGCCCTGAACGTGGCGAACATGGTCGGCATCGGCCCGTTCATTACGCTGCTCTCGATCGGCGCCCTGACCGCCGGCTGCTGCTTTCTGTCGCTGGAACAAGTCATCACGGCCGCGGTCACCGTCCGGATCATCATCCAATTCGTCGGGCAGATCGTCGCGCTACACGTGCTTCGCACCTCGCGGCCCGATGTGGCGTTGCCGTTTCGCATGTGGGCCTATCCGCTGCCCAGCCTGATCGCCCTGGTCGGTTGGCTCTTTCTGACCGGCACATCCGGCCTCTGGATGCTCGCTGGCGCGCTCGGCGTCATCGCCAGCGGTTGCCTGGCCTTTGTCCTATGGAACGTCTGGCCGCGCCCTCATTAATGGAGGACCGGGCGCCCTCGCCCGCTGGCATGGAGGCCCGGGCGCCCTCGCCCGATATCCCTCTCCCTCTGAGAGAGGTTAGGTGAGGGCGAACCCATCGGGGACCGGGCGCCTTCTTCCGCCGCCTTCTGCGCCTCCCGGATCACATCATAAACCTCCCTCGCGCGGTCGATCAAATCGAACGCCGGCTGGGCGTATTGCCCGGCGCCGGGCCAGGAGGTTGATGAGGAAAAGATGGCGAAAGGATTCGTCGGGCCGAAAGTGATCTTGCCGCTGCCGTCGCGGCGTTCAGAGAGCGACAGATCGCTGAGCGTGCGCAGGTTCAGCGACTTGACGCGGCGACTGAACAAGTCGCTGCTGATGATCCGCTCGTTCGCCAAGGCGCGACGCGATTTTGACTGAACAATCAGTCGCGGACGTGAACTTCCGGCCCGTAGGGCGGCCGCGGGGGCGGCGCCTGGCTGATGATGCGCTGGCCGGGGTTGGGCTCGACGGGCGGAATTCCGCCGGTGGCCAGGGCCTGCTCCAAGGCCCCGATCCGCGCCTCCAGCCCCTTGATGCGGGCTTCCGTTTCCGGCGAGGCTTGCACGTAGGTGGTTCTGCCGCCCAGGCTCAAGCATCCGCCCGCGACGCACGCGAGAAGGCCCATCAGCATGAGTCCGCCCGATCGACGCACTCGCCTGCCCGGTTGACCCGCAATTGCCTTGCGCACGACAGCACTCCTAAGGCCGATTGCCACCACGAGGGGCCGGATTCTGACGGGCGGCGAGGTTGCTGTCAAGGCGGAAGGGGGGCGGATACGGAAGCTGGGCGTAAGTAGACGTTCGCGGTTTCGACCGCGGGTTGTATGCTGGTGGGCGGTTTTTGTCGCGAGGATCGAGTTGTAAGTCCAAGGAAGGACGGAAGATGGTCAACGAATCGGAAACAACGCGGAAGTTGCGGGAGATCG
>DATKRK010000110.1:0-11363 GCA_035532215.1 Pirellulales bacterium | reverse complement strand
CGCGAAGATTTCGCCCTGAGGGTCAAGCCGGGTTTCGCGGCAGGAAATTCAAACTCAGGCTCCAGAAAGTCGCTTTTCGCTCCGCGAAAAAGGCGCCTTTTTCGCGGAGCGAAAAGCGACTTTGGTTGCGGCTTCGCCGCTCCGTGAAATCCGTGGTTCCCGTAATCCTTCGGTTGGGATTGCGACTCCCGCGTTGACCCGGCCGCCGGTTCGTGCTAGAAAACACGACTCGACATGGCTGGCGGATGGCCGCAAGCCCAAACCGATCTAAAGTTCCGGCAGTCCGCGGCAAATTGGCGGGCGACAGAAAGGCAGAGCACACGTGGGTGGCATCAGCGAACGCCATAAGGAAATCAAGCGGCGCCGTCATCGCCGCAAGAAACTGAATCACTTCTCCAAGAAGCTCAAGAAGGCGACCTTTTCGGAAAAGGCGATGATCGCCGAGAAGCTCCGCAACATGACGCCCGGCTGCGAAACGATCATCGCCAACTGGCAACTTACCAGCCAGGATCGCTAACGCGCGTAAAGGGCACATTCCATGTGCCGTTTCTGCCTGGCTAGCGCCTCTTCAAAGCCATTTGATGGCTGGGCGCCTGGCAGCAGAGCGAAGCGATGCCCCAGCGAACTGGGGCTTCGCCAAGGCTCAGCCACCCGGCTGTCAACGCCGACTTGAAGAGGCGCTTGGCGAGTGCCCCCCCTCCCGTGCGGCAGCTTTACGGCATGCGGAGCATGCCTGCTACTTTGTGCGGATGCGATCTTAGTCCCCGGCGACGGCTGGCTCGGGCGTTTCGATCCGCTCGAACGTGAACTCGCCGTCGCGGAAGTCGACGCGCACGCCGGTTTCGGGCGTGAGTTCGCCTCGGAGCAGTTCGGTGGCCAGCGGGTTCTGGATCTGCTGCTGGATCACGCGCTTCAGCGGCCGCGCGCCATAGAGCGGGTCGTAGCCGACCTGGGCGACCTCGTCGAGCGCCGCCGGCGTGACCTCCAGGTTCAAATCGTGCTGGGCAAGCTGCTTTCGCAAGCGCTCGATCTGCAAATCGACGATCTGCCGCAGGTGCCGGGCATCCAACGGGTGGAAAACGATCGTCTCGTCGATGCGGTTGAGGAACTCGGGCAGGAAGTGCCCTCGCAGCGCCGTTTCGACCGCTTCGCGAATGTCGGCCTGACTGCCCCCTTCGCGCGTGATTTCCTGGATCGCCTGACTGCCGATGTTCGAGGTCATCACGATGATCGTGTTCGTGAAATCGACCGTGTGTCCCTGGTTGTCGCTCAAGCGGCCGTCGTCGAGCACCTGCAACAGAATATTGAACACGTCGCGGTGCGCCTTTTCGATTTCGTCGAGCAGCACGACCGAGTAGGGCCGGCGGCGGACGGCCTCGGTGAGCCGGCCTCCTTCTTCGTAGCCGACATAGCCCGGCGGGGCGCCGATCAAGCGGCTGACGGTGTGCCGCTCCATGAATTCGCTCATGTCGAGCCGCACCATGGCGTGCTCGTCGTCGAATAGCACTTCGGCCAGCGCCTTGCACAGTTCCGTTTTGCCGACGCCGGTGGGTCCGAGAAAGATGAACGAGCCGATCGGCCGGTTCGGATCTTGCAAGCCCGAGCGGCTGCGGCGGACGGCGTTCGAGATGGCCACGACCGCTTCGTCCTGGCCGATCACGCGCTGGTGGATGCGCTCTTCCATCACCAACAGCTTGGCCCGCTCGGTTTCGATCATGCGATTGACCGGAATGCCGGTCCAGACGCTGACGATCTCGGCGATTTCTTCAGGACCGACCTCGCGCCGCAATAAGCGGCGCCCGGACGGCGGGACGTCTTTGGGACTGGCGCCGATCTCCTCGACTCGCTGAAGCAGGTTTTTGCGTTCGACGTCGAGTTGATACAGCCGTTGATAGTCTTGTTCTTCGATTGCTACGCCGGCGGCCTGTTTCTCCTTGATGGCCGTCTGCAATTGCTGGAATTCCAACTCGACCTTGTCGAGTTGGCTGCGCGTCTGCTGCACGTCGCCCAGGCCCAGCTTTTCGGTCTCCCATTGCTCGCGCAGGCTGGCCAACTTGCGGCGCAGCTCCTGCATTTCTTCTTCGATCTCGGCTTTGCGTTCCTGGGCGTGCTCTTCGGTTTCCTCGGCCAACTGGCGCGCGGCCAACTCCAGTTGCACCAGCCGCCGCTGCACCTCGTCGATCTCGGTCGGCACGCTTTGCAGTTCCATCGCCAGACGGCTGGCGGCTTCGTCGACCAGGTCGATCGCCTTGTCGGGCAGGAAGCGGTCGGTGATGTAGCGGTGCGAAAGGTTGGCCGCCGCCACCAGGGCCGAATCCTTGATCTTGACGCCCTTGTGGTGCGCTTCGTAGCGGCCTTTCAAGCCGCGCAGGATGGCGATCGTGTCTTCGACGCTCGGCTCGCCGACGTAGACGGGCTGAAAACGGCGCTCCAGAGCAGCGTCTTTCTCGACGTGCTTGCGGTATTCGTCAAGCGTCGTGGCGCCGATGCAGCGCAGCTCGCCGCGGGCTAGCGCGGGCTTGAGCAGATTGGCGGCGTCGGCCGCGCCTTCGGCCGCGCCGGCGCCGACGACGGTGTGCAATTCGTCGATGAACAGAATCACATTGCCGCTCGCCGACTGCACTTCCTTGAGCACGGCTTTGAGCCGCTCTTCGAATTCGCCGCGGAACTTGGCGCCGGCGATCAAGGCGCCCATGTCGAGCGCCACGACCCGGCGGTTCTTCAGGCTCTCGGGCACGTCGCCCTGCACGATCCGCAGGGCAAGCCCTTCGGCGATGGCCGTCTTGCCGACGCCCGGCTCGCCGATCAGCACCGGGTTGTTCTTCGTCCGCCGCGACAAGACCTGAATCACGCGGCGGATTTCCTGGTCGCGGCCGATCACCGGATCGAGCTTGCCTTGGCGGGCTCGCTCGACCAGATCGATGCCGTATTTCTCCAGCGCCTGGAACTTGGCCTCGGGGTTCTGGTCCTCGACTCGGGCGCTGCCGCGGACGCTGCGCAAGGCTTGCAGGATTTGCTGATCGCTGATGGCGTTCAGCTTCAAAACTTGCTTGGCTTTCGATTCGATTTTGGTCAACGCCAGCAGCAAGTGCTCGACCGAGACGAAGTCGTCCTTCATCGCGTCGGCTTCGCGCTGGGCGGCCTCGAAAACCTGCATCAAGTTACTGGCCGGCTGCGGGGCGGCGCCGCCGGTCGCCCGAGGCAAATGTCCGAGTTCGGCCTGGACGATCTTATCGAGCTGCGCGCGGTTGGCGCCCAGTTTGTCGAGGATCGCGCTGAAGATCCCTTCGCCTTCGGCCAGCAACGCGGCCAACAGGTGCAGGGCCTCGATTTGCGGATTGCCCCGTTCGGCCGCCAGTTCTTGAGCCTTCTGGACGGCCTCTTGGGCCTTGATCGTGAGTTTTTCGAAGCGAAATGCCATATAAGTAACATCTGCCGTGGTTGGGAACCACGTTGGTTGTTGTTTAACCACAGAGACACAGAGGCACAGAGAGATACAAAAGCAGAGAATTGACGAGAGATTGTTTTTGAACTGGATCCGCTCGGGATTGTCAGATAGCGGCCTGAATCAAAAACCGGATTCAATCTTTCAAGATCGCTTTCCGTCTCTTCTTCGTCTCTCTGCGCCTCTGTGTCTCTGTGGTTCAATCCCCCGCGTCTCCGGCATCATCGAGATTACTGCGAATCCTTGACTTCGAACTCGGCGTCGATGGCGTCCTCTTCCGAACCGCCGGCGGCCGAGCCGTCGGGTCCAGGCGCGGCGCCCGCATCGGCCCCTGCCTTCGCGCCGGTTTCGTACAACGTCTTGCTGAAGGCGTGCGAAGCTTGCTCCAGTTCGGACACGGCCGACTTGATGGCCTGCACGTCCGAGCCCTGGGCCGCTTCGCGCGCCTTCTTGATGGCCGCTTCGAGAGGCGCCTTGTCGCTTTCGCTGAGCTTCTCGGCGTGCTCCGTCATCAGTTTTTCCAACTGGAAGCACATCGAGTCGGCGTGATTGCGCGACTCGGCCAACTCGCGTTTCTGCTTGTCTTCGGCGGCGTGCGATTCGGCGTCTTTGCGCATCCGCTCGATCTCCTGCTCGTTCAAGCCGCTCGATTGCTCGATTCGCACGGTCTGTTCCTTGCCCGTGCCCAGTTCCTTGGCCGAGACGTTCAGGATGCCATTGGCGTCGATGTCGAATTTGACCTCGATTTGCGGCATGCCGCGCGGGGCCGGCGGAATGCCCTCCAGGTTGAACTGGCCGAGTAAGCGGTTGTCGGCCGCCATCTCGCGATCGCCTTGGAACACGCGGACCGTCACGGCCGTCTGGTTGTCGTCGGCCGTGCTGAAGACGTTTTTCTTCTCGGTCGGAATCGTGGTATTGCGCTCGATGAGCTTCGTCATGATGCCGCCTAGGGTTTCAATGCCCAGCGACAGCGGCGTCACGTCCAACAGCAGCACGTCCTTGACTTCGCCGGCCAGCACGCCGCCCTGGATCGCGGCGCCGACGGCCACGACTTCGTCGGGGTTGACGCCCTTGTGCGGCTCTTTGTCGAACAGCTTCTTGACCAGTTCCTGCACCTTCGGCACGCGCGTCGAGCCGCCCACGAGCACGACTTCGTCGATCTCGCTCGGCGGCAGCTTGGCATCCTTCAGGGCCTGCAGCACCGGCCCGCGGCAGCGCTCGATGAGGTGGTCTTCCAACTGCTCGAACTTGCTGCGGGTGATGTTCATCTGCAAGTGCTTCGGGCCGCTGGCGTCGGCCGTAATGAACGGCAGGTTGATATCGGTCGTGCTCTGCGAGCTGAGCTCTTTCTTGGCCTTCTCGCAGGCTTCCTGCAAACGCTGCAAGGCCATCGTGTCTTTGCGCAGGTCGATGCCCTGCTCTTTTTTGAATTCGTCGGCCACGTGGTTGATGAGCACTTGGTCGAAGTCGTCGCCGCCCAGGTGGGTATCGCCGTTGGTGCTGATGACGCGGAACAAGCCGTCGTCGACCTGCAACACGGAAACGTCGAACGTGCCGCCGCCGAGGTCGAAGACCACGATCTTTTCGGCTTTCTTCTTGTCGAGCCCGTAAGCCATGGCGGCCGCGGTCGGCTCGTTGATGATGCGGGCCACTTCCAAGCCGGCGATCTGCCCGGCGTCCTTGGTGGCTTGTCGCTGGGCGTCGTTGAAATAGGCCGGCACGGTAATTACGGCCTTGTTCACCTTGTGGCCCAAATAGGCCTCGGCCGACTCTTTCAGCTTGCGCAGAGTCTTGGCGGAGATTTCCGGCGGAGTGAATTCCTGGTCGCCGACTTTGACTTTGACGTAATCGCTCGGCCCGCCGACGACCGTGTACGGCACGATTTTTTCTTCGCTGGCGACTTCGCTGTGCCGCCGGCCCATGAACCGCTTGATCGAGTAAATCGTGCGCGTCGGATTGGTGACTGCTTGCCGCCGCGCCGGTTCGCCGACCAGCACGTCGCCTTTATCGGTGAAGGCCACCACGCTCGGAGTCAGGCGATTGCCTTCTTGGTTGGGAATGACTTTGGGATCGCCGCCTTCCATCACTGCGACGACGGAATTGGTGGTGCCCAAGTCGATGCCGATGATTCGTTCACCTTGTGCCATATCTCAAATACTCCTTTGCGCCGGAATCGGCGGACGTGCGGGTCGAACTTTTGCAGCCCCGGATACCAATTCCTGAAGACCTATTGAAATGCCGTTAGCTTGACGTTGTCGTGCGTGCAGTGCCGTGCGTGCAGTTTGCACGAGGATGAGCACTACTGCGAGCAAAGCCCATGCCACCGGAACTCTCAAGCGCGCGTTGATCGCAACTAATTATGACAATTACACTTACATAAACAGATCGACGGCGATCTTCCGCCTGCCAGCACACTATTCAGCCTGAAGCTGCCAATTTTGGCCAGCCATCCTGTGCGAATTCGCCCGCACTGCCAAAATGACAGTCTTAGCTTGACACCCGCCGACCGTGCTAGTACAAGGGGTGACGCCGCCGCGCACGCGGCGCAGGTCATTGCCGGGACTGATGTTGAGAGCAGTTTTCATGTCCAAGGATCCCGCACCGCGAGCCGCCAAGAAAGCCAACGTTCGCGGCGACAGTGAAACGAGCCTGAAGGCACAGCTCGATCGGTTGGATCGGGATCTGGTCAAACTCATCAACCAGCGCACCAAGCTCGCCTCGCAACTGGCCAAGCTCAACCACTCGGCGGCCACCGCTCCTTATCCGCCCGAACCCGAGCCTGAATCGATCGTTAAGGCGTTGGCCCAGAACAAAGGGCCGGTCTCCAATGAATGCCTGAGATCCGTCTTTCGCGAGCTGATCAGCGACGCCAAGGCCCTCGAAAAGCCGTTGCGAGTCGCCGTGCTGGGGCCGGTTTACAGCTACAGTCACTTGGCGGCGATGGAGCGTTTCGCGGGCGGCGTCGAGTATCTGCCCGTCGGCAGCATTTCGGCCGTGTTCGAGGAAGTGAACCGCGGCCATGCCACCTTTGGCGTCGTGCCGGTGGAGAATTCCACCGATGGCCGCATCGCCGACACGCTCGATATGTTTACGCGATTGCGCGTCAGAATCTGCGGCGAGGTGCAACTGCGAATTCACCATTATCTGTTGGGCAAATGCCCGCGGGCCGAGATCTCCGAGGTGTACAGCCGCCCGCAAGCCTTGTCGCAGTGCCGCAACTGGCTGCTCAAGCACTTGCCGGCGGCCAGACCGATCGAAGTCACCAGCACGGCCACGGCCGCGCAATTGGCGCGTGACAAGCAAGGCGCCGCGGCCATCGCCAGCCAGCAAGCCGGCATTCACTACGGGCTCGACGTGCTGGCCGAGCAGATTGAAGACAATCCGTCGAACGTCACGCGGTTCGTGATTATCGGCGAAGAGTCGGCGCCGCGCACCGGGCACGACAAGACGGCGCTGATGTTCGAAGTTTCTCACCGTCCCGGTTCGCTGGCCGACGCGATCGCCATCTTCAAGCGATGCCGGCTCAATATGACCTGGATCGAATCCTTTCCGATCCCGCAAACCGAAGGCCACTACCTGTTTTTCGTCGAGTTGGACGGCCACGAGAGCGAAGGCCGGGTGAAAAAGGCCCTGGCCGCCCTGGAACGCAAGGCCTTGCGGCTGGAAGTGCTCGGGGCCTATCCCCGCAGCCAACCGGCGGGGTAAAAACGCTCCCTAGCACCGCGGTGTTCCGTGGGGCGGCCTTCCAGGCCGTCGGTCGTTGGCGACCTGGAAGCTCGCCCCACGAGTGCGCTGCCTCTCGAACAGCGTTCGCCCCCCCCCGTGTCGCACGGTAAAAAACCTGCTAAACTGGCTTGCTTGCAGCGCGCCGCGATTGAGGTCGCTGTGGGTTTTCCGTCGCCTTTTCGCCCCGCCACCCCCTTAGCCAGCCGCCGTGATTATCGTCCTCAAACCGCACGCGACCGACGAGCAAATCGAGCACGTCGTCCAGCGCGTCGAAGCATTGGGCCTTAAACCGCATCTCAGCAAAGGCACCTACCGCACGATCATCGGCGTCATCGGCGACGAGGAAAAGCTGCAAGCCGCGCCGCTGGAGGCCATTCCGGGCGTGGCCAAGGTGGTGCCGATCCTTCCGCCCTACAAGCTGGCCAGCAACGAGGCCCATCCCGAGCCGAGCGTCGTCGATGTAGCCGGGGTCAAGATCGGCGGCGGCTTCCTGGCGATGATTGCCGGTCCCTGCGCCGTCGAAGGCGCCGAGCGAATGGATGCGATCGCCAAGGCGATCAAGGCCGCGGGCGCCAACCTGCTTCGCGGCGGCGCCTTCAAGCCGCGGACCAGCCCCTACGCCTATCAAGGCATGGGCGAAGAAGGCCTGAAAATCCTTCGCGACACGGGCGACAAATACGGCCTGCCGATCGTGACCGAAGTCATGGACCCGCGGCGAGTGGAGTTGGTCTATCGCTATACCGATATGTTCCAGATCGGCGCCCGGAACATGCAGAACTTCAACCTGCTGACCGAAGTCGGCCAGACGCGGAAGCCCGTGCTGCTCAAGCGCGGCATGAGCGCCACGATCAAAGATTTGCTGATGAGCGCCGAATACATCCTGTCGGAAGGCAATTCGAGCGTGGTGCTCTGCGAGCGCGGCATCAAGAGCTTCGATTCCTCGACGCGCAACTTGTACGACGTGGCCGCCGTGCCGGCCGCCAAGGCCCTGTCGCACTTGCCGATCATCGTCGACCCGAGCCACGCCACCGGCCGGCCCGACTTGATTCCGCCTTGCGCCTTGGCCGGCATCGCCGCCGGCGCCGACGGCGTACACATTGAAGTTCACAACTGCCCCGAGGAAGCCTTGTCCGACGGTCCGCAGGCCCTATTGCCGCACCAATACGCCGAGCTCGCCGCCCAGATCAAGAAGCTGGCGGAGTTGTTCGGCAAGACGATTTCGCCGACGCGAGGCAAATAGTTCCAAGTTTCAGATTTGAAACCGGACGCTGGGCCAAAGAGCGAGCCACTTGAATATCCGCTTGGAACCTGAAACCTGGAACTTGAACTCCCCATGCGACGCCCCTTCATCGCCGGCAATTGGAAAATGAATCTCAACCGGGCCGAGGCCGTGGCTTTGGCCCAAGCGGTCGCCGAGCGTTCGGCGAACGTCGAATACGCCGACTTGGCCGTCTGCCCGCCGAGCATCTATCTGGAAGCGGTCGGCAAGGCGCTGGCTGGCAGCAACGTGGGCCTGGGCGCCCAGAACATGTATCACGAGGCCGCCGGCGCCTTCACCGGCGAAATCTGCGCCGCGATGCTCCTCGACTTGGGCTGCCGTTACGTGATTCTCGGCCATAGCGAGCGGCGGCACGTCCTGGGAGAGACCGACGCCGACATCAATCTTAAGGTGATCGCGGCCCTGCAAGCCGGGCTGACGCCGATCGTCTGCGTGGGCGAACTGCTGGCGCAGCGCGAGGCGGGCCAGACCTCGGCCGTCATTGGCCGCCAATTCGACGGCTCGTTGGCCGGGGTCTCCGCCAGTGATCTGGCCAAGATCGTGATCGCCTACGAGCCGGTCTGGGCCATCGGCACCGGCAAGGTGGCGACCCCGGAGCAGGCCGAAGAGGTCCATCTCGACCTTCGCAAAATCATGACCGAACGCTACAATGCCGGCTTGGCCCAACAAGTTCGGATTCAGTACGGCGGCAGCGTCAAGCCCAGCAACGCGGCCGAGTTGCTCTCTCAGGCCGACGTCGACGGGGCGCTGGTCGGCGGCGCCAGCCTGAAGGCGGACGACTTTTTCGGCATCGTGGCGGGACTAAAGTAGTAGGCACACTCCGTGTGCCGTAACCAGTAGCGGAAAAGGGCTAAACGTTGAGTGCGTGGCTGCTAGCCCCATCGAAATTGAGGCGTCAAGGCACGATCGGCGGCGGCACACGGAGTGTGCCTGCTACAATTGGCGGCGGCACACGGAGTGTGCCTGCTACGACGCGAGTGGCCGGATCCCGATAAGCGAGATAGTCAAATATGGAAATCCTAATCAAAGTCGCGATGTTCCTGGTGGCGCTGTTCCTGATCGTGCTGATCTTGCTGCAGCGCGGTCGCGGCGGCGGGTTGGCCGGGGCCTTGGGCGGCATGGGCGGCCAAAGCGCCTTCGGCACGAAGGCCGGCGACATGTTCACCCGCATCACCTCGGGCCTGGCGTTGTTCTGGATTCTGCTCTGCGTGGTCGCGGTCAAATACCAATCGCAAGCCGAAGACCGCTTCGACGCGGCGGCCGGCGCGAAGGCGACTGCGGGCGAAGAAGCCCTCGAGCCGCAGCCGGGCGAAACCAAGCCCGGCAAGGCCGGCCGAGCGCCGAGCGGCGAAAAGACTTCGGCTATGCCCGCCGGTTCGAGCGACAAATCGGCAGGCGGCAAGTCCAAACCCGCCGAAAGCAAAAAGTAATTCTCGCCTAATTCACGCATGGCCCCTTTCTTCCCGCGGCATTGATGCCGGGGAAGACGCCCGCTTTGGAGTACACGCGCCTTGTTGCTGAGCATGACAGGCTTTGGTGAGGCGCATCGCCGGGCCGACGGCGTGGCCGTGGTCGTCGAAGTTCGCACGATCAACAACCGTTACTTCAAGCTCGCGCTGAAGTGCGGCGAAGGCTACGGGCTGCTCGAACCCGAAATCGAAAACGTCATTCGCCAGCAAATCCGCCGCGGCACCGTGCAAGTCTCGTTGCGAGTCGATCGGCTCCGCGGCAGCGAAGACTTTCGACTCAATCCCGACGTCTTGACGAGTTACCGCCGTCAGATCACGGAACTGAACATCCAACACAGCCTGAGCGACGATGTGCCGTTCGTCTCTTTACTGATGTTGCCCGGCGTAGTGGTCGAAAACCCGACGACGCCGGCCATGGCCGAGGAAGAATGGCCGCTGGTCCGCGAAACGCTGGAAGCGGCGATGCAGAATCTGGCCCAGATGCGCACCGAGGAAGGCCGCGCCATGACGGCCGATCTGCGGATCAATTGCCAGACGGTGGCCGCCGAACTCGACGGCATCTCCGCTCGGGCGCCGCTGGTGGCCGAAGGCTATCGCGCGCGTCTGACCGAGCGGCTGCAAACGACTCTGGGCGAATATGCCGTCTCGCTCGATCCGGCCGATCTGCTCAAGGAAGTGAGCATTTTTGCCGAACGCAGCGATATTTCGGAGGAAGTCGTGCGCTTGCGCAGCCATCTCGAGCAGTTCGACACGATCATGGAACTGCCCGAAAGCTCCGGCCGCAAGCTAGAGTTTCTTACGCAGGAGATGTTTCGCGAAACCAACACCATCGGCTCGAAGGCCAACGACGTGCAGATTGCCCGGCACGTGATCGAGGTCAAAGCGGCGATCGAACGCATTCGCGAAATGATCCAGAACATTGAATAAGTAGCGAGCCGCCGACTAGAGCCACGGATGAAACACGGATCGAACACGGATGAAAGTCAAAATGCAAAATGCAAATCGCAAAATGCAAATTCGGAACTTGCAGTTCCGCCATTTTGACTTTGGCATTTTGTATTTTGCGTTTTGCATTATCCGCCACCGGCTCGGATATCGAGTGTGTTCTTCTGACTCTCTTTACCTTCATCCGTACTACAAACGTTCTGTTTCTCCGCGTCTCGCGAAGAATTATGCGGCGCTTTTGGCGGGGGCGAGCCACGGATGAAACACGGATCGAACACGGATCGGACATGGTGTTTTCCAATTCGGCTCCTCACCGGCGTCTCACTTACCAACGCCACGTTTATTTGCCCGGCAATGCCTTGGAAAACGCAACCCCAACCATGCTAGCCAGCGATAAAACCACACATGGATCCTGCGGAAGAGCCTCATTCTGCATTTCATCCGTGTTTTATCCGTGTTCCATCCGTGGCTCAATTGGTTGCGGCCGAAGGCCGCGCTG
>DATKRK010000109.1:0-5220 GCA_035532215.1 Pirellulales bacterium | reverse complement strand
AGCGAGGAATAGGAACGCTTTTACCTCGCTTGCGCTTCGGGTTAGTGTGAACGCGCTGTGTCAACTCATAGCGTGGGCCGGTGAATAATCCGGGCTAGAAGCCGGCCAGCAACCGTTGCGTCGGTTGTTCTTTATGAGCGGCGTCGCCGGCTTTGCCGTCGAGCGGAAAAGCGTTGAAGCCTGCCTCGCGCAAACGGGCCACAAAGCTCAGAGGGCCGTGCGTGCAGTAGATCGTGTGCGCGGCGACTTGTTCGACGGCCGCGAACAAGTCGTCGTAATCCGCATGATCCGACAACGGAAGGGCGTGGTCGACCCCCAGCCGGCCGCGAGACCGTTGGTCCATCGCCCAACCGGTGACGGCAATCGACGCGTATCGCTCCAAGCCCGGCAAATGACCGGGCCGGTGTATTGCGGGCGGAGTCACTACCGCGTGCCCAGCGAGCGGCTTGCCCGAGTAAACGGCATATGCGCCCAACTCGACCCCGCAGGCCGTGTAGACGCGGCTGACCTCAAAGACTTTCGGGTGTTGCAGCACCGGAATGCCCGCGAGCGTCAGCAGCCGCGTGACCTCTTGGCTTTTGCCCAGCGTATAGGCCTGAATGACCGGCGTCGTCTCTTGAGCGAGCGCCGTGCGGACGACGTCGAGCAACTCGGCCGCGACTTCCGCCCGCGGTCGGCGGCGATATTGCGGCTCGCCATAGGTGCTTTCAATGACCAGAATCTCGGCCTTGGGCAGTTCGGCGGTCTCGGAGGTCGCCGATTCGCCCAGCTTGAAATCGCCCGTGTAGAGCAAACGTTGGCCGTCGTCTTCGGCCAGCAGCATCGCCGAACCCAAACAATGGCCGGCCGGATAGGTGGTCAGCCGCAAGCCGCCCCATTCGATCGGCTGGCGATAGGGCATTTCGAGCACGTCGCGCCGGCCGAGACGAAGATGGTAAAGCTTCGCCGTATCGGGCGTACACAGCGCGTACTGGTGCCGCGCCATGTGGTCGATATGGGCGTGCGAAATAAACGCTCGCGGCTGACGCCGGCGAAAGTCGACCGCCAGGTCGGCTTTCGTCAGCTTCAGTCCGCGATCGTAGTGCAACAAGGTTAACGTCCGGCCGAGGCGGCCAACTTGCCCGAGGGGCTCAAGCCCGCCGCCTTCCAAGCGGCATCGAGCTTTTCGCCGGCCAATTTGACGATCGCGTCGCGACGCAGGCCGGCGAACTGGCTGCTGTCGGGCAGCGGCGTAACCGGTCCGGCATAGCCCATTTCGGCCAGCAAAGCCAAGGCCGCCGCCACGTCGATCGTGCCGGTCTCGCCGGGCAGGCGACGCGTGGCGATCGGCTGTTTTTCGGGCTCGGCGCCTGGATCGGCGACGTCGGAAACGTACACCGCGACGATCTGCTGAGTCTTCAGCTTGCGCACCAGGTCGATCGAGCCGCCCGAGGCCCACAACTGCCAGAGATCGACGACCACGCCCAAATTGTCCGCCGGCGTCATGCCGAGCAACATCGTCAGCGCGTCGAACGTATGGATGAACTCGAACGCCTTACCCGCGCGGTCGGCGGCGACCGCGGAAAAGCCCACGCCCAGCCGCACGCCTTTGGGCTCGAGCGCCTTGGCCAGTTGGCCGAGCCGCTGGCGGTGAAACTCGAAATTCTGATGATACGGTCGTTCGTCGCTGGCCGGCTCGATGTTCGTAATCGCTCGGGCGGCGCCGATCTCGACCGCCGGCCCGATCAGCTCTGGCAGCTTCTGCAAATCGTCCTTGAACGTTTCGTCGTCGGCCTGCCAGCGGACCGGCAGCTTGAAGGCGCCGATCTTCAACTTGGCGCTGTCCAGCAGCCGCCGCGCCTTGGGCAATCCCTGCTCCTTGACCTGAGCGGAAAAATCGACGACGTCCAGGTCGACCCCCCGAAATCCGAACGAAAGCGCTAATTCGATCAGTTCGCTCTGGCCGGTCGACAGGCCCAGCGCCTCCGTATTCAGATTCTTGAACATCCAGGTCCTCCAGGGGTTCGCAGACGGGGAAAAGAGACGGCAACGCGTCGAAAGTTGAGGGTAATGACTCATTATGCCAAATCGCGCGAAACCATCAAGCGAAACCGCGCGGCTCGCTCGATTCCCGGCGCAAGTAGACATTCGCGGCAAAAGCCTGTAGGGCACGCCCTCTGTGGCGTGCCGTACACCCGGGAATCGCGCCGATTCGCGCTATCGCGGAACGGCCGCGGAGGGCGCTGCCTACAGTATCAACCGCGCGAACCCGCTCTTACGCCCCTCGATTCCCGGCATTTCACCCACGAAGCGGCCCGCAAAGCTATACTTTCGGACTCTCCCGAATTGCCGGCGCCTGCCGGAAGCGGCCCTCGCCGGAAGCGACATGGAATACTTGCGAATCATTATTTTGGGCGTCGTGCAGGGAATCACCGAATTCCTGCCGATCAGTTCCGACGGCCACCTGGTCGTCGCCGATCGGCTGTTCGGCCTGGCCAATGGCGAGGAATTCGCCAAGGGCGACCTGCTGGAAACGATCATCCTGCACCTAGGCACGCTGTTCTCCATTCTGGTGATCTATTGGCGGCGGATTCTGCGGCTGCTCACCACCGATCGCCGCGTGATCGGCTTGCTGATTGCCGGCACGGTCCCCGCCGGTGTGGTGGGCATCGTGCTGGAGGAGTATTTCAAGGACTGGATGACCAACCCCACGCTGACCGGGGCGATGCTGCTCATCAACGGCGCGGTGCTGCTGTGGATCAACCGCCGCGGCGACGGCCCGCTGGCCTATCAGCAATTGAGCTACGCTCAGACGCTGGCAATCGGCGCCTGTCAGGCCGCCGCCCCCTTGCCGGGCATCTCGCGCAGCGGCACGACAATCGCCGGCGGGCTGGCCGTCGGCTTGCGACGCGACGATGCGGCGACCTTTTCTTTTCTGTTGGCGGTTCCGGCCATTTCCGGCGCGGTAGGCGTGGCTTTGTTGAAACTGGCCAAGGGAGCCGCCATCAGCTCGCCGCCCGGCACGCTGGCCGTCGGCGCCGTGGTCTCGTTCTTCGTCGGACTGGTTTCGCTGCGGCTGTTGCTGAAGGTGCTCAACTCCAGCCGGCTGCACTGGTTCGGCTGGTGGTGCATGGCCCTGGGCTCGGCTGTGCTCGTTTGGCAACTGTCCAGCGGGCGTTTATCATAAACGCCATCGCGTCCGGCCGGGCCGGACGATTCGTCGCCCAATACCAACCCGATGCGCTAGCGAGGAAAAGCGTCTGCCGCGCCTCGCTGGCGCTTCGGGTTGGTGTGGGACGCCGCTTCCGTATCCTTCCTTCGCTTCCTTCAAAGGTCAACCGCTCATGGATCATACCGAACTTCATCGCGATTCCGTTTCCGCTCCCCTCTCGCGCCGTCGTTTGCTTGGCGGGGCCGCGGCCGTCGCCAGCGCCGTAGCGCTGGGCCGCTCCCCTGCGAGTGCCGCTGAAAAAGACGCCCCCGCAGGTTTCAAGGGCGCCATCAAGCAGTCGCTGGTGAATTGGTGTTATCAGAAGTATTGGAACATCGAAGAACTGTGCGGCGTGGCCAAGCAGTTGGGCTGCGTCAGCGTCGAACTGGTCAATCCCAAGGACTGGCCGACCTTGAAGAAGCACGGCCTGGTCTGCGCCATCGCCAGCAGCCACGGCTTCGAGAAGGGGATGAACAACCCCGACTATCACGAGATGTGCATCGCCAAGATTCGCGAATCGATCGACGCCTGCGCCGAGTACGGCTTTCCGAACGTCATCACCTTCACCGGCTTCCGCGAAGACATCGCCGACGACGTCGGCCTGAAGAACTGCGTGGCCGGCTTCAAGAAGGTCATCGGCTACGCGGAAAAGAAGAAGGTCAACCTCTGCCTCGAGATGCTCAACAGCCGCGTGGCGGTCGAGATGAAAGGCCATCCGGGCTATCAAGGCGACCACACCGACTATTGCATCGAGCTGATCAAGCAGGTCGGCTCGCCGCGGATGAAGCTCTTGTTCGACATCTACCACGTGCAAATCATGGACGGCGACGTGATCGCCCGCATCCGGCAGTACGCCGAATACATCGCCCACGTCCACACCGCCGGCAACCCCGGCCGCCGCGAACTCGACGACGAGCAGGAAATCAACTACCCGCCGATCATGCGGGCCTTGCTCGAAGTCGGCTACGCCGGCTACGTCGGCCAGGAGTTCATCCCCACCCGCGACCCGCTCGCCGGCTTGCAGCAGGCCGTGAAGCTGTGCGACGTGTGAGAGCGTCGTGCAAGCGCCGTAGGTCAGGCTTTCCAGCCTGACTGTCAGGCTGAAAAGCCTGAGCGTACCGAACGAACGTTGAATACCGTATATGACAGCGGAGTGCCTGGCGGCAGAGCGAAGCGATGCCCCAGCGACCTGGGGGTTCGCCTGGGCTCAGCCCCAGCCACCCAAGTCTTTGCATTCGGAGATTACTAAATCCTCGATGCTCGGACGGCCGCGGTAATTTATAATTCGGCCGATTTATTTATACGCCCGCGCGAATTGCGCGTCGGACTCGGCGCCGAAACGCGAGATTCTCCGAGAAAACAAGGGTTTCGCCCGCCGCGGGCCACAAAGTCGACGCCCAAAAACAGGCATATTATGCCCGTTTGCGGCCCATTTTATGCCCAATTCGGCGCCTTTCCATAAATCACCGCGCTCGGCGTTTTCGCCTGCGGGCCGAGAATTTGGCCCTTTCCCGACAGAACGGCCGTTTATCATCTCGTGGGGCGTATAAATCATGATTTTTCGCTTTCACGCCGCGGCTCTCCGGCCGCCCAACGCCGTTTTTCGGCAAGCCGCGCTCGGCGCGGCGAGCCAGCCGCCGAACGACTTCACGCCGTCTTCAGACCGACGGGCGAACCGACCTTATCGCCCCGGCGGCTTGCTGGCAATCAGAAGCGATTCGCGCTTTTGCGGCTTTGGGCTCGTCTCACGGAGCAAGCCGCTTGGCGGTTATGCGTAACCGTACACCGGCGCCAGGTGGCTCTGGGGCGGGCGGGGCTAGGGGCGGGGGTCGGGAGAATTCTGGGCCAGCCGTCGCTGAGCACGACGGCGCCGGCGCCGGTCGGCGGCATCGCGGCGCTCGTCGGTTCGGTAATTGCGAACCGCTTCGGGGTGCGATTGCTTCCAGAGGTCGGCGTGCAACGAGCGGTAGTCGGTCGAGCCGGCCAGCAATTGGTCCAGCACGTCCTTCAGGTAGACGTACACGTCCAGG
>DATKRK010000108.1:0-61753 GCA_035532215.1 Pirellulales bacterium | reverse complement strand
GTGAATTCGACCGCGGCGCCGAGCGATAGATCGCGGGTCGGCAAGTCGACGTACCAGACGCCGAGGCCAGAGTCCTGCCCCTCGGCGTCATGAACCGCACGCCAGGCGTCGCTCGTCCAGCGCAGCGTGAAGGGCGCCAGGGCCTCGACGCGCAGCGTTTTGCCGGGTTCCATGTCGCGGGTCTTGTGGTTGAAGCGCCAACAAGCCAGGTCCGACGTCTGCTTTCGGACGAGATAGCGTTCGACCGTTTGCGGCGGCATGTCGAATACCCGGCCGTCGCGCAGCGAGCGCAGCAGCTTGATGTGCTCGGCGTGGGCCCAGACCAGCGGCATCGCCGAACCGGCCGGTTTGCCGCGAAACAGTTCCTTCTCCGGAATGTCGTCGACGTCCCAGACTTGCTCGGGCAGCAAGCCGCCGCAGTTGGCGAACTGCTCGAACGTGTGCAGCAACCGCCGCGCCTCGTCGACGCGGCCCGCCGCCAATTCATAATGCGCGCGCTCGCCGGTCAACAGCGGCCAGGCGCGGCCGATGCCCGTGCCGTCGAACGGTTCGCCGTCTTCTCGTTCGCCGTAGCCGTCTTCGTTGTAACGATACCAGCAGGGGCCCGGCGGCAACTCGACTTTGAGCAGCGCGTCGATGACCTTCACCGTGTCGACCATTCGCGGATCGTCGGCGGCGCGGAGGCCGAAGCGGACCAGCGCCAAGGCGTCGGGGCTGACCAGGTCGGCGGCGACTTCCAGGCTCTGTTCGAGCGGTCGATTCTTGACCACCACCACGCCTTTGAGCGGCGAACCGCCGTCTTCCATCTCCGGAGCGATCCGCACGTAATAGCCGGCGACGCCCAGTCGCCGCGCCAGTTCCGTGTCGGAGGCGTAAATCCAACGATCGAGATTCGCGTACCACAGGTCGGCCGTCTCGCGAAGGTACTGCGCTTCGCGCTCCTCGCCTTGGCGATCGGCCATTTCCGCGGCGATCAACAAGGCGGCGATTTCGGCGGCCAGCGTGAAGGGCGAATAGCCCGAATCTTCTTCCCAACGGTCTTGCTGCGTGACCGGGCCGTTTTTGACCAGGTAACAGGCCGAGTGCCGGACCATCGGCCAAAAATCGTTGAGATCGGAGTCAGCGAGCATTTTTTCTCGATAGGCGAGGTCGACCAGCATGGTCGGCAGCGCCGCTTCGTCCATCTGAACGCCGTCCCAGTAGGGCGTGCCGTCGAGCCACATGTTCTGCGCCCAGTGGCCGTCGGCCTCTTGCGTGACTTGCAGATAGCGCAACACGGTTCGGGCCAGGTCGGCGGCGCCGGCGGCCATCAGTCCGGTCGTCGTCTCGACGAGATCTCGCGGCCAGACCAGGTGATAGCCGCCCAGGTTGTCGTCTCCCTTGGCCATGCCCCAGGGAATCGACAGGCTGGCCACGACGCCGCCCGGAAAGTTTTTGGCCGCGTGCGTGCGAATCACCGAGGCGCCGACGCGGTAGATATTTTGCTCGTGGGTGCGGCCGTCGTCGAGCGGCAGCAGCGTGCGATGCCAGGCTTCCCACTCGCGCAGATACTGGTCCTTGGCCGCGTCGAAGCCGTCCAACATGCTGGCCGCCGCGCGATGCGCCGCTTCGTGCGCCGTGTGGCCGAAGCCGACGGCCAACACGCAATCGTCCCCTGTCAGATCGATTTCGCCGACGATCGCGACGTTGCCGGCTTCGGCGCGCTGGTAATTCCACGTCAGCCGTTTGTGCCGGATCAGATCTTGCCAGCCGTCCGAGACGCCGACGTATCCGACCGAGGCGCGGAGCCACGGCGCCGAACAAGCCACGGCCAAGGCGACGCCATCGCGGATGGCGAACATCATCGGCACGCCCTTGTATTCGCCGACCCAGGCGGTATTGCCCCAACCCTTGTTGCCCAAGTGCGGCGCCAGCAGCATGTATAGTCGATAGTCGCTCTTCGCGCCCTCGACGGCTCGAAAGCGGGTGCGTTGCAGAAAGGCGTCGCGCGCCGGATCGGTGAGCAACTCCTTTTCGATCACGTATCGGCCTTGCTTGCACGTGTTCGTGATGCGATACGCCGGCGCGCCGTCCGCCAGGTATTCGACTTTGGCCTGCGCGTCGCGTTTCTCTTCCGAAAAGAATTCCCGGCCATCGGTCACGATCAGTCCCAGATCGCGAACGCAGGCCCGATCGACGCGCGGGTAATAGATCTCGTTGACGATGCCGTGGCTGTGCGTGAACCAGACCTGGCTGCTCAAATTGAGCGAACAGCCGAGCCCCTCTTTCGCGCTGGAAGTCCAGCGCGGCAAGTGTCCGGGGCCGCCTGGCGCAATGAAACCGAATAGATCGGACAAGCCAACGTCTCCTGCAGGGTCTCGCTCCGCCTGCCCATCAGGTGCGCCAAAGGCGGAATCCGCTATGGAATTTAGGTTATCGAACCCCTGGGTCAAGGGTAAGCCGGTCGGCGCCGGCGGGCAGGTCGGAGCGTAAGGAGACATTCGTGGCAAAAGCCTGTAAGGCACGCCCTCTGTGGCGTGCCCGCGAAAAGCAGAAATTGCGCCCGAAGTCGGACGAAGTTTTGCCCAGAAATTGTCCAATTATTCGCGGCTGGCAGGCGCGACCGTGTGCAGTATTTGGCCAAACCGTTGGCTCGCGCCAGATTTCAAACGCCAGAAATGCCTGAAGCAGATAAAAGAATCCGTCTTCACGGGCTGAACGCCGTCGCGCCGCGTCGATGGCGGAAATGCAAGCTCCAAAGCGGGAGATTCCGGGGCTCGAGCGAGTTCAAGCAGGCAAGTTCCCTTGAATATCCGATGGCACGGAATGAACGACTCGTTGCCCTGCTTCAGCAGGCGCCAATGTTGGCACGCCGCTTGCTAAAGGGAAAGCCGTGCTCGTCTCCCGAGAGTGCGACGCCAAATCGACGCGGCCCAAACTTCGCGGTCTTGGCCTGTGCTGGTACTCACGCACGCGGGTGAGCTCGGGAAGTGAAACGAAATAGGCTCTGGTGCGATCGCGTTACTCCAGCGCGATCTGTGCTTGGGTAGGTAGGCCAGTTCGCCTTTCTGGTCTGCTGCGCCCAAGCACTTTTTTTTGCGCCGACGCTTCCAGCCCCGTTCCAGCCTTGAACGGTGCAGCCGGATCGCAGGCGAGGCGCCAGCTACCGATCGTCGCCGACGCTCATCCGCCAGCAGCGGTGGATGCGCTGGTTGCGGAAATCCTCCGGCACGGTTTGACGGCTGATCTCGCGAATCGCGACGCGCGGCAATTCGCTCTCCGCCAATTTGAAGCGCCGCGAGTTGGTCGAAAAAAAGATCACGCCGCCGGGCGCCATCAACTCGACAAGCCCCTTGAGCAACTCGGCGTGGTCGTGCTGGATGTCCCAGACGTCATCAGTCATCTTGCTATTGGAGAAGGTCGGCGGATCGACCACCGCCAGATCGTAGAGCAAGCCTGGCGGATGATGTTTCAGAAAGCCGAGCACGTCGTCGCGCACGAAGCGATGGCGACGGCCCAGCAAGCCGTTGAGGTGCAGATTGTCCTGGGCCCACTGCAGATAGGTGTTCGACAAATCGACCGTGGTGGTCGTCGCCGCCTCGCCGGCCGCGGCGTAGACGGTGAACGAGCCGGTGTAGCCGAACAGGTTCAAAAACCGCTTGCCGGCCGCTTGCTCGCGAACGATCGAGCGCGTGATGCGGTGGTCGAGAAACAAGCCGGTGTCGAGATAGTCGGAAAGATTGACGCGAAACTTCAAGCCGCCTTCGTGTACTTCCAGCGCATGCCCCGACTCGGCGAAACGCTCGTACTGCGCCGTGCCGCGCTGCCGCTCGCGGCGTTTCAGGAACACGTTGGCCGGCGAAACCTCGAGCGCCTTGGCCGCCGTACGGGCCATCAGGTCGAGCCAGTCGGCGTGTTCGCCCGGCGTGCGCTCGTGCGGCCGTTCATACTCGGCCAAGTGCAGGCAGTCTTCATAACGGTCGACCGCCAGCGGGATCTCAGGGATATCGCGATCGTACAACCGATAGCAAGTGATGCCCCGTTTCGGCCAGCGGCGCAGGTGCCGCGCCCGGGCGGCCAGCCGCCGTGCGAAGAGTTCGCCTTGCTCGCGCGACTTGGCCGAAAGGCCGCCGAATGCGGGGCGTGCGATGGCCACTCGCGGTTTTTGTATCACTTCCTCCGCTCTGCGCTCTTCGATAGCTGACGTTTCTTGTTCTTCGACCCGACCAGGGGGCTGACGCCCCCCGCTCGCCAAGGCGAGTGCGCCGTGCGTCGCACTCGCTGCTTCCGCTCCGAATTCCTCATCTCTCGGTTGCACCGCATCGGGCGCCAGGTACGTGCCCGGCTTCGGCCCATGGAACTGATAGTAGGTACACTCGATTCGCGCGTTGTAGAGCTTGCGGCGGCGATCGGCCTTGCGGCCGACGAGGGCTTCGAAGTCGGGGTAAGCGGTCAGAACGTAGTGCGACCAAGTCTTGAGCCGCCGCAGCACGGTCGGCATGGCGCGGTACAAGTCTTCGAGGTCGTCGTGATCGCCCAGCCGCTCGCCGTAGGGCGGGTTGCAGATCACGCAGCCATATTCCTTCTTGCTGGTCAGGTCGTGAAAATCGCGCTGCTGGAAATGAATCTGCTCGGCCACGCCGGCCTGCTCCGCATGGAAACGGGCGAGGCTCAAGGCCTCTCCGCTGATGTCGGTGCCGATGATCCGCAGCGGCAAGTCGGGCAAAATCCCCTCACGCGCCTCCTGCCGGGCCGCTTGCCAATGCTCGGCGGCAATTGTCGGCCAGCTCTCGGCCGCAAACGAGCGGTTCAAGCCCGGCGCCATGTTGCGGCCGATTAGGGCGGCCTCGATCGGAATCGTGCCCGATCCGCAAAACGGATCGACGAACTGCCGCTCAGGCCGCCAAAAGCTGAGCATCACCAACGCCGCGGCCATCGACTCTTTGAGTTGCGCCTCGCCGACCAGCGTGCGGTAGCCGCGCTTGTGCAGTCCGGCGCCGCTCGTATCGATGGTCAAGGTCGCGATGTCGTCGAGCAGCGCGACTTCGACCGTGTATTGCGGGCCGGTTTCCGGCAGCCAAACCCCGCCGTAGGCGGCCTTGAGCTTTTCGACGATCGCCTTCTTGACGATTTTTTGACAGGCCGGCACGCTGGAGAGTTGCGATTTGACCGATCGGCCGTTGACCGGAAACGCCGCGTCGGCGCCCAGCCACTGCTCCCAGGGCAAGGCGTAGGTTTGGTCGAAGAGTTGGCCGAAATCCTTGGCCTCGAAGGCCCCCAACCGCAGCAGCACGCGATCGGCCGCCCGCAGCCAGAGATTCGCCCGGCAAAGCGCGGCTTCGTCGCCCCGGAACAGAATCCGGCCGGTTTGCAGCGTTTTGCTCTCATAGCCGAGAGCTTTGAGTTCGCGGGCGACGACGGCTTCCAGGCCCACGGCCGAAGTGGCGATCAGATCGAGTTGGGCCATGCTTGGATTGTATGCAGAGCAGGCGGCAGGCGGTAGGCGGGGAAGGCTACTCATCCTTCGGCCTTCGTCCCTCCATAGGCCGTGACCTCGTTCTTGTTGCTGGTGAGGCGGCGGAGGAAGAACTCGGCGCCGGATTCGTCGAGGCTGGATTCGAAGCCTTCGAGCTTCGGGTATTCCCCCTGCCCTTTGAATTTGATGGTCACGCAAAACCAGCGACACCAGCGATTCGAGAGCCAGGTTTGCAGCAGTTCGAAGCTGCGTTCGGGGAAGGCAATCACGTCGCACAACAGCCAATCGACCGGTTCGGACGGCTCGTAACGAAAGGCGTCGCCGCGGACAAAGCTCAGCCGCGGTTGTTTCATCAGATCGTCGCGCAAGGGGCTGCGATCGACGGCCGTCACCCGCGCGCCGCGAGCCAAGGCCAGATACGTCCAACTGCCGGGGCTGGCGCCCAAGTCGACGCAAGTTTCGCCGGCGGCAATCCGCCGGCCAAGCCGGATTTCGACCTCGGCCAGCTTGGCGAAGGCTCGCGAGGGCGCCGCCAGATCGGCTGGAATTTCGACGATTCCGCCGGGAAAGCGTGACAACGCTCGGCTTAAACGGGCTCGCACAGGCGGCAGCGCGGCAGAGAAAAAGCCCTCGCTCGGCGTCGTCAGGCCGAGCTGCACGATCGCCTCGTCGGCCGCCCAGGGGCGCTCGTCTTCGACGATACGCGATCGCAACAGCCGGCGCTGTTTCTTGCGCAGCAGTTCGACGATCGCCTCTTCGATCAGCCGACAACGGGCCTGCCCGACCGGCGCCTCGGGCGACTTGACGGCAAACACGTGCAGCCGCCAGGGGCCTTCGTGATGCTCGAGCGCCTCGATCAATCGCGCGCCGGCCAGGTGGGCCCACTTCGAAATCGAAGGCGCCGCCAGCGGCGCCGCGCCGGGAAGCATCTGGCTGGCAAACGACGCGCAGGGCTCCTCGCACGAGGGCTCGCCCGTCAGCCGGCATTCGACCCAGCCGGCGCCGAGCGAGCGACTCGACGAGCCGGGAAAGACGCGGCCCAGTTCGTCGATCAGAACATTTTCCCAGCCGGGTTCGCAAGTAAAGATGTGCAGACTCATTTCGATGAGGTTGCAATTATCGCCCGCCTTGCCCCAGCCGCCAAGCGCCCTTTCGCGACGAAACCTCGGGCGGCATGACACCGATTTTGAACTCCTTCATCCGTGCCATCCATGCCATCCGTGGTTGATGCAAGCTCACTGGCGCCGCAGAGTCGCAACCAAAGTAGTAGGCAAATTCCATGTGCCGTAACCGGCGCTACGGTTGGCCGCCAACCCGGCGTCGGCTCACGGACTGAGCCTGCTACATTCCCTGCGGCAAGCGTTGCATTTCACGGCGGTTTCGTATTTCATAAAGGCGCATCCGCCAATTTTGGGAGGTTTCGCTATGCACGCTACCGCAATTCTCGCCTGTTTCCTCCTCGCCTCGCCTGCGGCCGAGCCGGAGCGATATTTCGAAATTACGGTCATCGATCGCCAGACGGGTCGCGGAGTGCCGCTGGTCGAGCTTTCGACCGTCAACGGCATCCGCTATGTGACCGACAGCAACGGCGTCGTCGCGTTCGACGAGCCGGGCCTGTTGGGCCAGAAGGTCTTTTTTTACGTCAAAAGTCACGGTTACGAGTTTCACGCAGACGGCTTCGGCTTCCGCGGAACGGCGGTCGAAACGAAGCCCGGCGGCAAAGTCACGCTGGAAATCGATCGCAAGAACATCGCCGAGCGGCTGTATCGCATTACCGGCGCCGGCATTTATCGAGACAGCGCGCTGACCGGCCGGCCGGCGCCGATCGACCAGCCGCTCATCAACGCCCGCGTGCTCGGTTCCGACAGCGTGCTCACGGCCGTGTTTCAAGGCAAGCTGTTCTGGTTCTGGGGCGATACGAACCGAGCGGCCTACCCGCTCGGCAATTTCCACGCGACCGGCGCGACTTCTGAATTGCCAAAAAACGGCGGGCTCGAACCGTCCCGCGGCGTGAATTTCAACTACTTCAAAAACGAAGACGGCTTCGCCCGCGGGATGGCGCCGATGCCCGGCGACGGTCCGACCTGGCTCGACGCGCTGACCGTGCTCAACTCGGCCGACGGCCGCGAGCGGATGTTCGCCGCCTACTTGAAGGTCAAGCCGCCGCTGACCGTCTACGCCCGCGGCCTGGCCGAGTTCAACCTGGAGAAAGAGGCTTTCGAGCACGTCGCCGACTTCGATATCCGCTCGCCCGTCTTTCCGTCCGGACACCCTTTCGTGCACGAGGAAGCCGACGGGAAAAACTATGTCTATTTCGCCGATCCCTTTCCGATCGTGCGCGTCGCCGCCGACGCCGATGCGCTGGCGAATCTCTTTCAATACGAAGCTTACACGTGCCTCAAGGCGGGCTCGCGGGTCGATCCATTCCAAGTGGACGAAAGCGAACTCGAAAAGGTCGAACTCGACCGCGATGCCGAGGGCCGCTTGCATTGGTCGTGGAGGCGAAACGCGGCGCCGCTCGGTCCGCGAGCCGAAGCGAAGCTCATCGAGATGGGGCGGATCAAGCCGCAGGAAGCCCGGCTGCGGCTTGTGGATGCAGCGAGCAACAAGCCGGTCGTTGCCCATCGCGGCAGCGTGTATTGGAACGATTTTCGCAAGCGGTGGCTATTGATCGCCGCCGAGTCCGAAGGGACCTCGCCGCTGGGCGAGATTTGGCTGGCCGAGGCGGAGTCGCTCGCCGGCCCCTGGCGGAATGCCCGCAAGATCGTGACGCACGACAAATACAGCTTTTACAATCCGAAGCAGCATCCTCAATTCGACGAGCAGGGGGGCCGAATCATTTATTTCGAAGGGACGTATACGCAGACGTTCTCGGGCAACCCGGAGGCTACTCCGCGTTATGAATACAATCAGATCATGTATCGGCTCGATCTGGCCGACGAACGGCTGCGAACGCCGGTTGCGGGTTCGGAAAAGCCGCAATGATCGTTTGTTGACACCCCCCAGAGCAGCGCTATAATTGCCACAGCCTTACAGAAGCGATCATACGAGGAGAAGTGTCTGATGAGCGTCAATGTCAGCGAGTTTACCGACGCCAACTTCCAGTCCGAAGTGCTCGAGTCGGCTGAGCCGGTGCTGGTCGACTTTTGGGCCCCCTGGTGCGGCCCATGCCGGATGATCGCTCCCATGATTGAAGAATTGGCGGGCGAATATGCCGGCTCAGTCAAGATCGGCAAGCTCAATATCGATGACAGCCCCAATGCGGCCGGCTCGTTCGGCGTGAGCAGCATTCCCACGCTGATGATCTTCAAAGGGGGCGACGTCGTCGACCGCTTCGTCGGCGTGCAGCCCAAGAACCGCTTGCAAAAGGCTCTGGACGCCGCCAAGGGATAAGGCGCAAGTCGCACCGCCTTCCAGCGTTCCGCCCCAACCCGGCCCACGAGCCGGGTTTTTGTTTTCCATCACTGCCGCCAACCGTTCGGCTCGGTTGCGGCCCAAGCCAGCTTTCGCTGCCTTCCTGCCTTACCGCGAATTCCGTGGAACTTGCCTTGTCTGCGGACTCATCAAGGCAGACGAACGCGTTGAGCCCGGATTATTCATCAGCCCCGAGAATGCTCGACAAAGCGCTTCATACTAACCCGAAGCGCTAGCGAGGTAAGGCGATTGCTCCACCTCGCTTGCGCTTCGGGTTGGTATGGGCTGATGAATAATCCGGGTTAGGTCAACTTTGCGGGCTATCCTGCCGATAGAGGTGGCGTGGATCGATAGGGACGATTGCGCGGGCCTCGGCAGTCGGCTTCCGCCGCGCTTCGGGACTTCACCAGGACGTCATGCTTCAGTCACGTGATCGAGCGGCCGAATCGCCGGAGGCCCCCAAGGCCGAAAACGTGCTGGTTCCCGGCACGCGAGTGGACGCTGCGCATGTGGTAGGCGACGCTCCAGCGTCCGCAAACGAGCCGGCGGCCGAAAAGCAAGCCCATCCAAGCGATGCCCCTTGGGCAGCCGTCGATCCGTCTGAAGTCGCCCAGGCCGTCGCCTTTCAGGCCGAGCTGGAAGCAGTGCTGCTCCAGGCCCAGGCCGAGCAGTTGGCCCAGCATCTCCGCTCGCGCCAAGAAGACTTGGACCGCCGCGAAGCCCAGCTCAACGCGAGGTGTGCGGAATTCGATCAAGAGGTGCGCACCGCACGGTTGTGGCTTTCGGAAAGGCAGCAAGAGCTGGCCCAACGCGAGGATGACATGCTCGCCCGCGAGCGAGCATTGGCCGCCGGGGCGGCGCAGCGCTCGGCGGCGGCCGATGGCGACTGCGAAGAGCGGCGGATCGCCGAAGAAAATGCGCTTCGGGCGAGATTCGAGGAACTGGCCGAGCGCGAACGATGCCTGATCGAGGCCGAAACGTCTCTTTCCGCCCAGCAGGCCGAAACGGCCGCTTTCGAGCGTGAATTGCAGCAGCGCCGCGAGCAACTCGAAGCCCAGGCCCGGCTCGACCGGCGCCGCCTGGCCGAAATTCAGCGCAAAAATGATTCGGAGTTGGCACGGAAAAAGCTAGGGGTGGAAAGGCAGAGCGAACAACTCGACCACCGCCGAGCGGCCGTCGAGCGATCGCGGCAGGACTTGCTGCGACTGCAGCGCGAGGCCCTTGAATTGCGGCTGGCCGCCGAGGAATTGCGGGCCGAGTTGGAAGGCTCGCTGGCGCCGGCCGCGGTCGAGCGGTCGTTGTCGGCGCTGCGCGGGCGGCTGGGGGAATATTACCGGCTCGAAGCGGCCTCGGCGGCCGAGGAGCGGGCCGAACTGGAATCGCTCAAGACGGAGTTGGCTGCCGAAGCGGAAAGGTGGTCGGGGCGCCAGCAAGACCTGCAGCAATGGGCGACCGCGAGGCAGGCCGAATTCGACGAGCGGGCCGCGCGGCTGGAAGCCCGGGAACAAGAGCTGGACCGCCTGGAAAAATCGCGGCAGGAGCAACAGCAACTTTGGCGTGCAGAACGGTTCAACCAGCAGCAGCTCATCCGGCGGTTGCAGGCGGAGTTGCGACAGCGGGCCGCGTAGGTCAGGCTTTCCAGCCTGACATCGTTGAGCTAAACAAGGTAGCCGGCGAGGGGTCACAGAGCGAACCTGCTGCGGTGTAGCGCAAGCGTTGGCTCGTTGACAGTCAGGCTGGAAAGCCTGACCTACCTGCGGGCGGCCGCAACAAAAACGATCTTGACCGTGGGCAGAAAAAAAGTGTATTTGGCCCAACCTTGAATATAATCTTAGGGGTTTAGGCTAAACATACTTGTCGGTTTTTACGGCCGATGGTATAAGCACGCGGATTTGGCTGATAGGTCGCATGGTCGGCCGGCCAAGCCGCAATCTCACTCAGGAGGGATTCGTTCCCTATGAACCAATTCGATGCAACCTCGTTCGCGATTGCCGCCAGCGAGGACGCTGAGGAGCCTCCCAGTTCCTCTCGCCGGCATCCGCACTGGAAAGATGTGCCTCGCTCCCAATGGGAGGATTGGCGTTGGCAAATGCAAAACGCCGTTCGCACCACCTCTCAGCTTGTCGAACTCCTGCCCCACGCCCCCCGCGACATCGCCGCTCTGGAAAGCCTCGAGTCGCAGTACAAGCTGGCCATCCCTCCTTACTATTTCTCTCTGATCGACGTCGACGATCTGCAGGATCCGATTCGCCTGCAATCGTGCCCGTCGACGTTGGAAATGACCAGCGAAACCGGCTTGGAGTTGGAAGATCCGCTCGAAGAGGATAAAGATTCGCCCGTGCCGGGCCTCACGCACCGCTATCCAGACCGCGTGCTGATGGTCACGACGCACGTCTGCTCGATGTACTGCAGGTTCTGCACCCGCAAGCGGGTGACCATGGACCGCGACGGCTGGGACGCCCCCAGCCACAACGATCAGCGCATGATCCAGTACGTCAGGGAACACAAAGAGATTCACGACGTTGTCGTGTCGGGCGGCGACCCGTTGTCGCTGCCGGTCTCGAAGCTGCGTTGGTTCGTCAACGAACTGGCGGCGATCGAGCACGTCGACGTGATCCGCATCGGAACGCGCGTTCCGGTGACCTTGCCGCAGCGACTGCTCGACCCCGATCTGGTCGACCTGTTGCGCCGGGCCGGCAAGATTTGGATTCAAACGCACTTCAACCACCCCCGCGAAATCACGCCTGAAACCGAGCGCGCGGTCCGCAATCTGGTCAACGCGGGCATGCCGGTCAGCAACCACGCGGTGCTGCTCAAGGGGGTGAACGACTCGGTTCCCGTGATGCGGGAACTGATGCGAGGTCTGTTGAGGATCAAGGTCCGTCCCTACTACATTTTCCATTGCGACCCGGTGGTCGGCGCCGGCCATTTCCGCACTTCGGTGTGGAAGGGGCTGGAGATCATGGAAGGCTTGCGAGGCCATATTTCGGGCCTCGGCGTGCCGACGTACGTCGTCGATGGATTGCACGGGGCGGGCAAAATTCCGTTGATGCCCAACTACCTGGTCTCGGCGGCCGAAAACGCCATCGTGCTCCGCAACTACGAAGGCATGTTGTTCCGTTACGCCCCCGAAGACAAGGACGGCGGACAGCAAGCCCGGTACGATTCGCTGGGCGTCAGCAGTTTGCTGGGCGGCCAGCGATCGATGCTCATGCCCGAAGGCAACCGCCGGATGGCGCGTCGGCAAGAAAACGCCGCACAGGCGCCGATCGTGGAAGCGGATGGCTGCGGCGGAAATGTGCATGCCGTTGAATCTGGCAGCAATGGCCAGGACTTTCGCAAGCCGGTCGGCGTCGCGGCGCCTCTGCAGGTGATCGATTGCATGTCGTAGCCGCCCCGAATAGGGGGATGGCGCTCGAAGCCGCGGGTCGGCCAAGTCCCGCGGCTTCGGCGTCGTTCGCTGTAGAGCATCTGCGGCGTTTCAAAACGAACGAGCGAATAGCCCAGGGCGCTCCATGCCTTATAATGGAAGGTTGCAATATCGCAGGCAGCGAGCCTCGGTTGGCCTTTCCGTGGTAGCGGCCGTGCTACAACAGCAGTATCCGCTACGGCCATTGATTCACACGCGATGGAATAACCACGACACATACAATCCAGCGAGCGTGCCGCTGACTGGTGCGTTACCACCTTGGATACTGACTAATGCGGGCGTCGTCGGGATACAAACCGCTGGCGTGTTACCGGAACTCCTCGCTTCCATCCGGTATTATGGCGCTTTTGTTGAAGGCATTATTCCGCACCAGCCCCCGATCATTCGAGGCAGCGCTGGGGCAGCGGTGATCTATGACCGAACGACGGACAAGCTCTACTACGCGGTGAGCCGATACTTGCCAGGGCTACTTATACACGGGACTCTTGCGGCAAGAGTTCAGCAGCTTCCAGCCGTTCACGGACAAGCAGGGATTCAGATAAACACATTGGTTCCAAACCGGCACGCTGAAACATGCGCTGAATTCCAAGCACTGAACCGCGCACTGCTGGACGGCGCGCACGAACAACATCTCGACCTGTGGTGTTTCAGAGCGGCAACAATGGAACCCCTTCCACAGTGCCCTAATTGCCGAGTCACTGTGCCGCAGACCGGCCTTGCGAGGGTCTGGACAGGCTAATGAAAATCGAGAAGCGATTTATGAGTGACAAAAAGACTAGAAATGGCGCGGCGGCATTTCCCACGGCCACCGTGTCCCGCCTGCGGAAAGCTGGATGGACGCCTAAACGAGTCGTGGCGACTTCCTTATACGAACACGCGTATGACTCGGAACAGATTCGATTCTTGCCGAAGACCAAGCAGTTCCTGCGCCAGTTTGGCGGCTTGATAATCCCCTACTTAACCAAGTCAAGGCAGGAAGATGTTTTAGAGTTCCTTGCTGACCGAGCGGTTCAGGGTCTGGGCGGCAGCGGGATCGAGGTTTTTGAGGAACTGATTGGAACCGTCCCGCTTTGTCCCATTGGGCATTACCTTTTCGGAACATGTATCCTCTTTATGGACTGCCAAGGGCGGGTTTTTGGCGGTTCCGACGAAACCGTCACTTTCGTTGGAGAGTCAGGGGAAGAGGCGATTGGCAACATTCTGACAGGCGTCGAGGGTGAAGTCCTAGAACCAAAAACAACTTGATCTCGTCGAGAAGCCCGTATGCCGGTGCGTCTTCACCGGAATCCGTGGGCAGTTTTCGGGCTGGTTAGCGGGGCGGCAGTTGCGTTTTCTGGGGAATGGCCGGGCGATTGAATTAAGGCTCTTCCCAAGAATTCGTGGATGTTGCGATCGCCAAGGGGCCTTCAGCATTTCCTAGCGCAACCGTAGAGCATACGCGGAGTTGCAAGGGAGGTGCTCTCCGCGGCTCCGCGTGAGCCACGGTAGCAGGCTCACTCCGTAAGTCCTCGCCAAACCCGCGAGATACGTTAGCAGGGCCGCGGACGGCACATGGAATGTGGCGTGCGACTTAGGCTAAAGCATGAATTACAAGGAACCCGCCGTTTGAAAATTGGCCTGACCTATAACGTCAAAGGCGGCGCCGCAGCCGAGTCTCCCAATGCGCCGGGACTGGCGGCCGACGCCGAAGAGGAATTCGACTCGCAGGAAACGATCGATTCGATCGCCGACGCGATTCGCTCTTTGGGGCACGACGTCGAACTGCTCGGCGACGGCGAGACGCTGTTGCGCAAATTGCTCGATCGGCCGCGCCCCGAACTGGTCGTGAATATCGCCGAAGGCGCCGGCAGCGGCCGTTGCCGCGAAGCGCGCGTGCCCGCCGTGTTGGAAATGTTGGGCATCGCCTACACCGGCTCCGACCCGCTGACTTTGGCCGCCACGCTCGACAAAGACTGCGCCAAGCGTCTGGTGCAAGCGTCGGGCGTGTCCACGCCGGCCTGGGCCTTGATCGAAAACGGCGAGCTCGACTCGGCCCAAGAACGACTTGCGAGTTTGCCATGGCCGGCGTTCGTCAAGCCGGCCTTCGAAGGCTCAAGCAAAGGAGTGCTCGCCCAGAGCCTGGTCAGAACCCGCGAGGAACTGGCCGACAGCGTCGAGCGGGCGTATCGAGCCTACCGGCAGCCGATCATGGTCGAGGAATTCATCGACGGCGACGAACTGACCGTGGGCGTCGTCGGCCATCGGCCGCAACACGTGCTCGGCATCATGCGGGTTTTGCCCCAGCAAAAGCAAAGCTCGCCGTTCGTGTATTCGCTCGAAGTGAAGCGCGACTGGGAGCGGCAGGTCCGCTACGAAAGCCCTGCGCAGCTTTCGCCGGCCGACACAGCCGCGGTCGAGCGCGCCGCACTGGCCGCTTGGCGGGCGCTCGGTTGCCGCGACGTTTCGCGGTTCGACTTCCGCCTGCGCGACGGCGTGCCCTATTTCCTGGAGGTCAATCCGCTGCCCGGCCTTTCGCCCAAGACCGGCGACCTGGTCATCCTCGCTCGCGGCTACGGAGTCGAATACTCCGAGCTGATTTCTCGCATCCTCAACGCCGCAATCGAGCGCACCGGAGCGTCAACGTAGCTCGGGAGGGTCGGGCGCCCCCGCCCGACATCGCATCACGGAGGGTCGGGCGCCCTCGCCCGACCTACAAATCTCGCCGCTCCCGAGCGTGAGTCCGTTGCACCGCCGCGCGTGCGATTTCCGCGAATGGGCCCAACGTACGCGCCAGCCGGGCGAGGGCGCCCGGCCCTCCCGGGCGGGCGCCTGCCCGCAAATCGCCGCGCGCGTTATATTATTCCTGTGTTCCGACGCCTGACTCCCGACTCCTTCCTTCCAGCATGGACGCTTTACGAATCCGCGGCGGGATTCCGCTGCACGGCGAAGTGGCGGTCGGCGGCTCGAAAAACGCCGCACTGCCGATCATGGCCGCCTCGATTCTGGCCAGCGAGCCGGTCTGGCTGGAAGGAGTTCCGCAACTGAACGACGTCGATACGCTCTCGCTCGTGCTGGGGCATTTGGGCGTCGAGGTCAAACGCCAGCGCGATGGTCGGTTGAAGCTCGAAACCGTCGACTCGCGGCCGACCCGCACCGACTACGAACACGTGAGCCGAATGCGGGCGAGTTTCTGCGTGCTCGGGCCGCTGTTGGCGCGACGCGGCCGCGCCGTCGTGTCGCTGCCGGGCGGTTGCCAGATCGGCGACCGGCCGGTCGATTTGCACCTCAAGGGGCTCGCCGCGCTGGGCGCCAACATCAAGGTCGAACACGGTTATGTGGTCGCCGAAGCGCAGCGACTCGTCGGAGCGCACGTGCATCTTAGCGGTTCGCGCGGGCCGACCGTCACGGGCACGGCGAACGTGCTCAGCGCTGCAGTGCTGGCCCGCGGCCGCACGACGATCACCGGCGCCGCATTGGAGCCGGAAATCGTCGACCTCGGCCGGTTCTTGAAATCGCTGGGCGCCAAGATCGATGGGCTCGGCACGTCAACGCTCGAAATCGAAGGCCGCTGCGAACTCGGCGGCGGCGGCTATCGCATCATCCCCGATCGGATCGAAGCCGCGACGCTGCTCTTGGCCACGGCCATCACCGGAGGATCGGCGACGATCGGAGGCGCGGCGCCTGAGCATCTCGGGCAGGTCCTCGAACATCTCCGCCGGGCTGGCGCCGACGTGCAGGTCGATGGCGACCGCATTTCGCTTTCTGCCCGCGGCAGACCGGCGCCGACCGACATTGTGGCGCAACCGTATCCGGGCGTTCCGACCGACCTGCAATCGCAATGGATGGCCTGGATGGCGCTCGCGCGCGGCCGCAGCGTCATTCGAGACCAGGTCTTTGGCGATCGGTTCTCGCACGTGGCCGAGTTGAAGCGGTTGGGCGCCAAGATTGAACGCGCAGGCGATCTCGCCGTCGTTTCAGGCGTCGAGCGCTTGACCGGGGCCTGCGTGATGGCCTCCGATCTCAGAGCCAGCGCCGCTTTGGTGCTGGCCGGCCTGGCGGCTGAAGGCGAGACTGTCGTGCGAAGGATCTATCATCTCGATCGCGGCTACGAGCGGTTGGAAGGAAAGCTGCGGCGGCTCCAAGCGCAGATCGCACGTGCGCCCGAGTCTGCATTGGAAGACCTGGCCCAGCCCCCGTCCATAATTACGGGCCGGTGAAGATGGTAACTCGTATGCTGGCAGTAAGTTACGAATAGGTCGCACAGACGTCAAGAAATTTCCAAAAAAAGCTTGCCGACTTCCGCAGGCCGGCTATAATGACCACGTCGCCTTCGGGCGATACAATCTTGGCCGCCAGGTACCTGCCCCGCCTGGCGGCCTTTTTCATGCGCCGAATTGCCTAGTTTCCGGCTCAATTGATAATGAGCGGCATGGGTCCGTCGCCCGATTCCGTATCGCGGCGCTGCCATTCGCGGCGAAGTTCGCCCAGGCCATAGGCGCAGAGCTCGAAATCATGGCTCAGCCGCTCGAGAACCTCGTTTTCGTCGGCGTCATGCTCCGTCGGAATGGAGCTGGCAATCCGATAGGCGCGCTTGCCTTGCTCGCAATATTCGACGAAATAATCGAGCCGGGGCTGCTTTTGCAGCCGCCGCAGCGCTTCAGGATAGAGGCCCGTCCAAAACAAGGCGAAATCGCCAATATGGCGATGTACTTTACGCCGCGCGTCCCCGATCCGAGCCTCTGCCTCGACCAGCATCTCGGCCACTTCTTCCAAGCGGCGGCCAGCCGGATTGCGAACCTGATAAATCGCGTCGCAGTGGATAAATCGTGCCAACAGCGCCGCGATATAATCAACCAAAGGCGGGTCGGCAATGCCTAGGCGGGTTTGGAACGTGAATTCCGCCAGGCCTGAGAAAAAGCGGTAAAGCGAGACCTGAGAACGCTTTGGATCCATATTCATTGACCTCCTGGAACCCGCGACTGCATTTCCTTGCTCGTCGGGCGAGCCGTCTCCATCGGATCAAGAGGATGCCGCGCCTTGGCAAGCCCGGATTATTCATGAGCCCCGAGAATGCTCGACAAAGCGCTTCACACTAACCCGAAGCGCTAGCGAGGTAAGGCGATTGCTCCACCTCGCTTGCGCTTCGGGTTGGTATGGGCTGATGAATAATCCGGGCTAGGCATCTCCCCAGCAAAGTGTATGCACGAAGTTCAGTATTGGTCAAGGAAAATCGGGTCGCATGGATTGGGTGGGTAATTTGGGAATAGTGGGACACTTTCTTTCTATCGAGCAGGTTTGCAGCTCTGTCGCGAAAGCACGCGGTCCGAATTCCGCTCCAGCATCGCGAATACAACCCATTTAATGATTTAAACTTATGGCGTGCTCTCCGGCCCCACTTCCCCGTTGATCGGTTAGCAGAGTACACTGTGATAGAAGGCAGAAGCCGATTCTCGAAGTCGTTTTCCGTTTGTCGGCGGAGCCGCGGCTCGTTAGAATCTGTGGTTTCGTTGCCCAAGCCGCGTTGTGACAATTGGATATAGGGCGCGGCGGGGCCGAAGGAGTAATTGTCAGTGCAGATCAACATTTCGACGCGACACGGGCATCTCAGCGAGGCCACCCAAGCCAAGATTGCGGCCAAACTGGAGCGGCTGCCCCGGCTGTTCGAACGCCTAACCGCGATCGAACTCACGGTCGATTTGGAACATCAAGATTCGCCGACCGTCGATTTGCGTATTTCCGCCGAGCACAAGCACGATTTCGTCGCGACCGAGCAGGCCGGTGAATTGATGGCTTCGATCGATGGCTGCGTTCACAAAGCCGAACAGCAGTTGCGAAAATACAAGCAGAAGGTTCAAGACCACCATAAAAGTCCCGGTTTGCGACAGCAAGGTCTGACCGGGCAGCAGCACGAACCCGCGGGCGATTAGACGTGCGGACGGACCGACCGGTCGCAATCGTCCTGGAGAAAGCGGGCGTCCTGGAGAAAGCTGGTAAAATCGGGCAGATGCGCATTTTTGACAGAGAATTGAGCCGATTCGAACGCACGGCGGGCATTTTTCGTCGCTCGTGCTCGTATCGACCGAGAAAGGAGTTTGGTGCATGAAGTTCGCCGACTTCGTGAGCCGTGATGCGATCAAAGCGGATTTAACCGCTGATGACAAAGAGGGCGTGATTCGGGAGATGGTGCAAGCGTTGCTCGCGGCTCACAAAGTCCCCGCCGAGGAGTTCGAGAGCATCGTCAAGGCGATCTTGAAGCGAGAAGAATTGGGCAGCACCGGAATCGGCCGCGGAGTGGCCGTACCGCACACCAAGCATCCCAGCGTCGAGCGTCTGGTAGGCACGGTGGCGGTCAGCGCCGAAGGCATCGACTTCAACAGCCTGGACGGCGAAAAGGTGCATCTGTTTTTCCTGTTGATTTCGCCGCCCGACCGTCCCGGCGATCACTTGCGCGCTTTGGAAAACGTCTCTCGCCAACTGCGAGACGAGACCTTTTGCCGCTTCCTGAAGCAGGCCAAGAGTTCCGAAGACATCGTCACGCTGTTGGACGAAGCCGACAATAATCAATTTGTTTCTTGATCCACGGCGGCGAATCCAACGGTAGACGATGAGCGAAACGAAGGCCACCCGAACCGTCGTCGTAACCAATCCGCAAGGATTGCACGCGCGGCCCGCCGATCTGTTCGTCAAGTTGGCGACGCGTTTCGCATCGCGGGTCGAGATCGTCAAAGACCGCGAGCGAGTCGATGGCAAGAGCATTCTGGCGCTGCTGACGCTCGCCGCCGCGGAAGGAACCAAGCTGTCCATCGAAGCCGAAGGTCCCGACGCCGCAGAGGCTCTCGACGCCTTAGCCGCGTTGGTTGAACACGACTTCGCCGAAAACGAAAATAGCCAATTATAGATGCAGAAATTGCAGGGTATCGCCGTTTCGCCCGGTGTGGTCATCGGCGAAGCGTTCGTCATGGACACCGAGGGATTTCGCATCCCTCGCCGGTTCGTGGCCCGCGAGGCCGTTGACGAGGAGCTCGAGCGGCTAGAGCGGGCGTTCGTCGCCGCCGCGGAAGAGATCGTCGGGCATCGCGACGCGGTAGCGCGCGAACTAGGCCAACAGTACGGGGCCATCTTCGAAGCCCACCTGCAAATGCTGCGCGACCCGAAGCTCCGCAGCGAAATCGAACAGGCGATTCGCGATCGCTGTTACTCGCCTGAATACGCCGTTTCGCGCACGCTGCGCCGTTACGCCAAGGTGTTTCAGGCATTGGAATCGGGACCGATGGCCGAGCGCGTGGCCGATATTTTCGATATCGAGAAGCGGCTGTTGCGGCGCCTGGTGGGCCGGCGCCGCGAGGGCATCGCCCATCTGACTTCGCCGGTGGTGATCCTGGCGCACAATCTCACGCCCAGCGAAACGGTCAATCTCGACCGCAAATTCGTGCGCGGGTTCGTCACCGAAATGGGCGGCGCCGGCAGTCACACGGCGATCGTGGCCGAAGCGCTGGAGATTCCCGCCGTCGTCGGCACCGGGCCCTTTTTGAGCGAGGTTTCCGGCGGCGAGCGCGTGATCATCGACGGCGACCAAGGGCTGGTGATCCTGCAGCCCGACGACGAAACGCTCGATTTCTATTGCCGAATGGTCGAGCGGCACCGCTCGAACGCACTGCAGTTGGAATCGCTCAGACAGTTTCCCGCCGAAACGGTCGACGGCGTGCGCATTCAGTTGCACGGCAACATCGAATTCCCCCACGACGTACAGCACTGCCTGGAGCGCGGCGCCGACGGCATTGGTTTGTATCGCACGGAATTCCTGTATCTGGGCGCCGCCACCGAGCCGGACGAAGAGGCGCAGTACCAAGCGTATTCCGGCGTGCTGCTCGCGATGGGCGACCGGCCGGTCGTCATCCGCACGCTCGACCTGGGCGCCGATAAACTGACGGCCGCCCAGGCCGACGCCGAGCGCAATCCCTTTCTCGGGCTGCGCAGCATTCGCCTTTCGCTGCGAAATCTGCCGATGTTCCGCACCCAGTTGCGAGCGATCGTGCGCGCCAGCGTGCTGGGCAACGCGCAGATCATGTTTCCCTTGATTTCGACGATCCTTGAATTGCGCCAAGCCAAAATGGTGCTCGCCGACGTGATCGAAGACCTGGAGGAACACGGACTGCCGTTTCGGCGAGATATCAAGGTCGGTATGATGGTCGAGGTGCCGTCGGCGGTGGTCCTGGTCGATCGCTTCATCGCAGAAGTCGACTTTTTGAGCATTGGAAGCAACGACTTGATCCAGTACACCCTGGCGGTCGATCGCAGCAATAAGGACGTCTCGGGCCTCTATGCAGCCAGCGATCCCGCCGTTTTGCGGCTGATCGACATGACCATGAAAGCCGGCAAGCAGACGGGCAAGCCGATCAATCTCTGCGGCCAGATGAGCGGCAATCCGACGTACACCATGCTGCTGTTGGGGCTGGGCTTCCGGCAACTCAGCGTTACGCCCAGCGCAATCCCTGAAATCAAGCGGATTTGCCGTCGTTTGACGATTCCCCAGTGCGAAGCAGTTGCATCGCGCGCCTTGACGCTGGAGAATGCTCGCGACATCAAGAGCTACCTGAAAGAAGAGTTGAAGAGGATTCTGCCCGAGACGGCGGAGTGAGCGGAAGTACAAGATAGCGTAGAGGATGGCCTCGGCGCCGCGGCGAGCCGGTTGGCGAAACGGGTCGGCGGCGCCGGGGGCGTTCTCTACCGAGAGAGCGACAAGACTTCAAGCCTGCCTGGCCGGCGAATGGGTTCGCCGTCCGTTGAACGGTAGGCGACTTTTGACGTCCCGTATCGCGACGGCAGCGGTGCGGGCCAGGCGAACCGATGGTTCGACGACGAGTACGCATTCGTTTTCGCAAGCAAGGCGACCTGCGGCTGATCGGCCACCGCGATCTCGTTCGCGCGTGGGAGCGGCTGTTTCGCCGCGCCGGCGTCGGCGTGCGCATGAGCGAAGGCTTTCACCCCAAACCGCGGATGAGTTTTCCCTCGGCCTTGGCCATGGGAGTTTCCGGCGCCGACGAGGTGCTGGAAGTCGAACTCGTCGACGACGCGGACGCTGAGGGGTTAGCGGCCCGGCTCCAGCGGCACGCTCCCCAGGGTTTGGCGGTTACGGCGGCCGAATTGAGGCCCGCCGGAGAGCCTTCCGCCCAAGCTCGACGCGTGGCCTTCGAATTCCCGGTTCCCCCCGAGCGCGCCGCCGGTCTGGCCGCGCGCATCGAGCGCTGGCAAGCCCAAGGCTCGCACGAGATCGAGCGCGGCGAGGGCCGCAAGCCAGTCGACCTGGGGAACTTCGTGGAGCGCATCGAATTGGCCGACGGATTGCTGCGAATGCAGATCCGGGTCACCCGACAGGGCACGGCCCGGCCGCGAGAATTGCTCGAATTACTGGGGCTGGAAGATCTGGAACAACGCGGGTTTTATCTGACACGGACCGCCGTGGAGTTGGAGACATGACCCCCGAAATCGATCTTCCGGCTCGCAGACGGCGAGTCGCCTTGTGGCGGCGTACTCATTCGCCTTGCCGAACAAGAAAGCGAGATCATGAAGCAAGAGATGTTGATCAACGTATCGCAGCCGGAGGAGTGCCGGATTGCGATCGTCGAGGATGGGATTCTCGAAGAACTCTATATTGAGCGCAGCAGCCAGGACAACTACGTCGGAAATATCTACAAGGGACGCGTCGTCAATCTCGAGCCGAGCATCCAGGCCGCCTTCGTCGACTTCGGCGTCGGCCGCAACGGCTTTTTGCACATCAGCGACATCGAGTCCCAATACTTCCGCCAGGGCGGCTACGATCCCGGCAAGCCCATCGAATCGGGCGGCGGGCGGTCGTCGCGAGATTACGATTTCGGCGAGAACGGCGGAGACGACGAACCGGCGGAGCTCGTCGAAGCGACCGAGGCCGCCAACGGCAAAGGGCGCCAACAGCGCCGGCCCGGCGCCCGGCCGCGCGTCAAGCCGCCGATTCAAGACATTCTGCGCCGCGGCGACGAGGTCTTGGTGCAGGTCATCAAGGAAGGCATCGGCACCAAAGGACCGACGCTGTCGACCTACATCAGCATTCCCGGCCGCTATCTGGTGCTGATGCCCGCCTTGGGCCGCGTGGGCGTTTCTCGCAAAATCGAAGACGAAGACGCCCGCCGCAAGCTGCGCGACATCATGCTCGAATTGAACCCGCCCAAAGGGCTGGGCTTCATCGTTCGCACGGCCGGCGTCGATCGCACCAAGAAAGAGCTTTCCCGCGACTTGGCCTATCTGCTGCGGCTGTGGAAGGTCATCGTGCGGAGAATCAAAAAATTCCCCGCGCCGATCGACATCTACGAAGAAAGCGACATGATCATCCGCACGATCCGCGACGTCTTCACCGGCGACGTCGATTCGATCTACATCGACGAGCCGACGGCCTACGAGCGGGCCAAGGAATTCTTGCAGATCGTGATGCCGCGCTACGTCAACCGCTTGCAGCTTTACGAGGGCAAAGAGCCGCTGTTCCATCGCTACCGTCTGGACGAAGAGATCAGCCGCATCCAGCAGCGCAGCGTGCCGTTGAAGCAGGGCGGCGGCATCGTCATCGATCAGACCGAGGCCCTGGTGGCGATCGACGTGAACAGCGGCAATTTCCGCGCCGACGACAATGCCGAAGAAACCGCCTACCAGATGAACCTGTTGGCCGCCAAGGAAATCGCCCGGCAGTTGCGGCTGCGCGATCTGGGCGGCGTGATCGTCAACGACTTCATCGACATGCGCAAAGAACGGCATCGCCGCAACGTCGAACGGGCCTTGCGCGACGCGGTCAAACGCGACCGGGCCCGCACCAAAATCTTGCGGACCAGCCCCTTCGGCCTGGTCGAAATGACCCGGCAGCGGATTCGGCCGAGCCTCAAGCGCAGCGTATTCAAGGACTGCCCCGACTGCGGCGGCACGGGCGTCGTCAAGACGGCCGAGAGCATGGCCATCGAGGTCGTGCGGCTGTTGATACTCGCCTCGCAGCAGGAGGGCATCGCCCGCGTGAACGCCACCGTGGCCGACGACGTAGCGACCTATCTGAACAACAAGAAACGCCGCGAGCTGGCCAAGCTGGAGGACGATCACGGCATCGTCGTCCAAATCATCGGCCGCGAAGGCGTTCCGCCAGAACACCTGCTCATGGAGTGTTACGACGGCAACGGCCGGGAGATGAGGTCGCCGTATCCGTAGCGCCTCTTCAAGTCTGAGTTGAAAGGTGAGGGAGGGTGGCTGGCGGCAGAGCGAAGCGATGCCCCAGCGAACTGGGGCTTCGCCTAGGCTCAGCCGCCAGCCACCCGACTGTCAAAATGGCCTTGAAGAGGCACTCGCAATCGGCGGGCCGCGGACGGGTCCATTCGCCGAAACCTTCGCTTCTCGGGCGCGGCCCGCGGCGAACGCATGAACCAGAAGTCGAAAACATTCTCTCTCGTCTTCTCGCCGAGGATCGGCAGCGTTAGGATCTTAGCGCGCTAAAGTGCGCAAGTAAAGCACATGGGCGAGCGATATCGCTCGTCAGACAAGCATAGTTGGATCATTTGTGCGATAAAGTCGTGCAGCATCGCCGCCCGCTGCTTGTAACTCGATCGATTTTTTGCGACGTTGGGCCGTTTACTTCGTTTCGGTACGCGCCGTGCTACGAGGGGGCTCATTGGGTTCACAACGACTTTTGACGGACGGAGAACCGCGGGTGACAAGACGCTCACTTGCCGGCGTGCTGCTTTGCCTGGCTGGAGTTTGCCTGGGCTGCCAGCGCGGCGCCGAAATCCAATATGTCTCGAGCAAGGAAGTGCTCGACCTCGACGAACCTTTGCAATCGCGGGTGCGCGAGCTGCTTGTCAAGCATTGCGGCACGCCGGCGCAGCCGAAATTGTTGGGCGACGACTCGGCCGACGTCGTGCGCTTGCGCCGCGGCGAGGCGATTTTTCAGCAGCGCTGCGCCGCTTGCCACGGCGCCACCGGCGACGGTAACGGCGAGGCGGCCCAATATCTTTACCCGGAGCCGCGGGATTATCGCCGCGGCATTTTCAAGTTCTCTTCGACCCCCTACGGCGCCAAGCCGCGCCGCGAAGATCTGCTGAGGACGATCCGCCAGGGCGCCAAGGGCACGTCGATGCCTTCGTTCGGCCAGTTGCCCAGCGACGATCTCGAAGCGGTGCTCGACTACGTGCTGGTGCTGACGCACCGCGGCGAACTCGAATTGCAACTGGCGATCGAAGCCGCCAACGAAGACGAGGTCGCCGATGAGGCGGTCGACGACGCGATCGAATTCATCCTCGACCAGTGGAAACTGGCCAAGGAACAGCAAGTATGGCCGTTGACCAAGTCGCCGCTTTACGGCAACGAATCGGTGGAACTCGGCAAGAAGGCGTTTCTGACCGAAGAGGCGGGCTGCTTCAAATGCCACGGCGCCGACGGCCGTGCCCGAACAACCGACAACGCCCAAGGCTTCAACGACGCTTGGGGCCACAAGACGCGAGCGGCCGACTTGACCGCCGGCATGTTCCACGGCGGCAATCGCCCGGAAGACATCTACCGCCGCATCTTCTCGGGCATCAACGGCACGCCGATGCCCTCGTTCAAGGACAAGCTTTCCAAAGAGCCCGATACGTTCTGGCATCTGGTTCACTACGTGCAACACATTTCCAGCGCTCGCCGGCAGGAAGTGATGGCCGAACAGGCGCGGCGGCGGCCGCAGCCCCTGTTCCCAAAGAGCAAGGCGCCCGAGGCGGAATCGAGCGAAGCAGAACCATCCGAAGCAGCAGCGGCGGAATAAGCATGATGGACCGAGAACAGAAACTTGAACGCCTGGCTGCGCTGAATGCCGAAGTCGAGCAGCTCGAAGAAGAGTTGGCCGCCGAGAAGACGCCGACTCGTTGGCGGCCGACCGGTTATTACACGGCTTACTACGCCATCACCGGCTGTTTGCTGGGCATGTTCGGCGCCGCGACCAGCTTGCTATTCAACGTGGTCGGCTCGCTCATCTGGAGCGGCGTCCGCGGAGAGCCGCAGAACCCGCTCAGGCTGATTCAGGTGTACTTGACCTTTCCGCTGGGCGAAACCGCGCTGAAGATCGACACCGGCATCACGTTGGCCATCGGCTGCTGCCTGTATCTCGGCACGGGCATGCTCTACGGCACGATCTTTCAACTCGTACTGACGCGTTTTACGCCCCATGCCACGTTCGTCCAGCGATTGCTGGTTGTGAGCGTGCTTTCGCTGGCCGTTTGGCTGGTGAACTTTTACGGCATCTTGTCGTGGCTGCAGCCGCTGCTGTTCGGCGGCAACTGGATCGTCGATGAAGTGCCGTGGTGGGTCGCGGCCCTGACGCACCTGGTGTTCGGTTGGACGATGGTCGTGGTCTACCCCTGGGGACTCTACATTCCTTATCAACCGCAAACGGAGCAAGCATGACTGCGGCGAGCGTCGCAAACGAAAGCGGCAACGGCGACCTGCCGCGGCACGAAGACCTGGTCGACGAGCGACTGGTGCGCTGGCACTTTATCGCCGCCTTGGCCTATCTGGCGGTCTCGCTCTTGGGCGGGCTGCTGATGGCGCTGCAACTGATTCATTGGAATCCGCTGCGCGGCATCGAACTGCTCTCGCCCGGTCGCTGGCGGATGATCCACACCAACGCCATTGCTTATGGCTTTCTGGCCAACGCGTTTCTCGGCGCCTTGCACTGGTCGATTCCGCGGCTGACGCTCAAGCCCGTCCAGAGCCGAGCCCTGTCGTATTTCATCTTCATCGCCTGGCAAGCGGTCGTCGTGGCGACGGCGGTCGGCATTCTGCTCGGGCAGGCCCAAGGGGTCGAGTGGGGCGAAACGCCCGTCTGGATCGATCCGGTGGCTCTCTTGGGGCTGCTGCTGGTAGCCGTCAATTTCATGGCGCCGATCACGCGGGCCAAGGGGCCGCTCTACGTGGCGCTCTGGTACTTCATGGCGGCGTTCGTGTGGACGTTCCTGACCTACGCGATGGGCAACTTCATCCCTGAATACGTGGCCGCCGGCACCAGCGGCGGCGCCGTCGCGGGGCTGTTCATCCACGATCTGGTCGGCCTGTTCGTCACGCCGCTCGGGTGGGGCTTGATGTATTACTTCGTGCCGGTGATCCTCCGCAAGCCGATTTGGAGCCACGGTCTGTCGCTGGTGGGCTTCTGGGGCCTGGCCTTTTTCTATCCGCTCAACGGCATTCACCACTTTCTGTACACGCCGATTCCAATGTTCCTGCAATACGGCGCCGTGATCGCCACCGTGGCGGTCGAGATGGTGGTCACGACGGTGATTATTAACTTCTTCGGCACGCTCTGGGGCTCGGGTCGCCAGGTGGTCGTGAATCTGCCGATTCGCTGGTTCTACACGGGCATGGTGTTGTACTTCGTCACCTGCTTGCAGTGCGCCTTGCAAGTGACGCTGACGTTCCAGGCGCTGATCCACTTCACCGACTGGGTCGTCGGGCACGCCCACCTGGTGATGTTCGGCGTGTTCAGCCTCTGGCTGTTCGGCATCATGACCTATCTCTTTCCGCGTTTGCTGAAGCACGAGTGGTACAGCCAGCGGCTGTGCGAATGGCACTATTGGCTCTCCACGGCGGGCATCGTGGCGATGTTCATCGACCTGACCCTGGCGGGCGTTTTTCAAGGCTACTACTGGTCGTCGATGCAATCGTGGGACGTTTCGGTCGACGGTTCGCAGCCGTTCTGGATCGTACGGCTGTTCGCGGGCTTGGGAATCATCGGCGGCCAATTGTGCTTCTTCTATAACATTTACCGCACCTATCGCCTCGGGCCGAAGCCGGCCGCGGCGTCCGCCAGCGGCGAGCCGGCGCCGGCGATGGCCTGACAGGAAACAAGTTAGCTCGGAGATCGAGCCTATCAGGAACGAGGATTGAATAACTTCCGTAGCCGGTCGCCGCAACGCCGTCATTCAACCACGGATTGCCCAGCGCGGCCTTCGGCCGCAACGAATTGAGCCACGGATGAAACACAGATGGATCACGGATGAAAAACAGAGTCGGAAAAACCGCGTCCGATCCGTGTTCGATCCGTGTTTCATCCGTGGCTCGCCCCCGCCAAGTTCGATCGTTCGCAGCGCGAAGTCCTTTTAAGTTAGAGAACTTTTCCCCATGTTCGAGAGCAAAGCAGGCGTGCTGTTGATCGGCGGCTTGGGCTTTTTCGCCTTTGCCTTCGTTTCCAATGCGGTAGTGCCCATCTTGATGTACCGGAATCTGCCGGAACAAACCGCGGAAGAAACGGTCAACGCCAACTTGATGTTCGAGTTCGAGGATTTAAGCCGCCGCTTTCCCGAGGCGTTTAAAAAGCACTACGGCGAGCCGACCGAGGAAAATGCGGCCAAGGCTCTGCGGCTCGGCCGCACTTTGTACATCGGCGAAGGTTGCTGGCACTGCCATAGCCAGTTCGTGCGGCCGGTCTCCAACGAATCGCTCCGTTGGGGCCCGGTGGCCAAGACCGAAGAGTATCAGAACGAGTTGCAGCGTCCGGTGATGTTCGGCACGCGGCGCGTCGGTCCGGACCTCAGCCGCGAAGGCGGACGACGCTCGAACGACTGGCAGGCCGTACACCTGTTTCGGCCGAAAATGGTCTCGGACGGTTCGCCGATGCCCGAGTACGCTTGGTTCTTCGACGGCGATCCGAGCAAACCGAACGAGCGCGGCCTGGCCGTGCTGACCTATATCCAATGGCTGGGAAGCTGGCTCGAAAGCTATCCCTATTTCGAGGATTATCAGCCGGTCGAATCAATGGAGGCAGCGCCGTGAGCAAGTCGCGCATTCGCTGGACTCGGCAAATCGAGCCGAGCCCGGAGGGGACCAACGGCAGCGCGCGCGCTTCGGGCAAATGGCGGCGGCGGCTGGTGAAGACCTTCTTCGCGCTGGTGATCTTGCTGCCGTGCGGTTATGGGTTCGTCTCGAAATTCTGGGAGCTGATCGTCATCTGCCGCGGCGATATGAGCGGAGCGTTCGCCATCGCCCCGATCGTGAACTATCTATTGGCCAGCGCCGGTTTTCTGCTGCTCTTGGGCTGGGCGGCCGCCAACGGCATGTTCCACGATATCGAGCGGCCCAAGCTGACCATGCTCGAACACGAACGGTGGCTCGACTCGCACAGCCGCCCGGCGAAGCCTGCAAACCGAGGATTCCATGGCCGACGAAATTGACGCCATCACCGAACGCGACGAAGACCAGTACCACAGCTATACCGGTAATCGGATTCCCTGGTACGTGCGGCTGGTCTGGGTCGGCTTCTGGTGCTTTGCCGTGTACTACACAGTGCGCTACCTGTTTCCCGATTTGCAGACGGAACTGATTATTCCTCCGTGACGCATCCGTGAACGCCGCTGAAGTTGATCGGCGCAGTTGCGATTATTGCGGGCTGCCGGCGCCGCGGTCGTGGTTTGCTGCGCCAGACGCCCGGGCGGACGAGCCGGTCTATTGTTGCTACGGCTGTCGGTTCGCCGCCGAAGTCGCGGGGCAAAAGGGCGAGCGCGGCGAGTGGAACCGGGTCCTGGCCCGGCTGGGCGCGGCGATCTTTCTGACGCTCAACGTCGTGATGTTCACGATGGCGCTTTGGTCGCAAGACCTCTACGAGTACGAGGGCGCCGCGGGCGGCGACTCGCCGCTAGCCGTTTCGCTCGATGGATTGTTCCGTTACCTTTCGCTGCTGTTGTCGCTGCCCGTGTTGTGGCTGCTCGGCGAACCTTTGGCCCGCGGCGCCTGGCAAAGCCTGCGCTCGGGCGTTCCTTCGACCGATCCCTTGCTCGTCTTCGGCGTGGCGGCCAGCTATGTCTATTCGGCCGTTTCGACGTTTCGCGGCCAAGGCCAGGTGTATTTCGAGGTCGGCTGCGTCGTGCTGGTGATGACCACGCTTGGCCGCTGGCTCGAAGCGACCGGCAAGCTCCGGGCCACCGAAGCCCTCGATGCGTTGGAAAAGCTGCTGCCCAGCGAGGCGCGAGTGCTCGGCGAGCAGGGCGAACGCCGTGTGTCGCTCGACGACCTGCGGCCGGGCGACCGGATGCGCGTACTGGCCGGCGAGCGATTCGCCGCCGACGGCCGCATCGTGCGCGGCCGGGCGGCCGTCGACGAACAGATCTTCACCGGCGAAAGCCGGCCTGCGGTCAAAGAGCCTTCCGACGCCGTGCTTAGCGGGACGCTCGATCTCGACGGCGAACTGTTGGTCGAAGTAACGGCCGCGGCAAGCGCCGGCGCCCTGAAGCGATTGGTCGCCGCCGTCCACGAGGCGCGGCAGACGAAAGGCGCCTACGGGCGGCTGGCCGACCGGTTGTCGCACTATTTTCTGCCCGTCGTGGCGGCGATCGCACTGGCAAGCGGCGCGGCACACGCTTTCACGCGAGGCTTCGAGCCCGGCGTGCTCGCCGGCCTGGCCGTGGTTTTGATCGCGTGTCCTTGCGCCTTGGGACTAGCCACGCCGCTGGCGGTGTGGACGGCCATCGGTCGAGCGGCCGGCTGCCAAGTGTTGTTCAAGCACGGCGAAGCTTTGGAGCGGCTGGCCGGCATCCGCACCGTGGCCTTTGATAAGACGGGCACGCTCACCACGGGCGCCAGCCGCGTAGCAAGCTTTGCCACGGATGAGAGCACGCCGCGCGACGAGATTCTGCACACCGCCGCGGCCTTGGCCGCGACTTCGACGCACAATTTCTCTGCGGCCATCGCCGAGTTCGTGGGTCCGAGCGCAGAAACGCATTCGGTCCCTGTGGGGAACGTCGTTCGTGGCGTTCATCGAACTGACAATTGGGGATCAAACTCGCTTCATGCGGAACGCCACAGAGGGCGTGCCCTACAGGAGTTGCACGAGACGCGGACGTTGCCCGGAAGAGGACTTGTCGCGGGCGCCCCCGAAAGCGAATCGGCCGTTTATCTTGGCAGCCCGCGATTGATGCGCGAAGCGGGCCTGGTCGTCGGCGATGCTCTCCAGCGGTCGCTGAGCGAACTCGAACACGACGGCCGATCGGTCGTTTGCGCAGGCTGGGGCGGCTGCGTCCGCGGCGTGTTCGGCTTCGAAGAAGCGTTGCGGCCGGAAGCTAAGGAAGCGTTGGACGCCTGTAAAAATCTCGACCTTGGCGTCGCAGTTCTCTCCGGCGACGCGGCGGCCCGCGTCGAACGAATGGGCCAGCAACTCGGCCTGCCGATTGCCGGCGAGTTGCTGCCGGAAGATAAAGTCGCGGCGATCCGCCGAATCCGCAGCGAGCAAGGCCGCGTTGCCATGGTGGGCGACGGCATCAACGACGCCCCGGTGCTGGCCGCCGCCGACGTCGGCATTGCGATGGGCTGCGGGGCGGACGTTTCGCGGCAAGCGGCCGACGTTTGTCTGTTGGGCGACGACCTGCGGCGCGTGGCCTGGTCCGTCGGCCTGTCGCGAGCCACGGTGAGCACGATCCGCCAGAATTTGGTTTGGGCGTTTTCTTACAACGTGCTGGGCATTGCCCTGGCCGCCAGCGGGCGATTGAACCCGGTCTGGGCCGCCGCCGCAATGGTCGTTAGCAGCCTGCTGGTGATCGGCAATTCGTTGAGGCTGTCGACATGGAACTCTTGATGGTCTTCGTCGGCGGCCTGCTCGGTTCGTCGCACTGCGTCGGCATGTGCGGCGGTTTCGCCATCTCGATCGGCGCCAACACGCCGAGTTGGCGCGTCAATCTGCTGCGGCAGTTGATCTACGGCCTGGGGCGCGTCTTCACCTACGGCTCGGCCGGCGCCATGGCCGGCTATGGCGGCTGGCGCCTGGCGCGCTCGGCGGCGCCGCTGATTCACGCGCAGGCCTGGCTCGCAGTATTGGCCGGGGTGCTGCTGGCCGTTCAAGGACTGGCGGCCGCCGGCGTTTGGCGGCGCATTGTTACCGGCGGCCGGCGGCCGGCTTGCCTATCGGCGGGCCTGTTCGCTTCGTTTCTCAAGGCGCCGGGCCTGGCCAACGTGTTTCTGGCCGGCGTGTTGAATGGCCTGCTGCCGTGCGGCCTGGTTTACGCTTTCCTGGCTCTAGCCGCCAGCACGGACAGCATGCTCTCGGGCTTGCTTCAGATGACGCTCTTCGGCTTGGGCACCTTGCCGATCATGGTGCTCACTGGTTGCGGCGGCAATTTGCTGAGTCTCGCGAGCCGGCGACGGCTCTTGCACTTCGCCGCCTGGTGCGTGGTCGTCACCGGCGGGCTTTCGGTTGCCCGGGGCATCGCTTTTTTGCGAAGCGACGCCCAAGTCGCCGCCGCAAGCTGCCCGGCATGCGCGGAGCGAGCGGCCGAGGCGCCTTGACGCGATGGCTTAGTAGCAGGCAAATTCCATGTGCCGTCGCCTGGACTGCCGGTTTGCGTTCTGTTGGCGGCATGAGGCCAGCGCAAAGCATTTACCAATGTCGGCTGCGGCATGCGGAGCATGCCTGCTACTTTCAGTGCAACAACTGGCCGGCTTCGCGCACATTTTTGCCGGTCTGCTTCGTCGCCGAATCGCCCAGGTCTTCGCGCGCCTGTCGGGCTAGTTCTTGCAGTTGGGCGACGACCTCCGGATGCTCGGCGGCTACATTTTTGGTTTCGCCCACATCGCTCTCCAGGTCGAACAGCGACAACTCGATCCGCCGTTGCACGTATTTCGTCGGGATGCCGCCGCGGCCGCCTTCGCTTTCCAGCGAGCGATAGGCGTGCGGAAAGTGCAGCTTCCAGCGGCCGCTGCGCACGGCTTGCAATTCCTGGCCCCAGTAGAAGTACAACGCCTCGTGCGGGCTTTTGGCGCCCGGCTGGCCGGAGATCAAGGGCCAAATATCGAGGCCGTCGATGATCCGGTCTGCGGGCAATTGTGCGCCGATCAGTTTGGCCAAGGTCGGCAACACGTCGATCGTCATCGCCGGTTCATGGCAAACGGTCCCCGGCGGAATGTGGCCGGGCCAGCGCATCACGCACGGCTCGCGCACGCCGCCGTCGAAGCTGGTGCCTTTGCCTTCGCGCAGCGGGCGGGCCGTGCCCGCATGATCGCCGTAGCTTAGCCAGGGGCCGTTGTCGGAGGTGAAGATCACCAGCGTATTTTCGTCGAGCTTCAATCGTTCGAGCGTGGCCAGAATTTGGCCCACCGACCAGTCAACCTCTTCGATCACGTCGCCGAACAGGCCGCGCTGGGTCTTGTCGCGAAATTTTTCCGAGACGTGCAGCGGCACGTGCGGCATGCTGTGAGCCAGGTAGACGAAGAACGGCTGGTCCTTGTGACGCTCGATGAAGCTGACGGCGTGCTCGGCGTATTGCGTCGTCAATTGCGTCTGGTCGGGGTTCAAGGCGATCGTTTTCTGGCCTTCGATCAGCGGCAAGTCGGGAAAGGCGCCCTTCATCTCGGGATGTTTGGGCCACATATCATTCGAATACGGCAGTCCGTAATACTCGTCGAAGCCGTGCCGCGTCGGCAGAAACTGCGGATGATGGCCCAGGTGCCACTTGCCGTAGATGGCGGTGGCGTAGCCGCGGCTTTCGAACACTTCGCCCAGCGTCAGTTCGCTGTCGTTGATGCCGTGATTGTTCTTCGGCCCCAAGGCGCCGAGAATCCCCACGCGATTCGAGTAGCAGCCCGTCAACAGAGCGGCGCGCGACGCGGAACAAACGGCCTGCGCCACGTAGAAATCGGTGAACCGCACGCCTTCGGCCGCCAGCCGATCGAGATTCGGCGTGCGATAGCCTTGGGCGCCGTAGCAGCCCAAATCGCCATAGCCCAAGTCGTCGGCATAGACGAGCACCACGTTGGGCTTGGTCGCCGCTTCCGCCGCGAAGGTCGGCGCCGTCGCAGCCAAACATGCCAGCACGGCGAGCGCGATGCCAAGTTGGTTTCGAAGAGCGGACATGAGGCCGAGGCCTGTTTGTACAATGCAGTTCATGGCGGCTTCCATCGGCAAGAGAACACGGGGCGCAAGAGCGTCCGCAGCGTTTGGCGAACCCTGCGGCGCCGGCAGCCATCTTAAGCCTGCCCGGCGGTCGAGACAATTTATATCGCCGTAGGAGCGTTACTTCACGCCGACCACCATCGAGTCGGGGCCGCTCAGATGCTCGAATCGCGTCTCGCTGAAGCCGGCCTCGCGCATCCATGCGGCGCAATCCTCGCCCGTGTAATCGAAGCCGCCGTGCGTTTCGATGAGCATATTCAAGCTCATCAACAAGCCAAAGGCATTGCGTTTGCGTTTGCCGTTGGATGATTAATGGCGGACTACGCTTAATTTGCTCAGCAAACCACGGCCGATTTCTTCCAGACGCTCGGCGCTGCCGGGCGCTACGCGGCTCCAAGGACCTGCGTTCGCCTCGTAGCCCCCTTCGTTGTAAGCACGGCGAATTGGAAGATAGCCCAAATAACCATTGGCATAGCCGACGACGAACGTCGCCCCCGCGTCTTTCAGTGCGAACCCGGTTTCGACGAATGGTTCGCCAGGCAGGCTGACCCAGGCGATTGGCCCGACGCGCATCGCCTGCACCTCGGCGTCGAGCGGCTCGTCGCTCAACTTGCGCGCCAATCGCAGCATGCGCTGGTTGAGCGGCGTCGGCTGTTCCTCGACCTGCTTGAGCGCCTCGGCGACGGTTGGGCAAGGTCTTGGCTCCAGCCGGCAAACCTGCCGTCGGAGGGCGATGGCGTCGATCGCTAGCGCGGGTTGCTTGCGGAGTTCGCCAATCCGCTCCAGAGCCGCGTCAGCCAGTCGCTTGCCGGCCGCCTCGACGTCGTCGAACGTGCCGCTGACTTGCGGCGAGTTCACGTTGCCGCACGCCCCCTGCGTAAACAGGCACACCGAGCCTTCGAGCGCCGCTTCGACGGCGGCCGTCGCCGCGCCCGGATAGTCGGCCGAAACTTCGGGCAGCAGCATGGCGATCACCGGGTGGGCCGTGAAATTCAAGAGCACCGAGTGCGGCTTGCCGTCGGCCGTTTCGGCATAGACGACGGTTAGTTCGTCGTCGACTTTCCAAGGCGCCGCCACGTCGTCCGCCGCGGGCAACGGCCCGTGGCGATTGAGAACGCCGCTTTTGAGCAAGATGCGGCGATAGCGGGCGAAATCCTCGACGCGCGCCTTGCCGCAACGAAGCTCGGCCGGCCGCCGCCCGCGCCAGGCTTCGACGACGGTCGCCGCCAGATCGTCGAGATGCCGCTCGATCCAATCCGCCACGCGCGGCGACTCGCGAAGCGGCGACATGTCGAGCGTCTCCGGCGCCGAGTGCGTGTGCGATGCGGCCAGCATGATCGACTCGGGCTTCAAATCGGTTTTCGCGGCGACCCGCTCGCGCAACTCTTGGGTAAAGTTGCGCCCGGGGCCGAGAAGCGCGTTGTCGTAGCCGAGAGAATCGACCGCCAGCACCGCGACTGCCTCGCGGCCGTTGTCGTAAACGATCGCTCGCGCATGGAGATCGTCGTGGACGCCCGTGAACGGCCCGCTCGTGCCGTTGCCCGACGAAGTCAGGTACGGAACCCAAATCGGCGGCGTCACCTTGCGCTTCGCTGCGCCGGCTTTGATCGGCTCACCCAGCGCAACCGCCGCGCACGATGCTTGAATGACAAGCAAGATCACGAGCCGCGCGCCAAGCAACGAGGCGCGATCAAGCGGGCGGAGCGAGCCACGGATGAAACACCGATGCAACACGGATAAAACCAGATGGGATTTCACCTTTGCCCTGACGAAATTGAAGTTCTGACGCGAGGTTCTCGATTTTTCATCCGTGTTCTTTTTATCCGTGTTCGATCCGTGGCTGAATTCCGTCGGAATTCGCTCGTCGACGAACAAGCCCCAACCCCAATTCATAGCTCTGACAAAGCACTAGAGCAACTCCGACATAAACGTGCCTTCCGCCGCCAGGTAGATGGGCCGGTTGTCGGGCGTGAAGATCGGCTGCTCGCGGTCGATGCCGAGAAATTCGTAAACGGTCGCCGCGTAATCGTCGGGCGTGTAGGGCCGGTCTTGCACGAAGCCCCCGTCGCGGTCGGTGCGGCCGATCACCTGCCCGCCGCGCACGCCGGCGCCGGCAAAGGCGATCGAATAGGCGTTCGTCCAATGATCGCGGCCCTGGAACTTGTTCAGCTTCGGCGTGCGGCCGAACTCGGTGACGAAGCAAACGAGCGTCTCGTCCAGCAAGCCGCGCTCGTCGAGATCGCCGACGAGCGCCGCAAAAGCCTGGTCGGTGCTGCCCATCATGCACCAGTGAGCGATGCCGTACCGCCCTTCGCCGCCGGCCTTGTCGCGGATCGTGCCGCACGAGCCGGAAGCGTAGATAAAGTCGTGGTGGTCCCAGTTCATGTTGAAGCCGCCGGGCGTGGCCTTCGTCTCCGGCTCGCGAACGTCGAGCACGACGAACCGCACGCCTTGTTCGATCAGCCGCCGGCCGAGTAGATAACACTGGCCGCGATGACCGCGGCCGTAGCGATCGCGAACGGCGTCGGGCTCGCGCGACAGTTCGAACGCGGCTTGCGTCTTGGGGTTGCTCAATAAATCGAACGCTTTGGCGTAGAACTCGTCCATGCCGCCCGTTCGTTGGCCGGGCGCCGCGGATAGCAGTCCAAGATTCAGCCGGCTGAGCAAATCTTGGCGATCGCGAAACCGCTCGGGTGCGATGCCGTCGAGCAACCGCAGGTCGGGCACGCGCCACGACGGATCGGACAGGTCGCGGCCCGTCGTCTTGAACACTTTATAGCCGGGCGACAAAAAGCCTTGGCTGGCGTTGTAGGATTGTTCGCCGTTGCCAGGCGCCATGATGTAAGGCGGCAGGTAACCGCAAGGCGAGCCGATCAGTTTGGCCACGACGCTGCCGACGTCGGGCATGGCGATCGGTCCGCCCGGCCTGACTCCGGACAGCAAGTACTGCGTGCCGTCGGGATGTCCGCTGACGCTGATGCGGTGGTGCATCGAACGCACGACCGCGAGTTTATCGGCATGCCGGGCCGTCTTGGCCAACAACTCGGTGAACTGAATTCCAGGGACGTTCGTGTCGACCGGCTTGAACGAGCTGCGATGCTCGGCAATCGCAGCGGGCTTAGGGTCCCAGGTATCCATGTGAGACAGGCCGCCCTGTTCGAAAACGATCAGCACTTGTTTGGCGCGGCCGCGGCCGGGGGCTTGGCTGGCCGATGCCGTGGCAGCGGACAGTCCCGCGGCGACGCCCAGTCCAAGGAAACTGCGTCTCGATAATTTGCCGGTCGAAAATTTGCCGGTCGAACAGCGCATGTTGAGCCTGCACCAAGAGGTTTGCTTATCCAAGGCGGGAATCTTCCCAGGGCAATTGCGTCGGTAGCCGCATTGTAAACAGCAACGTGGCGGCATGAGAACAACATCGTCGGCTTCGGCCGCCGTCTGTGTGCGCGGCATCCTCGAATTCTTCGTCGGCGCGACAAGTCATGCGAAAGATTTTTCTTGACATGATCCATTCGGTCGATTCCAATACCGACTCGAATTGGGGGGGTCATTGATTTCGGGCCGGCGGTTAAGCGATCTCGCTTCGCCAAAACGGGTAGCGGGCATACTTTTCGCTTTGGCTTTGATGGCGTGGCGTGTCTCCGCCCTTGTTCCGGGGCGCGCGGCGTAGCGGCTTTCCCAAGGTTTTATTGTGCGCTCACGGCGCGCATGCGATCGAGTTACGGAAATAATGCGCGAAACACATTTCTCACCTAAAACCCAGCGAGGCGTTCCATGAAGCGATCGATCCGCCGCGGTTCGAGTCAAGCTCGCAGCGTTTCTCCCTGCCGCACTCGAAGGGCAACCGGTCGACAGTTCGCGTTGGGGCGAGATGCTCGTCTTGGTTATGAGATGCTTGAGCAGCGCACGCTGTTATCGGCTAATTTGGCCTTTGCCGTGGCGGGCCCCTCGGGGGGGCAGGATTTCGCCGTGGCGACCGACTTGTCGGGCGACGCGTATGTGCTCGGGACCGACGCCGTCTATAAGTTCACCGCCAGCGGAACCCAATTGTGGGCCGCGCCCTATTCCGCCTCGTCGGGAATCAACCAGAAAGAAGGCTTGGCCGTCGACGCCAGCGGCAATGTCTATATCGCGGGCAACTTCGGCAATTCTGCGGGCAACCCGGCGAAATTTGGCGGCGCCTCGCTGGCCTCGGCCGGCGGCAGCGACGGTTACCTGGCCAAGTTGGATTCCGATGGGAATTTTCTCTGGGCCCAGTCGTTCGGCGGCACGGGCAGCGACGCCGCTTACGGCGTGGCCGTGGACGCCGCGGGCAACGCTTTCGTGACGGGAGATTTTAGCGCGACGGCGACTTTCGGCCAGGGGGCCAACGCCGTCAACTTGCAGAGCGCGGGCGGAACGGACGCGTTCATTGCCAAAGTCGCGCCGACAGGCGACCTGACTTGGGCTCGATCTGTCGGCGGCACGGGCGGCGACAACGCGCGCAGCATTGCAGTCGACTCGCTGGGCGACGCGTACGTCACCGGAGAGTTTTCCGGAACCGCCGACTTCGATCGAGCGAATCCGGGCGTCCATCAATTGACGACCTTTTTCGGCGCCTCCTACATCCTCAAGCTGGACGCCGGCGGCAATTATCTCTGGGCCAAAGAACTCAACGGCACGAACCTGCCCCAGGGAGACGGCCGCAGCGAAGGCGACGCGATTACCGTCGACAATGCGGGCAACGTCTATGCCACGGGCATCTTTGGCGGCCCGGTCAATCTCGATCCGAGCGGCGGAACGGATATCGTTAACGCGAATTTCGTTTTCCCTGACGCCTACGTGCTCAAGCTCGACTCCAGCGGGGGCTTCGCCTGGGCGGCAGATTTGCACAACGTCTCGGGATCGAATCCTTTTGGCGGGCTCGCCGCCAGCGGAATCGCCGTCGACGGTCAGGGGAACGTTTACACGACCGGCAATTTTCAAGGCATTGCCGATTTCGACCCCGGCTCGGGCGCCGCGAATCGCCTGAGCGCGGGAGGCGTCGACGCCTACGTCTCGATCCTCGATCGACAGGGCAACTATGCGGGAGTCGCCGTGGCCGGGGAGAGCGGCAGCGATTTCGGCTGGGGAATCGCCGCAACCGCCACGGGAAACATTTACGTCGCCGGTTCGTTCTCGAACACGATCGACTTCGATCCCGGCCCAGGGGTCGACAATGTCTCCGCGAACGGCATTTGGGACGGTTTCGTATGGGGCTTGAGTTATCCGCCCCAAGCGATCGCCGGCGTGGTCTGGAACGACCAGAACCAGGACGGCGTGCGGCAGCCGAATGAGCCGGGACTGCCGGGGACGCCCGTCACGCTCTACCAGGGAACTCCGGGCAGCGGCGTGCAGGTCGCTACGACCGTCTCCGACTCGCTTGGGCTGTACAGTTTCAAGGGACTATCGACCGGCGTCAGCTATTACATCCAAGTCTCCACTCCGCCTGGCGACGCGCTCACCGCGCAGAATGCCGGCAGCGACCTGACGCTCGACAGCAACGTCTCGGTCGTCACGGGGCGCAGCGCCGCCATCGTGCTGTCGGCAAATCAAACCGCGGTCGCCAATGCCGGCCTTCAGGTCAGCGCTTCGCCGCCGACGTTCGGCGTGGCTTTCGGCGTCAAGACCATCGGCTTCACGGAAGGCAGCTCGATCGTTGCCGACCCCTCGGGCAACTTTTACGTGGCTGGCAGTTTCGACGGCTCGTCTGTGTTTGGTTCCGGACCGGGCGCGGTGACGCTGTCCACGGGAGCGAATAATGATTTCGTGGCGAAGTACTCGCCGGGCGGCGCGCTGATCTGGGTGCGGCAGGCTGTAAGTTCGTTCTGGCAATACGGACCCAAACTGCAGCTCGACGCGCTGGGCAACGTCTACGTCTCCGGCTCGATCACCGGTCAGACGACCTTCGGCTCGACCGTGATCGCTGCGTCTTCCGGCACGGCCTTCTTGTGGAAGCTGGACGGCGACGGCAATACGCTGTGGGCGAAATCGGTGATCGGCGGAGCGGCGAACAATTCGGTCGGCATGGCGGTCGACGAGTTGGGCAATGCTTACGTGGTCGGCGCTTTCTCGGGAACTTCGACCATCAACACCGTGCCGACCGCCACGACGCTGACCGCCACGGGCAGCGACGACATCTTCGCCGTCAAGTACGGCCCCGACGGCACGCCGATTTGGGCGGAGCATTTCGGCGCCGCCGGCAAATACGACGGCGCCGACTCCGTGGCGATCGATCCGGGCGGAAATCCGATTCTGACGGGAACTTTTGGTTCGTCCGTGCAACTCGGAACCTTTACGCTCAGCGGATCCTCCACGACCGACTTCGTGGCGAAATTGAATTCGTCCGACGGCAGCGTCGCGTGGGCCGATGCGCTCGCGAGTTCCGTCTCGAGCGGCCCCTCTCCGCTGGGCATCACGAATCCGCTCAACCGCATCGCAATCGACGCGGCGGGCAACGTCTATTCGACGGGAAGATTCAATGGGACTCTCCAACTCGATCCGACCAGTGCCACGGATCTGACCGCATACGGCTCCAACGCCACGTTCATCTCGAAGCTCGACAACAGCGGTCGCTTCGTTTGGGGAAAAGCCCTCCTGCCCGGCAGCGGCGGCTACGACGTCGAGGGTTATGGCATCGCCGTCGATCAGCAAGGCAACGTCTACACCACGGGTGAGTTCGCCCAAACGCTCAATTTCAATCCCGCCGGATCTCCGGCGGCGAATTTGACCGCGATCGGCGCCAGCTACGACATCTATATTTCGAAGTTGGACAAAAACGGCGCCTATGTCAGCGCGGAGCAGTTCGGCGGTTCGGGAGAAGATCAAGGCACGGCGATCGCCGTCGACGCGGCAGGCAATGTCTACGCGACGGGCGTTTCCGAAGGCCCGGCCAACTTCAGCCCGCCGCCGGGTACGTTCAATGTCGGCGCCTCGGGCGACCGAGATATTTTCGTGCTGAAACTCGGCACGGCCGGGCTCGCCTCGTCGGTCAATTCGGCCCCCAGCTTTACGATTGCGGGACCGACGCAGCAGGTGCTCGAAAACTCCGGACCTCAGACCGCGCCCGGATTTATCTCGAGTATCGTCGCCGGGCCGGCCGGCGAATCAAACGAAGTGCTTACAACCACCATCAGCAACGACAACAATGCGTTGTTTGCAACACAGCCGGCAATCGACCTGGCCACCGGAACGTTAACGTATGCTCCTGCCGCCGACGCGTCGGGGGTCGCCCATGTAACGCTCACGCTGCAGAACAACGGCGGCACGGCCGGCGGCGGCGGCGATACGTTTTCGCAGACCTTCTCGATCACGATCAACCCGATCAACCAGGCGCCGAGCTTCACCGAGGGCCCGGACGAGACGGTCAACGAGAACGCCGGCGCCCAGACCGCGAATGCCTGGGCCACGAACATCAGCGCCGGGCCGCCGAACGAAAGCGGTCAGTTGCTGAACTTCATCGTGACGTCCGACAATGCATCGTTGTTTGCGGCGCAACCCGCGATCGATCCGTCCGGAAACTTGACGTTCACCCCGGCGGCCAATACCAGCGGCGTGGCGCACGTCACCGTCGAGTTGCACGATAACGGCGGCACGGCCAACGGCGGGGTCGATACGTCGGCGCCGCAAACCTTCACGATCACGGTCAACTTCGTCAATCAGCCGCCCAGCTTTACCGCCGGCGGCGATCAGAGCGTCCTCGAGAACGCGGGGCCGCAGACGGTCTCTGGCTGGGCGACGAACATCAGCCCGGGACCGAACGAAGCGAGCCAGACGGTCGATTTTCAAGTCAGCGACGATAATCCGTCGATGTTCTCCGTCCAGCCGGCGATCGATTCCAACGGCAAACTGACCTATACCCCGGCGCCGGACGCCAACGGCATCGCCCACGTCACGGTGGTGCTGCACGACAATGGCGGCACGGCCAACGGCGGCATCGACAATTCGGCGCCGCAAATCTTCGCCATTTCGATCACCACGGTGAATCAGCCGCCCAGCTTCACCGCCGGCGCCGACCAGACGGTGAACGAAGACGCCGGCGCTCAAACGGTCGCCGGTTGGGCGACCAACATCAGCCCAGGGGCGGCCAACGAATCGTGGCAAACGTTGAACTTCCTGGTCAGTTCCGACAATAGCGCGCTGTTTTCCGCGCAGCCCTCCATCGATCCGGCCACGGGCGATTTGACCTACACGCCGGCGCCGAACGCTTTCGGAGTGGCCCACGTCACGGTCGAACTGCACGACAACGGCGGCACGGCCAGCGGCGGCGTCGATACGTCGGCCCCGCAAACCTTCACGATCACGGTCAACTTCGTCAATCAGCCGCCTAGCTTTACCGCCGGCGGCGATCAGAGCGTGATGGAGAACGCAGGGCCGCAGACGGTCTCTGGCTGGGCGACGAACATCAGCCCGGGACCGAACGAAGCGAGCCAGACGGTCGATTTTCAAGCCAGCGACGACAACACGTCGCTGTTTTCCGTTCAACCGGCGATCGATTCCAACGGCAACTTGACCTACACGCCGGCGCCGAACGCCAACGGCGTGGCCCACGTCACGGTCGTGCTGCACGACAATGGCGGCACGGCCAACGGCGGCGTCGATACCTCGGCGTCGCAAACCTTCGCCATCACGCTCTCTGTCGTGAATCAGCCGCCCAGCTTCACGGCCGGCGCCGACCAGACGGTGAACGAAGACGCCGGCGCTCAAACGGTCGCCGGCTGGGCGACCAACATCAGTGCGGGTCCGGCCAACGAAGCCGGCCAGACGCTGAACTTCATCGTCAGTTCCGACAATAGCTCGCTGTTTTCCTCGCAGCCGTCCATCGACCCGGCGACGGGCGATTTGACCTACACGCCGGCGCCCAACGCCAACGGCGTGGCCCACGTCACGGTCGTGCTGCACGACAATGGCGGCACGGCCAACGGCGGCGTCGATACGTCGGCCCCGCAGACGTTCACGATCACGGTCAACTTCGTCAATCAGCCGCCCAGTTTTACGGCTGGCGCCGATCAAACGATCAACGAAAACTCCGGCGAAGAAATCGTGGTCGGCTGGGCGAAGAACATTTCCGCCGGGCCGCTGAACGAATCGAGCCAGACGGTGCATTTCCAGGTCAGCTCCGACAATCCCGCGTTGTTCTCGCTGCAACCGTCGCTCGACGCGAACGGCATCCTGACCTATCAAGCGGCCCCGCACATGAACGGCGTGTCGCACGTCACGGTTCAACTCTTCGATAACGGCGGCACGGCCAACGGCGGCGTCGACGCCTCGGCGCCCGTCACCTTCACGATCACGGTCAACCCGGTCAATGAACCGCCGAGCTTCACGGCCGGCGCCGACCAGACCATTGACGAAGACGCCGGGCCGCAAACGGTCGCCGGCTGGGCGACGAATGTCAGCGCCGGGCCGAACGAAGCGAGCCAGACGGTGAACTTCCTGGTCAGTTACGACAACAACTCGCTGTTCTCGGCGCAGCCGGCGATCGATGCGAGCGGCACGTTGACCTATACGCCGGCGCCCAACGCCTACGGCGTGGCCCACGTCACGGTGGTGCTGCACGACAATGGCGGCACGGCCAACGGCGGCGTCGACACCTCGTCGCCGCAGACGTTTACGATCACCGTTAATCCGGTGAACGATCCGCCCAGCTTCACGGCCGGCGCCGATCAAACCGTGAACGAAGACTCCGCGCCGCAGACCGTTGCCGGCTGGGCGACGAACATCAGCGACGGGCCGAACGAAACCGGCCAGACGCTTGACTTCCAGGTCGGTTCCGACAACAGCGCGTTGTTCTCCTCGCAGCCGGCCATCGACCCTGCCAGCGGAACGCTGGCGTACGCTCCGGCGCCGAACGCCTATGGCGTGGCGCACGTCACCGTGATGCTGCACGACGATGGCGGCACGGCCAACGGCGGCGTCGATACGTCGGCGCCGCAAGTCTTCACGATTACGATCAACCAGGTCAACGACGCCCCGAGTTTCACGGCCGGCGGCGACCAAACCGTGAACGAAGACGCCGGGCCGCAGAGCGTCTCCGGCTGGGCCGCGAGCATCAGCGCCGGACCGAACGAGGCGACGCAAACGCTGAACTTCCTGGTTAGCACCGACAACTCCAGCCTGTTCTCGGCCGGACCTTCCATCGATCCTGTCAGCGGAGCGTTGACTTACACGCCGGCGCCCAACGCCAACGGCGTCGCGCACGTCACCGTGCAGTTACACGACGACGGCGGCACGGCCAACGGCGGGGTCGACACCTCGGCCCCGCAGACCTTCACGATTACGGTCAACGCCGTGAACGACCCGCCCAGCTTCACCGCCGGGGCGGACCAGTCGGTGAATCAAGACTCTGGTCCGCAGGCAGTTGCCGGCTGGGCGACGAGCATCAGCGACGGGCCGAATGAAACGGGCCAAACATTGAACTTCCTGGTCTCGAACGACAATCCTTCGCTTTTCGCAACTCCGCCCGCGATCGACGCCAACGGCACGCTCACTTACGCGCCTGCCGCGCATGCGTTCGGAGTCGCCCACGTCACCGTGCAATTGCACGATGACGGCGGCACGGCCAACGGCGGCGTCGATACGTCGGCCCCGCAGACCTTCACGATCACCGTCAACTTCGTCAATCAGCCGCCCAGCTTCACCGTCGGACCCGACCAGGCGGCCGACGAAAACGCTCCGGCGCAAACGGTCGCTTCCTGGGCCACGAACATCAGCCAAGGCGCCTTCGAAACGGGCCAGACGCTCGATTTCCAGGTTTCCAGCGACAACTCGGCGCTGTTTTCCGTGCAACCTGCGATCGACCCGACCGGCGCCCTGAGCTACGCGCCAGCCGCCAATATCAGCGGTGTAGCCCACGTCACCGTCACGCTGCACGACGACGGCGGCACGGCCAACGGCGGCCAAGATACGTCGGCTTCGCAAACCTTTACGATCACGATCAACCCGGTCAACCAGGCGCCGAGCTTCCAGGCCGGGCCGGATGAAACGGTCGATGAGGATTCCGGCCCGCAGACCTTCGTCTCTTGGGCCGCGAACGTCAGCGCCGGGCCCAACGAATCGAGCCAGACGGTCGACTTCGTCGTCAGCACCGACAACCCAGGGCTGTTCTCGGCCGGTCCGGCGATCGATGCGGCGGGCAATCTGACGTTCACGCCTGCTTTGCACACGCCGGGCACGGCCAATGTCACCGTAACCTTGCACGACGACGGCGGCACGGCCAACGGCGGCGTCGATGCATCGTCGCCGCAAACGTTCGAAATCGTGGTCAACCCGGTGAATCACGCCCCGACCGTGGCGGCGCCGGTGGCGAATTTGACGCTCGACGAGAACGCCGCCGACGTAATGCTGAACGTGGCAGGGGTGTTCGACGACGTCGATATTCCCAACGGCGACCATCTAACCGTGTCGCTGGCGGGCAACGACAACGGCAGCCTGGTCGGCGCCACGCTGTCCAACGGCATGCTCGCCTTGCACCTGTTCAAAGACCAATTCGGCGCGGCGCAGCTCGATCTGCGAGCGGTCGACGATTCGGGCGCCAAAGTCGACGATGTTTTTACCGTCACGGTCAATGCCGTGAATCAGCCGCCGGTCTTCATCAAAGGCGCCGACCAGCGCGTACCGGAAGACGCCGGCGCCGTCGTCGTCGCGGGCTGGGCGACGGGCGTTTCCCCCGGCCCGGCCAACGAAGCGGGACAAACGCTCAGTTTCCAACTCGCCGGTAATACCAATCCCTCGCTGTTTGCGGTTCAGCCCTCGGTCGATCCGGCCACCGGGGCCCTGACGTTCACGCCCGCCCCCGGCGTCTCGGGCACGGCCACGATCAGCCTGGCGCTCAAAGACGACGGCGGCACGGCCCACGGCGGCGTCGATACGTCGGCCCCGCAGAGTTTTCGCATCACCGTCAACGGCGCGCCGGTCGCCCAGGCGGACACGTTCGTGTTGAGCAACAGTTCCAGCAGCGCGTCCCTCGCGGGGGGCGTGCTCGCCAACGACAGCGATCCCAACGGCGACGCGCTCACGGCGCATCTGGTTGACGGTCCGGCCCACGGCACGTTGACGCTGAACGCCGACGGTTCGTTCACCTACGCGAAAGGCGCCGACTTTGCCGGCCTCGACGAGTTCACGTACCAGGCCAGCGACGGGCTGGCCAACAGCGGGATCGTGACCGTCCGGGTCATTTCCTACGAAGCGAGCATCGTCGACAAGCTCTACGAACAGGTGCTCCACCGCGAAGCCGAAGACGCCGGCTTGGCGTACTGGACGAACCAGATTCAAAACGGCGCCCCGTACAGCGAGGTCGCACAAGGCATCTTCGAAAGCAACGAACGGCTCGATCCGATTATCGAGCAGTATTATCACGATTTCTTGTTGCGTTCGCCCGACGCCTCCGGCTTGGACTACTGGCGCGACCAGGTATGGAAGCGCGACGGAGGTCCGGAAAACGTGATCGCCGGCATGATCAGTTCTCCCGAGTTCTTCCAATCGGCCGGCGGAACGAACGCCGACTGGATTCAGGCTTTATACCAACGGCTGCTGAACCGCCCAGCCGACTCGCTGGGTCTAAGCTTCTGGGAATACCAACTCGACCAGCATCTCGAAACCGAGGACCAGGTCGTGCTTGGCTTCACCCAAAGCGACGAGAACTTCACGAACCTGATTGACGGCTTCTACCAGCAATACTTGCAGCGGGCGCCAGATTCAACCGAACTGAACAACATGCTGGCGCAGATGCGGACCGGCGCCACGCAGCGCGACATCCAGGTCGAGATCATCGACACGGACGAGTATCGCAACACGCCGCCCGCCCCGGCGGACGGCATCGCGGTCCGGTTCGTCCCCTAGCACTCTCGGCAAGCGAAAAACCGCTCGCGTCACAACACGCCCGCTGGGCGAAGCAGGGGATGGCGCGCCCGTTGGTCCGGTTTCCGCCGATAGTCGGTTGCGTGCGAATCTCGCAGCGCCCTGGCGAGCGACGTCCGCTGAGTAGGACTTACGCCACCAGCTCGTGAATCACCCTGCCGTGAACGTCGGTCAAGCGGCGGTCGATGCCGTTGTTGCGGAAGGTAAGCCGCTCGTGATCGATGCCCAACAGGTGCAGCACCGTGGCGTGCAGATCGTAGCAATAGCAAGGGTGTACGGCGGCCTTGTACGACCACTCGTCACTTTCGCCGTAGCTGGCGCCGCCGCGGACGCCGCCGCCGGCCAGCCAGGAGGTGAAGGCGAACGGATTGTGGTCGCGGCCTTTGCCCTGAGCGCAGGGCATGCGGCCGAACTCGGTGGTCCAGATCACGATCGTGTCGTCGAGCATGCCGCGAGCCCGCAGGTCTTGAACGAGCGCCGCGGCCGGCCGGTCCATGCTCAGGCCCATGTCGCCGTGGTCCTTGGCGATGTCTTCGTGACTGTCCCAGTTGCGCCGCGGGAAGCCGTTGTCGGCGCCGCTCCAAACCTGCACGAACCGCACGCCCCGCTCCAACAGCCGCCGAGCCACCAGGCAGTTGCGGCCGAAATCCTCGGTCGCCGGCTGATCGAGGCCGTACAGCCGCTTCGTCGTCTCGGTCTCTTGTGCGAGATCGAGCACCTCGGGCGCACTGAGCTGCAACCGCGCCGCCAGCTCATAAGAAGCGATCCGCGCGTCGAGCCGCGAATCGCCCTCGCGGCCCTGCAAATGCCGGCGGTTGAGTTGCTTGAGCGCGTCCAGGCCGGCCGCGTCGCTTTCGGCGGTGATGAACTCGGCCTCCTTCGGCGGGAACAAATCGGCGATCGGGTTCTTGGCGCCGGGCCGGACCATCGTCCCCTGATGCGCGGCCGGCAGAAAGCCTGCGCTCCAATTGCCTGGACCGTTGGGGGCAAAGCCGCGCGAGTCGGGCAGCACGACGAAGGTCGGCAGGTTCTCGGTCATGCTGCCCAAGCCGTAAGCCACCCAGGCGCCCATGCTCGGGAAGCCCGGCAGGACGAAGCCGGTGTTCTGCATGAACGTCGCCGGTCCGTGAACGTTCGACTTGGAGACCATCGAATGGACGAACGCCATCTCGTCGACGCACTTGGCCAGTTCCGGCACGAGATCGCTCATCCACTTGCCGCACTGGCCGTATTGCTTCCAGTCCCAGGGGCTTTTCAGGCAAGCGCCGGGGCTGCTCTGAAACAGCTCGACCTTCTCGCCCGGATCGAACGGCTGGCCGTGCCGCTTGATCAACTCCGGCTTGTAATCGAACAGGTCGCACTGGCTGGCAGCGCCCGACATGAACAGTTGCACCACGCGCTTGGCCCGGGCCGGGTGGTGCAGGCCGCCGTTGAGATCGGTTTGGGGATCGGCCCCGGTTTCGGCCAGCAAGCCGTTTTGCCCGAGTAAATGAGCCAGCGCAATGCCGCCCAATCCGCCGCCGAGTTTCCAGAGGAATTCTCGCCGGCCGCCAAGCTGTTCCAGGGTGCCTGGGGCAGAGCGCAGCGATGCCCAGGTGGATCGACCATTCACGTTCGGTGTTCTACATGTATTCACCAACAGACTCCGAGGACTAGACTTTTACGTAGCCCAGGCATTTATGCCTGGGATCTGCGAAGTTCCGCCAACCGTCTTACCGTCGCCCGATTGGCGCCTCGCAGCCGCCGTTGGCGGCTGCGAGGCGCCAATCGGGAAAAAAGGGCGCCCGTTGAACCAAGTCCCAGGCATAAATGCCTGGGCTACGTAAAAGGTGGCGGCCGCGCACCATTCGTTGTCCCCGCTCGTTGATTTCCACCGTTGCAATTTCGGCATCGCCGCAATTCCTCAATCGATGAACATGAATTCGTTGCTGTTGAAGATCAGCCGGCAAGCATTCGCCAAGCCGAACTTTTGGGCGTAGCCGGCGAGCAGCGCGCTCTCTTCGGCCGTCGGGCGCCGGCCGAGCGCTAGCAAGTACGCGGCCTCGATTTGCTCGGCGGCGCCGGCGGCTTGCCGGCCGACGCGCTCGGCCAGATGTTCGGCCTGCTTCACGCAAAATGTGTTATTGAGCAACGCCAGCGCTTGCAGCGAAGTGAGCGTCACGTTGCGCTTGGGGGTCAAAATCGACGGATCGGCGCAGTCGAGCGACTCCATGAAGGGGTCGGGCACGCTACGGACGATGAACCGATACACGCTGCGGCGTGCGGCCAGCGGGCTGTCGAAATCGAACCGCTCGTAGTCGTAAACGGGCGAGTGATCGTCCTTGAAATAGAACTGCTTCGCCGACGGCCCGCCCATCCGCTCGTCGAGTTGGCCGGCGACATAGAGCATCGAGTCGCGAATGCACTCGGCGTCGAGCCGCAAGCGATTCATCCGCCACAGCAGCCGATTGCCCGAGTCGAACTTGGCGAACTCCGCGTTGTCGGCCGACGACTGGCGATAGACGGCGCTCGTCAAGAGCAGCCGGTGCAGCGACTTGAGCGACTCGCCGTGATCCATGAACCACCGGGAGAGCCATTCGAGCAGATCCGGATGGCTCGGCAATCCGCCCATCCGGCCAAAATCGCTGGGCGAATCGACCAGCCCCTGGCCAAAATGATACTGCCAGACGCGGTTGACGATCGACCGCCGCACCAGCACGTTGCTCGGGTCCGACAGCCAGCGGGCCAAGGCCGCGCGGCGCTGGCCTTCGTTGTCCGGATCGGACAAGGCGAACTCGGCGCTCGGGCCTGACACGCAAGCCACGGCGCCGGGTTGCATCAATTCCTTCGGGCTGCGCACGTCGCCGCGAGCCAGCAGGTAGACAGGCCGCGGTTTTTGGGCCGGCTTGAAGCTGCCGTTGGCTGGAAATTCGCTGGCCGCAGCGTAGACCATTTCTTGCGGCGGCAGGGCGGCCCGCCCGCTTTCGACTTCGCTCAACTGCCGCGCGATCTCGTTCAACTGCGAGCCGACCGCGGCGTCGAGCGCTGCCAGCGCCAACTTATGGCGCCGCGCGGCCAGGCGGCCGAGTTCCAAAGCCAACCGCTGCCGCTCGGTGAGATTGCCATCGGCATCGAGCAGTTTTTGTTGGCTGCCGCCGCCATCGACAAAATTCTTCATCGCCCAATTCGGCGGCGCTTCGATCGAATCGAGCGAAGTCACCACCGCGCCGGCGGCCACATTTCGCCCGGCGGACAGCGCGAGCAATTCCGAAAGCGCAAAGATCCAATCGTCGGTCCGCTTCCAGAGCTTCGTGGCCGTGACGCGGATATAGCGGCCCGATTTGCCGGCCGCGTCGATCGCGTAGGGCGTGTCGCCGGGATGCGGATAGTCGGCCCGCGTCTCGTCGGCCAGGCAATCGGCCGCGGCAAAGGTCGGATCGTTTGACAAATCAACCTTGAACCGCGGCGGAAAGCCAAACCCTGGGCCTGGATGGCCGCCGTAGACGACGTGCGCCGGCACGAGGATCACCTGATCGATCGTGATCGCGCGGCCCAAGTCGACCTGCACCCACTTGGTCGCGTCCGGCGTTGGCACGATCTGGCTGTGATAGCCGAGCGTCCCGCTGGGCTGCGGGGGTTCGCGTACGGCGGCAACTTGCTTTTGGCGTTCCTCGACTTTTGCATCGATTGACGCGATCTCGGGGCTGGTCACGCGGGCGAGCGAGTCGCTCAACTCCTTTTGCCGAGCCTCGAGCGATTTCTTCTTTTCAGCCAGTTCGCGGCGCCGGGCAGCAAGCTGCGGATCAGGGTCGTAAGGCCGGTCGGCCCGGTCGACGCCGGCGAACACGGCTTGCAAGCGGTAGTAGTCGGCTTGCGTGATCGGATCGAACTTGTGATCGTGGCAGCGGGCGCAATGGACCGTGAGGCTCAGAAAGGTCGAAGCCGCGTTGGCGACCATGTCGTCGCGGTCGTTCGAGCGGGCGATGTCTTTGTCGACGGTCCCTTCACGCAGCTCGACGTGACCGACGAAATCCCACGGCCCGGCCGAAATGAAGCCGGTCGCGGCGATCGCCTGCGGCCGCTCGGGAAACAGCACATCGCCGGCCAGTTGCTCTTCGATGAAGCGGCCGTAAGGCGTATCGGCATTGAGGGCCGAGATCACGTAATCGCGATAGGGCCAGGCGTTTTCGCGCGGCTTGTCCTTGTCGTAGCCGTGCGACTCGCCGAAGTGGACCACGTCGAGCCAATGCCGGCCCCAACGCTCGCCATAGCGCGGCGACGCCAGCAGCCGATCGACCAGGTCTTCGTAGGCCCGCGGCGAAGCGTCTTGTTCGAAGGCGTCGATCTCCTCGGGCGTCGGCGGCAGGCCGTGCAGATCGAACGTCAGCCGGCGAATGAGCGTGCGGCGATCGGCCTCGGCCGACGGCGCGAGGTTCTTGTCTTCGAGCGATTTAAGAATGAAGGCGTCGACCGGCGTGCGCGGCCAAGCGGCGTTTTTCACCGCCGGAATTGGCGAGCGTTTGAGCGGCGCCAGCGACCACCAGGGCTTCGCCAGGTCGAAGGAGAAATCTTGCGGCCAACGGGCGCCTGCGGCGATCCACTGCCGTAATACGGCAATTTCTTCCTCAGCCAGTCGCTTGCCGCCCTTGGGCATCTCGGGCTTCTCGCCGCTGACCATCTCGATGAGCAGGCTATCATCCGGCTTGCCTGGCTCGACGGCCGGCCCGCTGTCGCCGCCGGCCGCAAGCTTCTCGGCCGACAACAGCGACAAACCCCCTTCGACCTTCTGGCCGTGGCAGCGCAGGCAGTGTTTTTCGAAGATCGGCGCCACCCGCTCGCGAAACAAATCTTCGTCGGCCGCCAGCGCGGCGCCCGGCGCCAGCAGCAGCCACGCCGCCAGCACGCCGCCGAGTCTTCGACCCAATCGATCCGCCATTGTCACGCCTCTGGGTGAAATCCAGCCGCCCTACGTCTGCCCGTCCAACTGGTCTGACCAGTTGAATCAGGCTAACCGGCTGGCGGAGCAAAGTCAAGTTTAACCGATCGCGCTATCGGTGATGGCAAGATTCACCTTACAATCGTGCTATGCCCCGCCCTCTCGATTCACAACCTTGCGACCCGTCTGCCAGCGCGTCGAGCAACGTCGACCCGCGGCGGCGCGGGGCGGTCGCGGTGATTGAACGCTCGGGCGCCTTACTGGTGATTCGCCGCTCGCAAATAGTCGTGGCGCCGGGGGCGTTCTGCTTTCCGGGCGGCGGCATCGAGCCGGGCGAATCAGAAGAAGAGGCGCTCGTGCGCGAGTTGCGCGAAGAGTTGCAAGTCGAGGTCCGCCCGCTGCGGCGGCTTTGGTCGAGCGTCACGCCTTGGAACGTCGAGCTGGCCTGGTGGCAGGCCGATTTGGCCGCCGAAGCGATTCCTCGACCATCACCGGCCGAAGTCGAATCGGTGCATTGGTACACGCTGGCCGAAATGGCGGAACTGCCGAGCTTGCTGGAAAGCAACCGGCAGTTTCTCTCGGCGATCGAGCGCAGCGAAATCGTGCTCGATACGAAAGCATGACGCGGCGGAGCCGCAAGTGAAAGTAGTAGGCACATTCCATGTGCCGTAACCGACGCTACCGTTGGCCGCCATTGCAGCGCCGGCGACGGCACACAGGAGTGTGCCTGCTACTTTGTCGCAAGCGTCGACCGACGCAGCAATCCGATGTCTTGAGTTTTTCGAATCAAATCTTGCCGCCGCGACGAGATTCGCGACGCTACCTCAACGGCTGCCGCTCGACTTGGGCTCGATAGACCACTCCGTAGTCGCCGTCGATCCGTTGCTTGACGTGGATGTAGCCCAGAAAGCTGGCCGAGATCAAAAGCTGCACCAGGCACATGCCGGCCAACAGCGCGCGGCCGATCATGGCCCGCCGCGAGCGATCGGGCTGCGCCCCGAGCGCCATTCGCGCCAGCCAGAGGAATTCCATCGGGTAGGCGATGAGCATGTAATGGCAGTGGATCGGCGTCAACGTTAGCGTGAGCAGGATGCCGTAACCCCACAGCGCGAAATCTTGCGCCATCACCGTGGGCAATCGCACTTGGACCCGCGCGGCGGCGCCGAACAGAGTGCCCCGCTGGCGATAGATGCGCACCAGCAGCCCGACGGCCGAAGCGATCGCCGCGACGTGCAGTAAGCCGACGAGCCAGGTCGCCTGCCCGGCGACGATCGGCTGCGAGAGAAAATCGCGAAAATCGTCGCCGAGCGCGTAGTCGGCGCCCCAGCCGAACGGTTCGCTGAACCAGCGGAGCCAGAACTTGGCTTCGAAAAGGTGTTCCCATTTGACGTTGGCAGACGGCCGCGAACCGTGGGTGGCGATCAGGTACTTCAGCCAGGGAATCATCGGCAGAACGCCCAGCACGCTGCCCGCGGTCCAACTCTTCCAGGCCGTGCGCTTGTCGCCGAACCACCAGGTCCAAAGCACGGCCGCGGCAGCGAAGTGAAAACCGCTCATGTGGATCTGTCCGATCGCCGCGCCGACGAGGCCCCAGGCAAAAGCCGCCCACGGCCGCTGGCGAAACCACCAGGCGATCAACAGCGCCACGATGAAGATCGGCAGCACCGAAGGAGGCCAGATCTTGCGGTGAAACAAGACCGCCAGCGGGTTTACGCACAGAAACGCGGCCGACCAGAGCCAGAATTCACGATCGGGCCAAGGCACGCACCGCCAGGCGAACGCTACTTGCAGCAAGATCGCCGCCACGTTGAGCCATTGCACTGCGCGGGCCAGGCTCACCGGGTCGTCGACGCCCAACAGTTTGCCCAAGGCCATGAACACCCAGACGCTCATGCCCGGATTGTCCATGCCGGCGCTCGACGGCATGCCGAGCCAGGGGAACGAACGGTCGGAAGACGGCTGCGTCTGGTCGAAGGTCCACTTCTCGTCGGCCTTGTATTCCATATCGTCGGCCGCCACGAGCCGCAGCGCGGCACCGGCCAACAGCACCCCGGCCAGCGGCACAAGCCAGGTTAAACGCCCAAATCGGCCGGCATTGGGCGCTTCGCGGCCGTTTGCCTGCGGCGCCTGCATCTCGTGCGCGTGCGGCGGCGAAAGCTCACCCTCCGGTCGTGCGCGTTCCGCGTGAGAGGCGCCCTCAGACATCGATCGAAAATACCGGCCTGCTAAAAGACGAGAACGTTCAATCAGCCGCTCCGCCGAAAGCGACGCGAGAGTGTAACGAAGGGCGCGAAGAGCGACAACGCCGAATCGGCGGCAAGCCAGGCAAAAGGCAAGAGCTGGGCGGAGCGGCGAATTCCGGACTCAGGATGCGGAACCGTTCAGTCGGTCGGTTATACTATGGATCGAGCGAAGAACGAGTTCCGCACTTTGACTCGCCCTCACCTGACCTCTCCCAGGGGAGAGGGATGCGAAAGAGGTTTGTCCATGATTGCTCGCTCTCATCGTACACGTTGGCGGCAACTCGGCTTGCTGACCGCGGCGGCGCTGCTGTTGGGCGCCGCGGACGCCGATCTCAAGAACTCCGACCGCATCCAGGCCGACAAGCAAGCCCTGGCGCCGCTGCAGGTATACGTCGGCGGCTGGCGCGGCGTGGGCCAGGTGCGCCGCGGCTCGAATCAAGGGGCCTGGACCGAAAAGGCCAATTGGACCTGGAACTTCGACGGCGATCGGGCCGCGCTCGTCTTCGAGTCGCCCGAGGGCAAATATTATCGCTCAGGACGCTTGCGAGCCGGCGACAAGCCGGGCCTGTTCGAATTGATCGCCACACGCCCGGACGGCGAGACCGAAGACCGCTTCGTCGGCCGCGTCGACGACAAGGAGCAACTCGTGCTGGCGGCCGAGCGCGGCAAGACGCAGGAGGAAGCCAAGGACGCAGCGCCGCCGCCCGATCGGATTTCGCTTCGCACGGTGGCCGACGGCGACCGGCTGTTGATGCTCTACGAACGCAGGCTCGCCGGCGGCGACCGATACACGCGGCTTTCGGAAGTCGGCTACACGCGGCAAGGCAGTTCGTTCGCCAAAGGCTCGTCGCAGCCCGACTGCGTCGTCACCGGCGGGCTGGGAACGATCGAAGTCCAGTATCAAGGCAAGGCGTATCTCGTCTGCTGCACCGGCTGCCGCGACTTGTTCAACGACGACCCCGAAGGCGTGTTGGCTGACTACCGCCAGCGCAAGGCGCAGGAGAAAGCCGAACAAGCGAAAGAGAAGTGATCGCAGGGCGGTGGCACGCGCCGAAAGACTTGAAAAAGGTTCGTTGGTCGGGCGAGGGCGCCCGGCCCTCCTTTTGTTGGTTGGTCGGGCGAGGGCGCCCGGCCCTCCTTAGGTTGGACCAGCGAGAACGCCTGAAACAGCAGCGAACCAATGTCGAACAGTCGGGACAACGAACAGCGGCGCGTCGCGTTGGCGACGGGCGCCGGCGCGCCGCGGATCGGCAATTGCGTGGCGCGAAGTCTGGCGGCCCGCGGCTACCGGGTGATTTTGCACGCACATCGCTCCGTGGCTGCCGCCGAAGCGACCGCCGAAGAACTCAGACGCTCGGGCGCCGAAGCGAGCGTCGTCGCAGCCGATCTTGCTGACGAGCATGCCGTGCGCGAGATGACGCGCGAAGCCCTGGCGCAGTTCGGCCGCGTCGATGCGCTGGTGAATTGCGCGGCCATTTGGATCTCCAAGCCGCTCGAAGAGGTGACGGCCGACGACGTCCGGCGCCATTTCGACGCCAACGTACTGAGCACGTTCCTCTGCTGCCAGCACGTCGGGCTGGCGATGGCCGCTCAGCCGACGGGTGGCGCCATCGTCAATTTGGGCGATTGGGCGATCGCCCGGCCTTATCTGAACTACCCGGCTTACTTCCCCTCCAAAGGGGCAATTCCCACGCTAACCCGCATGTTCGCCGTTGAGCTGGCCCATCGCAATCCTCGGGTGCGCGTCAACGCGGTGCTGCCGGGGCCGGCGATGCTGCCCGACGATTTGCCGGAAGCCGCACGCGCCGCGGCGATTGCGGGAACTTTGCTGAAGCGCGCCGGCTCGCCCGAGCACGTCGCCGATGCGGTCCGCTTTTTGCTGGAAAATGAGTTCGTGACCGGCGTTTGCCTGCCGGTGGACGGCGGCCGCAGCATTGCCGGCAGCGGGCAGGAGTAGGGACGCCGACTCCGCGGTTGGCGCGACTCTGCGGCGCCTTGAATTGCAAACCACCGGCTGCTCGGGTAGCTTGCTGTGAGAGATCGTGTCAATCCTATTCCGCTTAAAAGGCATAAGTTTATGTCGCAATCCCTTCGTCGCGGGCTGTCCTTTGCACCGTCGTTGGCCGTCGCCGCGGCCATCGTACTGGCTCCTCTCAGCCTGCGCGCCGAAGAGCCGAAGAAAGCGAAATCGACCAAACCGGCCGCCGGCGCCAAGTCGGACCAAGTTCCCGACGGTTCGCCCGATGAGCTGCTCGAGTACATCGATAAAATGCGGGCGACCGAGGCCAAAGGCAGCAGCCGCGCGGCTCGCATGGACGACACGCGCCGGATTCAGAACAACATCCTCGCCGCCGCCGAAAAGATCATCGCCGCCAAGCCTGACGAAAAGACGACCATCGCGGCGCTGCGAGCCGAGTTGGGCGCCTTGGCGATGCTCAACAGCCTGGGCGACGAGGATGCCGGCAAAAAGCTCGAAGCGCTGGCGACGAAACTCGAAAACGACAAGCAGCCGGCCATTGTTGCGGTGGGCAAGTACTATCGCCTGTTCAAGGTAGCTGCGGATATCGACGTTTCTGAAAAGAAGGACGTCAAGGCGTTCGTCGCCAAGGGCATGGATTTTATCGCCACGACCAAGCTCGACGTGCAGATGTTGCCCTTGGTGGGTGCGGTCTGGCAGCTCGCGCAACAAACCCAAGAACGCGCCGAACTGGCCGATACGGCTCGCGCGTTGGCCGTGCGCTTTGCCGAGAGCGAGGATCTGCAAATCGTCCTCAACGCCCCGTCGTTGGCCAGGGCCGCCGGCAGCTTGTACCAATCTGAAGAAAAGAACGACGAGGCGCTGAAGTGCTACGAGCAAGTCGCCAAGCTGCTGGCCAAGAGCGACAACCCGCGGGTTGCGCAAGTGGCCGAGTCGCTCGAAGGCGCCCTCCGCCAACTGAAACTGGTCGGCAGTGCGATCGAAATCAAGGGCACGCTCGTCGACGGCAAGAAATTCGACTGGGCGAAATACAAGGGCAAGGTCGTGTTGGTCGATTTCTGGGCCACTTGGTGCGGCCCGTGCGTGGAAGAACTGCCGAACGTCAAAGAGGTCTACGAAAAGTACCATGACCAGGGCTTCGACGTCGTCGGAATCAGCCTCGACGACGATCGAGAGACGCTCGAAGAGTTTCTCGAAAAGGAGCACATTCGCTGGCCCATCCTGTTCAGCACCGATCCGGACGCCACGGGCTGGCAACATCCGATGGCGACCCATTTCGGCGTCAGTGCGATTCCGACGACGATCCTGGTCGATCGCCAGGGCAAGGTCGTCACGCTGAGCGCCCGCGGCGAACAACTGGGCGAACTGGTGGCCAAGCTCACGGGCGACGCTAAGCCGGCGAAAGGCGAATAGCCGGGCGGCGAGAAGTCCGGAATCGGCCTTGGGAGAAGCAAATCCGATCCGAAAGTCGCGCGGAATGCGGAGGCATTCCGCGTGGCGTATAATGGAGGGCAGCAGATCGCAGTCCATCTATACCGCACCCGGGCGCCAACGAGACGCTTGAGCGGCATGTGGGGCGGCCTTTCAGGCCGTCAATTGCCGGCGGCCTGGAAGGCCGCCCCACGACTAATGCATGTCTCATTCTTAACAAGGCACAGTATAAACCCCGCAAGCCTCGCATGGCGACGATCGAAGCCCTCTTGACCGCCGAAGAGTATTTCAAGCTGCCCGACCAGGGCCGGCCGAGCGAACTCGTGCGCGGAAAAATCGTGATGATGAACATGCCGGGGTTCAGGCACGGGTTGGTTTGCAGTGCGATCGCCGCGGCATTGCGAAACTTCGTTTCCGATCGCGACCTTGGCCGGGTCGTGACTAACGACGCCGGCGTCATCACCGAACGCGGCCCCGACACGGTTCGCGGCGCCGACGTGGCTTTCTACAGCTTCGCGCGGCTGCCGAAAACGTCGGTCCCGGCCGGGTATCCTGGAGTCGCCCCCGAACTGGTCTTCGAGGTGCTTTCGCCGAGCGATCGCTGGCCCGACGTGTTGGCCAAGGTCAGCGAGTACCTGAAGGCCGGCGTGCTCGCCGTGTGCATCGTCGATCCCGAGCGCGAAGTCGTAATCGTCCACGATGCCGAACATCCAGGCCGCACGCTGGCGGCCGGCGACGAGTTGGCCTTGCCGGAATGGATCGGCGGCTGGCGGATCGGCGTGCGGCAGTTTTTCGAGTAGACGACGGCCGCGTTAATCGCCCGCCGTGCTTGCGGTTCTTCCAGCACGGGCGTCGTTCACGCTGTCGTCTAACCGATCGGATGATCGCCGCATGTCACTCGCCACTTCCGAGATCGACCGCCTGGCGCCGACGCGCCGTCCGGCGGGCCGAGCGATTGGTTATCATCGCTGGCGCGAGTTGTTGTTCTTGCACTGGCGGTTGCCGGCGGAAGCGATCGCCAGGCTGCTGCCCCCGGGGCTTTCGCTCGACACGTGGGAAGGCGATGCCTGGGTCGGCCTCGTGCCGTTTCGCATGTCGGGCGTCCGCCCCTGGTGGTCGCCGTGGGGCTTCGCCTTTGCGGAAACGAACGTGCGAACCTACGTCCACCGTCGCGGCCGCGATCCGGGCGTGTGGTTCTTCAGCCTCGAAGCGGCCAATTCGCTGGCCGTAGGGATCGCTCGCCGCTTCTGGGGCTTGAACTACTTCCGCGCAGCGATGTCGTTGGTCCGCGACGGCGATCGCGTGCAATATCGCAGCCGGCGGTTATGGCCGGGCGAGCCAGGCGCGGAACTTGCGCTCTCGGCCGAGATCGGCCCGCCGTTACCAGGCGCTTCGCCCGGCCGGGCGCTCCCCGGCACGCTCGAACATTTTCTCATCGAGCGATACTTGCTGTACGCCATGCGCCGCGGCCGATTGCTGCGAGGCCAAGTTCACCACTCGCCCTACCCGCTTCGCACGGCCCAAGCGACAAACTTGCAAGAGTCGCTGCTGGCGGCCAACGGCATCCAGGTGGATCGGCCGCCGTGCCATGCGCTGTTCAGCGAGGGCGTCGACGTGGAAATCTTCCCGCTAGTTTCCGTCTGAGCGGCAAGATGGTAGCTTGGCTTGTCTGCACGAGAACCGGACGCAGGCGGTGCGCCCGGCTGCCGGCTATTGCCGGGCATGCTCGTGAAAAAAGGCTTCCTTGGAAAACCCTGCGATGAGCAAACTGCGTTGGGGCGTGTTAGGCGTGGCCAAGATCGCCACGCTCAAAGTGATTCCGGCCATGCAGAAGTGCCGCGAGGCGGAAGTGGTCGGCATCGCGTCGCGATCTCTGGCGCACGCTGAACAGGCGGCCAGCGAACTGGGCCTGGCCAAAGCCTACGGCTCCTATGAAGACCTGCTGGCCGATCCCGAAATCGACGCGGTTTACATTCCGCTGCCCAACCATTTGCACGTGCCCTGGTCGATCAAGAGCCTGGAGGCGGGCAAGCACGTGCTCTGCGAAAAGCCGATCGGGTTGAGTTCGGTCGAAGCCGAGCAGTTGGTTGCCGCCGGCCGGCGGCATCCGCGGCTGAAGCTGATGGAAGCCTTCATGTATCGGCATCATCCGCAGTGGGCGGCGGCCAAGCGGCTCCTCGACGAGGGCCGCCTGGGGCCGCTGCGGACGGTGCAGAGCTTCTTTTCGTATTTCAATCGCAATCCCGAGGACGTCCGCAATCGGGCCGATATCGGCGGCGGCGGCCTGATGGATATCGGCTGCTACCCGATTTCGTTGTCGCGATTTCTGTTCGGCCGCGAACCGCGGCGGGTGTTCGCCCAGGTGGAATACGACCCCGACTTCCGCACCGATCGACTGGCTTCGGCGATCCTCGATTTCGGCGACGGCAGCGGCACGTTCACTTGCGGCACGCAACTGGCGCCCTTTCAACGCGTGCAAGTCTTCGGGACCGAAGGTCGCATCGAGATCGAAATCCCGTTCAACGCCCCGCCCGACCGGCCGAGCAAGCTGTCGCTGCAAACCGCCGCGGGCGTCGAGGAGATCAAGTTCGACGTTTGCAACCAATACACGATCCAGGGCGAGGTGTTCGCCGCGGCCGTGCGGAACGATTCGCCCGTGGCGACGCCGATCGAGGACGCGGTGGCTAACATGAAAGTCATCGAGGCCGCGGTCCGCTCGGGCGAGAACGGCCGCTGGGAAACACTGCGTTAGAATTCCGATCAGAGTCCGATTGGAACACGGGCATCTATACATCTGTTTACTTTTTTGCCGACTTCTTGTGCTGGCCGGAAGAATGTCTCCCTTCGCGATTTCAAGCAGAACTTTCAAGCCACAGGCCCGATTTGCCGAGATCGATGGAGATTGCCCGGTCTACCGTGCGACGTGAAGCCGATTTTCAGGTAGCCTATAGTAGAGTCATTAGCTGATGCTCCCCTAAAAGTCGCCGCCCCAGGCGAGGATTTTAGCTCCATTCTTGTGCTATATTGATGATTGCGCGCAATAACGCGACTCGGCCGGTACTGCGAGATTAGGTCAGCTTCACAAAGGACCTGACGCGGGAGCGGTCGTCAAAGTCATCGCTAACGCCGCTCGGAGAAGGGTCAACAAATGCCTTCGGAAGCAACACCTCTGCCGGACCGAACTGAATGGCGTGCTCGGCATCTCACGTTAATCGCTTTTCCTGTTGAATCGGCGCTGACGCAAGATCAAAACTGGTGGACCGAGCTTACAGGCAATCAGCCCGAGACGTCCGTTCGGAAGCCGCAAGGGCGCGAAGATGCTGGTACTTTCGGCGACGTGGCCGTATCGCTGGAGATCGACCCCTTCCGGGTGAAGTGGACTTTGGCTCCCAAGGTCGATGTAGATAACCTGCCCGATACGGCTCCGACGCTGGGGCCGGTTTTCGGAAGACGTGATTGGCTTGTCGAACTAATGGGCCGCTGGATTCAGCATTGTCCTCCGATCAAGCGGCTCGCATTTGCCGGGAACCTTGTGCAGCTAGTTGCCAATAGAGACGAGGCGTATCGTCGCTTGAACAGCTACCTCCACGATGTAAACGTGAGTGCAGATACGTCGGATTTCATGTACCGTCTGAATCGGCGGCGTAACACCGCGACCGGAATCCAGGGCCTCGTAGTCAACCGATTGTGCACGTGGTATGCAGTAAAGATCTCCTTTGGCCTTCACGCCGTCTCACTCGGAAGCGGTGAAAGCCGGGACGTTCAAATTCAACCGGAACAGAATGCCGCCGTCTTGGATTTGGACATCAATACGGTTCCCGAGTTCTCTACCGCAGATCTTTCTCGCGATCAATTGCGCCGCGTCTTTGCTGAGTTGGTCGATATTGGGCTGCAGGCCGCCGAGCAAGGAGACGTCCCGTGATGGACACGCTTTATACTCCCGCCAATAAAACAATCGCCTCTCGAGACCGCCTGTGCAATTTGGGCGCTCAATTAGTGTGCCCGTACAGGCCCGAACAAATCGTTGCGAGCATTCCGTCAGGCTCAAGTTTTACTTGCATCATCGTTTTAAAGACCGATACGTCCCCTATCAGCAGCAGCTATCAAGCAACAGGCCGGCAAGTAAAGATGCGCGGTGCTGCCGTGCGTAGCGGCGCGTGGGCTTCGTTTGTCGGTGAAAATGCTGGAGTAAATGATCCCGATGATTTTTCCAACTTCGGGGATTGGGGATTGATTCCCTATACCCGTTCCGACCCAACAAGTGCCTCATTCGCGCAGGAAGACGGGTCGGCCGGAGAAACATCCGCATTTCTTGACACGGTTTATGATCTTGCACGCAGCGGAAAAGAAGAGCTTGCGATCGACGTGATTTTCGAATACATGAACGGCTTGCTCGTCCAAGGAAAATTCGGCACCTGCGACCGCATTCTGGCTGAGGTGGACATTGGCAGGATCCCGCCCGTTCTCATGGTTTCATTTCTTACGATCACTGCTGCGGCGGCGCCGCGCCTCAAGAACAGGAGGCGCTTCCATCAATTCGTCCGAGCATTGGTGGCGCGAGAGCGCGGGGAGAAAGCTGCTGAGCGCCTGCTGGATGGTCTTGAATAGGCGCATGGACCTGGGACGTATTAAGCGAAAAGCGGACGAAGTGCCCTACATCGCGGTCGGTGTCTGCGATACGGGCCAGAACATGCACACGGGAATCGTACATCGAGATCTCGACGGCACAGCCAGGTTCCTCGAACAAGGCTTTCACGAATTAACCCGGAACGAACCAGTCGAAGTTTCCGTGCAATACTGCAACGGGCTTTTTCTCTACGGAATTCCTGATATTGACGCGGATCGAGCTAAGAACGTTGCCGGGATGTGTCGCCTTGTTGCAAAGTATCTCACTGCGAGGAATATCCCTGGCTATGCGTACGCCTTGAGGTTTGACAAAGACTCGATGTTTGATCAGGTCACGGGGCAGCTAATCATGCCCAACGGCATAGGCCTTAGTTCAAGTTTCGCGGTTTTCGCCAGGCAATTTCGGTCGAATTGAAATCGGCCTCCGTGCCAAAAACGGGTAAACCTGTGGTGAATTCAACTTCCCAGGCAACCCGCGGCAAGGAGGCCGAACGTGCAAGTTACTTC
>DATKRK010000107.1:0-12068 GCA_035532215.1 Pirellulales bacterium | reverse complement strand
GACTTCGTCGTAACTTTTTTCAGCGAGGCTCGCCGCACGAGCGGACACCTTGTCCAACCGCGCGCTCAGGCAACAATCGTGCGTCCGGCGCCGACCGCCCGCGCGATGTTTACAAGGGCCGCCGCATTGGCGCGCCGTCTCCGCGCCGTCTCGTGATCTACGAGCAACTCCTTCGCTATCGCGGCCCGGAAATGCCAAAGAATTTAGCCGCGCGACTTGCGGAAAGTAGGTCTCAACGGCTCGAAGCATGCCAATATGAAGGAGCTGCGGGCTGACACGGCAGACAAGGTTATGCGGATCGCCTTTGCGTTCGACCCCGAGCGCGCCGGCATCCTTCTGGTTGCCGGCGACAAGTCGGGCGTCGGCCAAAAGCGCTTTTACAAGCAACTGATCGCCAAAGCGGATGCACTGTTCGACGCGCACCTTGCGGCGTTGAAGGCAAAAAAGAAGGGCAAGAGGTAATCACTATGGCCAAGTCATTCGACGAACTCGTCAAGCGGACGACCACCAAGAAAACGCAGTCCAGGGCGGCGAAACGCGCGCAGGAGTTGCTCGGAGAATTGCTCCTGAGTGAAGTCCGGCAACTAACCGGCAAAAGCCAGCGGCAGATCGCCGATGCGCTCGGTATCAAGCAGCCGAGCCTCTCGAAGCTGGAAAAGCAGGCCGACATGCAGATTTCGACGCTGCAAAAAATCATCAAGGCCCTGGGCGGCGAGCTACAGGTACTGGCGAAATTCCCCAAGGGTACGGTCAAGATCGATCAGTTCGACCCTCCGCACCGCCGGCGGCATCAGGGGCCGGGCGATTTGCAACTAGTGTGAGTGCTTCGCGAGAGATGCTTTCGGCGCCGCGTAACGCTTAGCCGGGAATCGGCACTGCTTTCGCGCGGCGCCCAGGAGTTTTATCAGCACGCCGGAATTGCCGTGCGCGGGGAATTAAAAGTGCCGCACGACGGGACTTGACTGGCCTAATCGTCCCGCAAACGTCGAGCGTGGTTTCTGGATGGCGATAGTTTCGGGACGGAGTTTATGGACGGACGTGGCTGGTCGTCCGCATGGTTCGCCGAACCGTCCACAAACCGAACGTTTGTGGGACGGCCATCTCCGTGACGAATGGGCTGCATCGTGCCATGCCGCATCGTCTTCGGCACGAGCGAATTCCATTGACTGATAATGCAAGCTGTGGCAACCTCCGAGCAGTTCGGCGTCAAACGAGAGAATGGGGGCAAAGGCTATGGAGAGTCAAAGCGAGGATAGTTTCCGCAGCAAGGTTGACGAGTCAGGCAGAGTCTTTCTGCCCGCAACGGTGCGGTCAGTCATGGGCGTCGAAAAGGGCGGCGTCGTCATTCTGGCGCGCGAGGGGGATGAGTATGTTCTGCGAACGCCGAGGCGGGCGCTGCGGCGGGTGCAGGAAATGCTGCGGCAGTACAAGTCCAAGGATGTCGACTTAGTCGACGAGTTGCTGGCGGAGCGCAGAGCCGAGGTCGGGCGTGACCGCAACCGTCCTTGACGCCTCAGCGCTGCTGGCCTTCCTTGACGCCGAGCCCGGTGACGAAACGGCGGCGCGCCAGATCGACGGGGCGCTGATGGCTTCCGTCAATTATTCCGAAGTGCTCAGGTGGGTGATCCAGGGCGGCGTGAGCCAGGATGTGGCGGCGCCGATGCTGGGCGAACTGGGATTTGGCGTCGTGCCGGTCGATAAGCACGCCGCGGAAGTGGCGGCGAAGCTGCGGCTGGAAACCAAGGAGCTGGGCCTGTCGCTCGCCGAGTGCTGCTGCCTGGCGCTGGGCATCATCAAAGGCGGTTGCGTGCTGACGGCCGACCCGGCGCTCGCCGAGGCGAAGCTGCCGGTTAAGGTCAAGCTGGTGCGACATCGCCCGGCCAAGGCCGGCAAGCGTTGAGGCGCGGCATGGGCGGGTTGCTGGGATATGCGCGTGTCTCGACCGGGGTGCAGGATGTGGCATCGCAACGGCAGCGGCTCGAAGCGGCCGGCGCACTTCGCATCTTCGAGGACGTCATCAGCGGCCGGGTATTCGACCGGCCCGGGCTTTCGGAGTTGCTGGCATTCGCCCGGCCCGGCGATTTGGTGTGCGTTGTGCGGCTCGACCGGCTCGGGCGTAGCTTGCGGGAATTACTCGATACGGTGCAGATGCTCAAGGAGCGTGGCGTCGGCCTGAAATCGCTGGAAGAGAACATCGACACCTCGTCGGCGGCGGGCGAGTTGGTGTTCCACGTCTTCGGGGCGATCGCGCATTTCGAGCGGCGGCTGATTTCCGAGAGGACGCGGGACGGCATCCAGGCGGCGCGGGCAAAGGGCAGGAAGCCGGGGCGGCCGATACTCGATGCCGCCAAGCTCGACGCCGCGCTGAAACTCGTCGAAGCCGGCTTGCGGCCGACCGAGGCGGCGAGGCAGGTGGGAATCGGCCGATCGACGGTCTACCGTGAATTGCGGCTGAAGGAGGGATGGCAGCGCGTCGGGCCGCGCGACGGCCTTACCGGCAAGTCCGGCCGGAAGGAAAAGCTGGGGGCCGGAGATGGATAATCTATTGACGGTCGCCTTCGAGGCACACCGCGACGAGTTGAATCATCACCGCCGCTATCAAATCGTCATCGGCCGCGACTTGCTGGACGACTGGACCGTCAGCATCCGCTAACCGAACACCGCCTTAAGCGTCTCGGCTTTGGTGTGCGGGGCCAGGTGACGGTAACGCTTCTGCTGCTCGGGCGTCATGTGGCCGACCAGCTCGTCAATCATCCGCTGATCGACGCCGCGCATAGCCAGGTTCGAGCAGAACGAATGGCGCAGGCAATGCAAGCCTTTAATGTTCTCCCATTTGGTGCCCGCCAGCGTCCGCCTGAAATGGTCATGCACCTCGTCGCGGGTCAGCGGGCTGACTTCGCGGCGTTTCTTGTTCTGGGAAATTGCGCCTTTGCAAAACAGGTGCTTGCCGCCGGGATGCACTTTCAGCCAGTCTTTCAACGCCTTTGTCAGCAAAGGCGTCATGGGAACCCGGCGGGTTGTGTTGCTGCCGTGTACACGCTTCTTTTCATGGATGATGATGCTGCCGTCGGCAAAATCCACGTCGTGCATGCCGGCCCGGATGATTTCCGACCGCCTGGCGCCGGTGTGGGCGGCGAAGACGAACAGCGGATAAATCCACGCGTGTCGCGCGCTTTTCTTGACGATTTTAAGTAGCTCGTCGACCTCCGGCAGCAGCAGGTAGAGACAGTGCCACAATTCCGATTGCTCGGCATCGCTCAGCCCGTCGAGTTGCCGTTCGATCTCGGCCCTCGTCTGGAACGGCGGCTTCTCCGTCATCCGGGGATAGCGAAGCCCGTCGTAGGGGAAGCGGCCGGCGACGAGTTTCATCTTCACGCCCCAGTTCCATGCCGTGCGAAGGCTGACGATCTCCTTCTTAATTGTGGCGGCGGACAGCTTGCGTTTGTTCAAGCCTTTGGCCTTGGCCCGGCGGTCGACGTAGCGCTGCAGGTCGGCCAGTTGCAGCTCGGCAATGGGGAAAGCCGAGCCGAGGACGCCCGTCAGGTGGTTGAAATGCAGCTTAATCCCGTAGATCGTAGTCGGTTCCAGGGAGGCCTCATGCGTCGCCAGGTACTTGTCGCGGAGTTGGGCGAGCGTGACCTTTTCAGGCAACGGTTCGTCGGTGGGAGCGGGCTTGCCGTCGAACTGCACGAATTCGACGATGTCCATGCCGGGCGGCAGGACGGCAAGGCGCTGCTTGAGCCTCATCAGCAGATAATCGACCTGCCTGGCTTTGGACTCGGCTTCGTCTTGCGAGACTTCGCCGCGGGTGAAGGCGTGCTGCTTGCCATGGTGGCGGAAGAGGACGCGGTAACTGCCGTGGCGGAATTGAAGGCCAGCCATTGGGTGACTCCCATGCCACCGCAACGCCGTTACCATTTCGTTACCACTACCGGCGATCGAACGCAGGACGACTCATGCGGTGTTCGCCATAAGTCTATGGCCTGCGTCAAGTAATGCGAGAGCCGGGACTTGAACCCGGACGGGTTTCCCCACTGGATCCTAAGTCCAGCGCGTCTGCCATTCCGCCACTCTCGCGAAACGTCGCGTTCCAGCAGTCTGCAACGCTTTTCGAGGGTTGTCAATCGACGGCAGGGCTGGCAAAGGGCCGCGAGAAAAACTGGGAGGGGCCAGAGCCGCGGTTCAGTCTTGGTCGAAAGCGAAGCTCGATGCCGTCGCAGGCATTCTCCAGAGGCGATTACCAAGGCAAAAGAGTCGCCCCAGTCGGCAAAGTTTCTCGGCGCCGGCTCAAATGCGGCGTAATTTAGCCTTACGAAGCCCGATTTCTCTTATTTGGCAGCGCCCGAGGCTTCCGATAGCTGTTTCTAGCCGATCGGATTCGGCCCGGCTGTCTGTTCGTAACGGCAGGCGGTCGACTGGCAAATTCACTCGTGCGCGTTTCTGGCGGCCGCGTCACGACCCGCTCATGGACTGGAGTTACGGGTCATGAAAATTTCTATGCGCGCGATGGCGGTCGCCATCGCAGGGTTGCTCTGGTGCAACTCGGCAAACGCCCAACAACTTGGGAGCTACGGCGGTTCGCCCTACGGCGAGTCGCCGTTGCGAAAGGTCTCGCGAACGAATCGCGAATTGACCAACAAATACGAGAGCTATTACGCCGACCAAGAGGCGCCGGCCGCTGAAGAGCCGTCGTCGCCCAGCGATGCAGCGCCTTATGAAGGCGCAGTCGTACCGTCGGCCGTGTCGGAGAATTACGGCGCCTGCTGCAAAGTGAACGGGCGCCATGGGCGACAAAGGCGCCAGTTCGGCAGTCGCCTTGACGGCATCCAGTGCCGCACCGACAAGATCGAACTCGGCGAACCGTTCGCCCTGGCCGACCACACCTGCTTCTTGAAGCGACACAAGGTCAAGGTCGCCGGCTGGCTGGCCCAAAGCTATACCTGGAATCCGTACAACCCCTCGGATAACTTCAACGGCCCGGTGACATGGACCGACCGCGCCAACCAGTATCAGTTGAACGAACTGTACCTGTACGCCATGAAGGAGACCGACACCGAGGGCAGCGGTTGGGATCTCGGCGGCCGCGTCGACGCTTTGTACGGCACGAGCTATCGGTGGGATACGGAAGGCGGCCTGGAAACCAACATCAATTCGGGACAATTCTACGGCTTAGCCCTGCCGCAGTTCTACGGCGAAGTCGCCTATAACGACCTCAAAGTCAAAATCGGGCACTTCATCTCGCCGGTCGGTTACTACACCGTCGGCACCTACAACAACTTCTTCAATACGCTGCCGTATACCTATCAATATGGCGAGCCCTTCACTCACACCGGCGTCTGGGCCACCTACCAGGCGACGGAGAAGGTCAACATCGGCGCCGGCATCATCCACGGCTGGGACGCCTTCGACAACACGGCCAACCCGCACGCCGGCTATTTGGGCACGATGACGATCAACGGCAACAACAACGATTCGCTGGCCTTCGTTCAGGTCTACAGCATGGAACCCAACCAATCGGGCGGCTTCAGCCCTCGCTATTTCCAGACCTTGGTCTACAGCCGTCCGCTGAACGAGAAATGGACCTATATCGCCCAGAGCGATTTCGGCGTGCAGAGCAACGCCTTGACCAACGGCGGAGCGGCCTTTTGGTACGGCTATAACAATTACCTTTACTGGAAGAAAAACGACGTCTGGAGTTGGGGCGTCAGCGGCGAATGGTTCCGCGACCAGCAAGGATTCCGCGTCGGCCAGGTGGTCCCGTCGCTAGGCAGCCCGAATGCTCGCGGCTATGCCTTGAGCGGCTTCGGCGGCAACTGGTACGACATCGTGTTCGGTCCCCGCTGGACGCCGCTGCCCAACCTGGTGATTCGGCCCAACTTCCGCGCCGATTTCTACCAGGGCCATCGGAACGCGGGAGGCCTGAAACCGTTCGATGGCGGCAAGAAGAACTTCCAGCAGATTCTGGGCACGGACGTGATCGTCACGTTCTAGTCTCTCTGGGATTCCCCTCGAACGAAGCGCAAACCGGCATCGCCTGCTTGCAGGCGATGCCGGTTTTTTTGTTTTCTTAGGGTCACAACTGCCTAGTTGCGCGTCGGCGGGCGCCGACGCGGCAAGCACGAACCGCCGACTCTTCGCGGCGGCTCGCGTCTTTGCACGAGCCGGTTTTTTTATGCAAGTCGCTTGCCGAACTGGAGATGAGAGGGAATCTTGCCAGGGCTGCTCGCTCCCTGGCACGCAGCTTGCAATACCCTCCCTCGCCTGTGATGCGAAGCGGCAGTAGGAACTGGCTGCCGTGGAGAGCACGGGCGAGTCTTGCAGATGCTCTTGGAAACTTTGGCTCTTGCCTGGGCCAGAAGGATGCCCCAGCGACTTGGGTGGACGCTCCGCCTAGCCCACCCAAGTCGGGGCGTTCTTTCTTTCCAAGTCGGCGGCTTTCTTGCCGCCTCGACATTCTTTCTGCGTCGGCATTGGCGTTACGTGTTCCTGCGATGCGTTTCGCGCCGCTTGATGCCCAGCGGACCCCAAATCGGAAGATGAGGACTTGAGGGCTTTCGCCGGGCGGGCTACGATCAACCTCAACCCTCCGCCGCGAGCGCCCCCATGAAGTTGATTATTGCCATCATCCAGCCCAGCCGTTTGGAAGCCGTCAAGGCGGCCTTGACCGAAGTCGAAGTCTTTCGGCTGACGGTCATGGACGTGCAGGGCTTTGGCCGCCAAAAGGGGCATACCGAGGTCTATCGCGGCCACGAGTTCTCGGTAAACCTGCTCCGCAAAGTGCAGTTACAGATCGCGGTCAACGAAGATTTCGTCGAACCGACCATCGAAGCCATCATCAAGGGCGGCCGCTCTGGGACTTCCGGCGAAATTGGCGACGGCAAAATCTTCGTGCTGCCGCTCGACGATTGCATCCGCATTCGCACCGGAGAACGAGGCGCCGAAGCGATTTAACCGTAGCGATTTAACCGTCACGCTCGACGGCAATCGCCGCGATCGAGGCGCGTCACACTGAGATCTTGCGTCTAGGGGCCGCAAACAAACCCTTGCACATGCTGCAGCCCAGCGTTACCTTCGAGGCCATGTACAAGATTTGGTTCGAACGCAAGCTGCCGCACGAGCACGCACATTTAGTCGAGGGACTGGCCCGTCCGTTGGGGTTTGCCGGCGACGCGTCGAGCGACCCGTTGGCGGAGATTGCCGAGGCTGAAGGGATCGTCGCCTCGGCGAAAATCATTTACGACGGCGCCTTGATGGACCGGGCGCCGGCGCTCAAGGTCATCGCCCGCACCGGCGTCGGCTACGACAACATTTCGGTCCCCGAAGCGACGGCGCGCGGCATCTGCGTCTGTTACACGCCCGACGCCCCGACCATCTCGACCGCCGAGCACGCGGTGGCCTTGATGCTGGCCGCGGCCAAGCAGTTGAAGCGTTACAACCGGGCGATGCGCGAGCAGCCGGCGGCGGACCACATCAGCGGCTACTACGGCCTGGAATTATACGGCCGCCGCCTGGGCCTGGTGGGCCTGGGCCGCATTGGCGCGCGGGTCGCTCTGGTCGCCAAGGCGCTGGGCATGTCGGTCGCCGCTTACGATCCGTTCGTGTCGCCCGCTCGGACCGCCGAAATGGGCGTGGAACTGGCGGCTTCGCTCGAATCGCTGTTGAGCGAAGCGGACGTCGTCTCGCTGCACGTGCCGGCGACGGCGGAGACGCGGCATTTGATCAACGCCGAACGGCTGTCGCTGATGAAGCCGGGAGCTTACCTGATTAACGCGGCGCGCGGCGCGCTGGTCGACGAGCGGGCGCTGCTCGAGGCCCTGGAAAACGGGCGGCTGAGCGGGGCGGGGCTCGACGTGTTCGACTGCGAGCCGCCGCCGGCCGATCATCCGTTGCTCGCTCGCGACGACGTGATCGCCACGCCGCACCTGGCCGGTCCCTCGCCCGCCGGTCGCCAGCGGATGTGGGAAGGGGCGATTTCGCAAACCTTGCAAGTCTTGCGCAACGAACAGCCGACGCACCTGTTGAATCCCGACGTTTGGGCAGTGCGCCGCAACGGCCGGCGTTAATTCGTCGGCGGCTGCCTTTTCACCGAGCGACATGACTGGCGGTCGCCCCGCCAAATGAAAATAGGAGGGACGGGCGCCTCGCCCGTCCGGCATCGCCGGGCGAGGGCGCCCGGCCCTCCGCAGAATGGAGGTTCGTCTCATGGCCAAGCACGCACCTCGGTTTTCGAAGCTCGTCGAAGACGTCATGCCGCGGGTTCGCGAGATTACCGTGGCGGAAGTGCATGCCAAGGTCCGCAGCGGAGGGTCTTTCCGGCTCGTGGACGTGCGCGAATTCAGCGAATGGGAGCAAGGGCGTCTGCCGAGTGCGATCCACCTGGGCAAAGGGGTCATCGAGCGCGATATCGAAACGCACATTCCCGACACCGGCGTCGAAATCGTGCTCTATTGTGGCGGCGGTTTTCGCTCGGTCCTGGCCGCCGACAACCTGCAGAAGATGGGCTACGTCAACGTCCTTTCGATGGCCGGCGGGTTCCGCAGTTGGCGCGAAGCCGGCCTGCCGCTGGAAGGGACGCCGTAGCCGTTTGCCCGGCGAGCCGGAGGCGTCAGCCTCCGTGTTAGACTGGGGGGCGTTGAGAGTTTGACTTTAGGCGAGAAGCCGCAGTTCGCCAGCGCCACTGTGCTACACAGAAAGCGGGCGGGCCGCCCCGATTTAGCGTCTCACGAAGTAGGTTATCTTCGCACGCGGCAGCCTGCGTTTTAGCTCGCGTACTCCGGCGTGCGACACTTTAGCGTTCTGCAATGCTATTTCGCAGTCATCGTTGACCCCATAGAGATAACGCAAATCGGCGTCGCTGCAGGCGTCGAAGATATCGATTCTCTTTAGGCCGTAGACATCCGATAGTGTCGAGCCCGTCGTGTCGTCAAGGCGAATGTCTCCCCCTAAAACGACGCTGACGGGGAAAGCTTTCAAGTCAATCCAAAAGTGGTTGACGTCGAATTCTTAAGTAGAGCCGGGGTTAGCTGGAGTGCCAAGTTGTCGTACTGCACGGTGCCTCCTGACGCTACGATCGCCTCAATTGCCCGTCCTCGTTTTCGTGCTCGTTCGACTTTCCAGCCAAGCCCGATTGCGAAAGCAGTGAGCAGTATGAAAAACCCCCGCAACGAAAACTGAAGCCAGCGGCGACGGGTAGTCATTAGATTGGTCTTCCGGCTCGCAGAGGAAGGGTTGTTGCCCGTCGCGGCATGCAGCTGGCGCCGGGGCTTGCCACTGGCCCGCTCGTTTTAGCATGTAGACGTGCAGACCTCTGCCGACTTTCATACCGATAGCCTAACCGCTTGCCAGTTGCGCGTTGACGAGCGAATCGCCTGTGTGATTAAGCATCGAGGATTGAATAACTTCCCAAAAGCCGATTGCACCGCGTTGGTATCGCCCCTTACGGGGCTGACAACCGATCGGTTTTGACAGGAGCCCAGGGGCTCGCGCCCCTGGCTACAGCCTTTCGTCCCTACGGGACTAATCCACAGGTTGCCTGCAGTGCTCGCTCGCCTCCATCGGAAAGACGCTGGCCGACCCGCCGCTTGATGGGAAAGCCAGCCGCGTAGCGGCGACAGAATGTAGCCAGGGGCGAAAGCCCCTGGGACGCTAGCGCCCAAAGTCGTTGTCAGCCCCGTCAGGGGCGAAACCGCGTTGAATGACGATGCCCAAACGGCCATCAAGCAATCTACGCGCGCGGGTGGAACTGCTTGTGGATCGCCTTCAGCCGGGCCTGGTCGACGTGCGTGTAAATCTGCGTCGTCGAGATGCTGGCGTGGCCGAGCATCTCTTGCACGTGTCGCAGATCGGCCCCGCCGGCCAACACGTGCGTGGCGAAGCTGTGCCGCAAGGTGTGTGGGCTGATGGTGTCGGGCGCGCCGGCCCGCTTGGCGTAATACTTGATCAGTTCCCAGATCCGCTCGCGGCGCAAGCGCAGGCCGCGCCGCGAGAGCAACAGCCAGCCGGGCGCGGCAGAACTGCGGGCGGCCAGTTGCGACCGCTCGTGCTCTAGATATTCCTGGATTGCGGCCACGGCCCGTTTGCCCAGCGGCACGAGTCGCTGCTTGTCGCCTTTGCCGTGACAGAGGCAATGACCGGCGTCGAGATGCACGTCGCGCGTTTCGAGGTTCGACAATTCCGAGGCCCGGCAGCCGGTGGCGTAGAGCAGTTCGAGCATCGCCCGGTCGCGACGCCAGCACGGTTCGATTTTTCGCGGGGCCGCCAGCAGCTTGTCGACCATTTCCGGCGAGAGCACTTCGGGCACGCGTTGCCACAGCTTCTGGCTGCCGAGCAACTCGACCGGGTTGTCGACGAGCACGCCTTCGAGCTGCAAATAGCGAAAGAACAGCTTGAGCGAGACCAGATGCCGGGCCAGGCTCGCCGGCGCCAGCTTCTGGGCGTGCAGCCAGCCGGCGTAGTCGGCCAGTTCGCGAACGTCGAGCTTGGGAATCCGCCGTTCGCCCAGCCAATCGTAAAACCGCCGCAGATCGCGGCGATAAGCGGCCACCGTGTTGTCGGCCAGGTGGCATTCGCTGCGCAGATAATCGGCAAAGCTCGTCGCCCAAGGATGCTCGGCCTGGCTAGCGGGCGGTTCGATCTCGGTCTTTTTGTGCCGTCGGATCATCGGGGGGCGGGCGTAAGTAGACGTTCGCTGAAAAGCCTGTAGGGAACGCCCTCCGTGGCGTTCCGAGATGCGCGAATCGACGCGATTTCTGGTTTTCACGGAACGCCACGGAGGGCGTTCCCTACAGAACCAACCGCGCGGACCGATTCTTACGCCCTCGGGGCGCCTCGACGATGATTTCGGCTGAAATCCGGGCAGAAGTTGACGTAAACTACAAAGGCCGCATAAACCTGCCGTCAAACTTTACTTCCACGCCCAATTGCGAAACATGAATATCCTCGTTACCGGCGGCGCCGGTTATATCGGCAGCCATGCCGTGCGGCTGCTTTCCCGCGCGGGGCATGAAGTCTGGGTCTACGACAATCTCTCGCAAGGGCGCCGCTCGGCCGTCCCCGCCGGCAAGTTGATCGAGGGCGAACTGGCTGACCGCCAACGGCTGACCGCGACGCTGCAAGAGCGGCGGATCGAAGCGGTGATGCACTTCGCGGCCTTTGCCCTGGTGGGCGAGTCGGTGGCCGACCCGGCCAAGTATTACCAGAACAACGTGGTCGCCAGCCTCTCGCTGCTGGAGGCGATGCGCGCCGCCGGCGTGGCGAAGATCGTGTTTTCCAGCACGACGGCCACTTACGGCGAAGCCAAGCGCATCCCGATTACCGAAGACGAGCCGCAGCAGCCGATCAATCCCTACGGTTTCGCCAAACTGGTGATCGAACGGGCTTTGGCCGATTACGCCCAAGCTTATGGCCTGGCCTACGCCGCATTGCGTTATTTCAACGCCGCCGGCGCCAGCCCCGAAGGCGACCTGGGCGAGGACCACACGCCCGAGTCGCACCTGATTCCAATCGTGTTGCAGGTCGCGCTCGGCCAGCGCGAGCGAATCACGATCTTCGGCGACGACTACCCGACGCCCGACGGAACCTGCATCCGCGACTACATCCACGTCGACGACCTGGCCGCCGCCCACCTCAAGGCGCTCGAACGGCTCGAGCCGGGCCGCGGGTTGCAGCTCAACCTGGGCACGGGCCGCGGGCAAAGCGTGCGGCAGGTGATCGATGCCTGCCGGCGCATCAGCGGCCGGCCGATCGCCGTCGAAATCGGCCCGCGTCGCCCCGGCGATCCGCCGGAGCTGGTCGCCGATTCGAGCCGGGCGCAAGCCGTGTTGGATTGGCGGCCGCAATACCCGGAGCTGGATGCGATCGTCGAAACGGCCTGGCGCTGGCACTCGACCCACCCGCACGGTTTCGGCGACTGAACCGGCCGACTGCGAGAGCGCACCGCGCGGTTTGTATAAATCGGCCTTGATTTCAGATTTCGCGTTGAAGCGGGTAATTGAGCTAGTTTAGTGAGGGAACCCGGCCACCTGCGTTCTAGCGCCGACGACTCCATTTCACGTTGTTCTTTGCGCCCC
>DATKRK010000106.1:0-5450 GCA_035532215.1 Pirellulales bacterium | reverse complement strand
GTTTCCGGGCGAGGGCGCCCGGCCCTTCGTGAAAGCGTTTCCGGGCGAGGGCGCCCGGTCCTCCGTGAAAGCGTTTCCGGGCGAGGGCGCCCGGCCCTCCGTGAAAGCCGTTTCCGGGCGAGGGCGCCCGGCCCTCCGTGTCCTGGCGGCGCATCGACCAACGTGCTGGCCATTTGCTGGCCGGCTTCAGCTTGCAGGCGGTTCGTGCCGATTTCATTTTCCAGGCGGATGCCCCTCGCTTGGCGCACAAGCCCTGGCAGTTTGCACCGTTCTTGGGGGCGCCTGGCACGCCAGAAGGTAATCCGCACGATTTCGCACGAACTGGCATGCTGTCTGCACACCTGCGCGTTCATTATGCCGATCACCGTCCCTAAGTTTCTCGACGCCGTCGAGCGCAGCGGGCTGGTTGAAAAAGCCCGCCTCGACGAAGTGCTTTCGCTTCTGGAACGGGATGCCGGCGCCGCCGGCTTGAGCGACACGCTGGCGATCTCGTCGCGGCTGACGCAGGTCGGGCTGCTGACCGGCTGGCAAAGCCAGCAACTGCTCGAAGGCCGTTGCCGCGGCTTCTTCGTCGGCAAGTACAAGCTGCTGAATCACCTCGGTACGGGCGGCATGAGCAGCGTCTATCTGGCCGAGCACCTGGTGATGCGGCGCCGCGTGGCAATCAAGATCTTACCGACCAACCGCGTGGCCGACAGTTCCTACCTGGCCCGCTTCCATCGCGAAGCCCGGGCCGTGGCCGCGCTCGACCACCCAAACATCGTCCGCGCCTTCGACGTCGATCACGAGGGAGACGTCCACTATCTGGTGATGGAATACGTCGAAGGCCCCGACCTGCGAGTGCTGGTCGAGCGGCACGGCCCGCTCGATTTTCGCACTGCGGCCGACTACATCCGCCAGGCGGCCGAAGGCTTGGCGCATGCCCATGAGGCCGGCTTGGTTCACCGCGACATGAAGCCGGCCAATTTGCTCATCGATGGCCGAGGCGTGGTGAAAGTGCTCGACCTGGGGCTGGCCCGCTTCGCCGACGAGGCCGACGCGTCGCTGACGCAGCAGTTCGACGAGAAGGTGCTGGGCACGGTCGATTACATGTCGCCCGAGCAAGCGCTCGACAGTCACCAGATCGACGGCCGCGCCGACATCTACAGTCTGGGCTGCACGCTATATTTCGCCTTGGCCGGCCACCCGCCGTTTCCCGAAGGAACGCTGGCGCAGCGTGTGATGCTGCACCAGACCTCGGAGCCCGAAAGTCTGAGCAGCAAGCGCCCGGGCATCTCGCCCGCTTTGGTCGCCATCTGCCGGCGGATGATGGCCAAGTCGCCTTCCGCGCGTTATCAATCGGCTGCGGAGGTTGCGGCGGCGCTGGGCGCCTGGCTGTCGGACGATGCCAAAGCGGCGTCGAGCGGCGCGTCGCCGCGTGCAGCGGTCGAAGGCGAAGAGACGTTGAGCCTGGCGCCTTTGGAGGACGCGCCGCCGAAAGGCTCCCCAGCCCGGTTAGCATCGGATACGGCCGTCGAAACGAAGCGCGCGGCGGGGGCCACGAAGCTCGCTGGCGCGGCGTCGCAACCAGGGGCAGCCATCAACCGGAGGGCGAGCCCCGCTTCGAAGCCCGTAGCGACCTCCACGACGACCTCGCCCTGGCCCGACTTGCTCGCTGACTTGCCGCCGGTTGATCTCGCGGCGTCGCCGGCGCCTGGCCCCGGCGCCTTGGGGCCGACGTTGCACAGGCCGGGTTTCAAGCCGGCCGCCAAGCGCTTCAACCGCTGGGAATCGCCCTGGCAGGCCATCGCCATCGGTTCGCTGCTGGGGGCGGTTGCGGCCGGCGGCTGGCTGATCTACCGCGCATTCGCGGGCTAAGATGAGCCGGCGGCTATTTTACGAACCGCGTCGGCTCGTGTACCTTGTTTGCCATACGGAGCCGTAAGGCCATCGCACCTTGATAGACAGGAGCACCGCATGATTCGCATTGTCGCCGCGGCCGGGCTTGTCGCCGCGCTAGTTTCGAGCCGTGTTTTGGCCGGCGAGTACAACGAACAGCTCAGCATTGGCGATCGCGCGCCGGCCTGGAAAAATTTGCCGGGCGTCGACGGAAAGCAGCATTCGCTGGCCGATCTCGACGCCGAGTTGGTGCTGGTCGTCTTCACCTGCAATAGCTGCCCGGTGGCCGCGGATTACGAAGATCGGATCATCGCCTTGGCCAAGAAATACGGCGGTCCCGACGGCAAGCTCGCCCTGGCGGCGATCAACGTGAACCGCGTGCCCGAAGACAGTGTGCCGAAGATGAAAGAGCGGGCCGAGCAGAAGGGCTTTCCGTTTCCTTACCTGTTCGACGCGTCGCAGCAGATCGCCAAAGACTACGGCGCCGCCTTCACGCCCGAGTTTTTTCTGCTCGACAAGGAGCGGCGCGTGCTCTACATGGGCGGCATGGACGACAACAGCAATGCGGCGCACGTGAAGACGCGATTTCTCGAGCCCGCCATCGAGGCCGCGTTGGCCGGCGACGAACTGCCGGTCAAGGAAACGGTCGCCATCGGCTGCCGCATTCGCTACGTGCGCGAGCGAAAGCCGAAGTGAGCGCCTCGGCGGGTCGTTTTGTCCGATGCGAATGACGGACTGCTCCGTCAAGGTTGCGACAATACCGGTTGTTTCGACGATTCGCGTTTTGCTGAATTCGCGGCTTTTCTGCTCGGAGCTTGGCGGCGCTGTCAAGCGCAAGGTATTTTTTCGAGCCGATTTTGCGTTTCGAACCCCGTCGAAAATGCGGCCACTGTCGGCGGCCGGCGCACGAGCCGCACGGCGGAATTGAGTGCTATGTTTGGAACATTGGAAAAATGCCTCGCCTTGGCCCTCAGGAGCCAACCATGTTTTCATTCGCTCGACGCCGCACGCCCCGAAATCCCGCCGTCCACAAGGTGATCCAGCGGTTTCTCAACGCCGTCAATCCCGACCTGGCGAAGTTCGACGATGAATCTCGTTGCGATTATCGTTCCCACCGCACCGTGCCGGTGCTGTTGGCGCCGCACGAAGACGGGATCTCGCTGGATGAGGCGTGCTACGCCTTGACGAAGAACCTGTCGGTGCGAGGGTTGGCGCTGGTGTTGCCGCAGCCGTTTCGCGCCGAGCGAGTGGCCGTGGGCTTTTGGTTCGCCGAGCAGGCGCAGTTCGTCTCGGGCGAAGTGCGGCAAAATGTTCCGCTGGGCGGTGGCTTCTGGCAATTGGGCGTGGAAGTCACCCAGGTGTTGAACCCAGACGATTCCAGCGAGGTCAAGCGGCTGTTGCCGCTGGCGGTTCGACTCGATCCGCATCTCAATTGCGAAGCGCTCGCCGCGGCGCAACTGGTGCAGCTCTGAATCGAGCCTGTTTGCCTGGCCAAGCCAGGCCTTTTGCGTTTTGCCGCCGCGTCGAACTATAATGACGTTTCGGCCCCAGGGCCGCGACGCGGCTTGACGCGAATGGGAACGTTTTCCGAGGAGAAATCTGCCGATGCGATCGATCGGATTTTGGGGCCTGTTGGCCTCATTAGCGTTGATCAACTTGAATGCGCCCGCCAAGGCGGCCGACTACTCCGTCGCACCGCTCGCCCAGCCGGCGCCGGCCGGCGAACTCGACGCCGCGGTGGCCGAACAACTTTCGCCGACTGGGTTCGTGGTGAAGAAGGGCACGCGCACGCTGTGCGAAATCTGGACGGCAAAGACTTGGACCGCCGCCGCCGATTTCAAGCCGTCGAACACGGTGATCTATCCGCTCGAAATGGGCGAACTGCTGGGCGTCGTGCGCTATGCTCGCAAGGGGGGAGATTTTCGCGGACAGGAGATTCCCAAGGGGGTCTACACGCTGCGTTACGCCTTGCAGCCGCAAGATGGCAATCACGTTGGCACCTCCGATACTCGCGATTTCGTGCTGCTGTTGCCGGCCGCCGACGATGCCAGCCCCGAAACGATGGACAAGGCCGAACTGTTCAAGCTCAGTCCCAAGACGGCGGGCGGAACGCATCCGGCGATGCTCTGTCTGCTGGCTTCCGCCGGCGAGTCGGCCGAAGCGCCGGAAATGACGCACGACGAATCGCGGGAGTTGTGGAGCGTGCGGTTTTCCAATCCCACCGTGGCGGGCGAGAAGCCGGGAAGGCTGACCATTCAATTGGTGGTCGTCGGCCGGGCGGCCGAGTAAATGAGCCGATTCCTACAATTCGTCGTCGCGGCCTGCCTGGCATGGGTTACGGCCGTCTGCTCGGGCGACGATGCGCCGAGCGATGCGGACGCCAAGGCCAAGCCGGCCTACCGCACCGAGGTGCTGCGCGGCCGCGTGGTCTGGCTGGCCGAGGCGATGAAACGGCGCTTCGGCGTCGAGACCGATCCCGATGCGGCGCACGCGAGCGTGGCGCTACAAACGGACGGCGGCCAGTTGCTGCCGATCGTCAAGGATTTTCGCGGCCGCGGCTTTTACTCCGATCCGCGGCTGCGCGAGATGGACTTGGAACTTCTCGTGCGCCGCTATCCCGGCGCCCCTGCGATTCAGGTGGTGCGCGTTTATTCGCTGCACGACGGCGGCAAATACGAGCTTGACTATTGGTGCGACGTCTGCTCGATTCCGATGTATGAACTGAAAGAGTGCGAGTGCTGCCAGGGGCCGATTCGCATTCGCGAGCGGCTGGTCGAAAAACGAGATCGCCCGGAACCCGCATCCTCGAAGGATGAAGATTGATGGAACGCAACGCGCACGACGAAACGCCCGAGATCGCCGTCGTCGGCGATTTGACCGACTGCGAAGGAGACCTGACCCGGCAATTGCTCGACGTGCCCGCGGGCGGCCCATGCGTGTTGTATTTCGATTCGCCCGGCGGCAGCCCCTATTCCGGCACTTCGCTGATGTCGGTCATTCTGTTGCGCGGGTTGCAGGCCACGGGCATCGTCACGGGCGAGTGTTCGTCGGCGGCCTTGTGGCCGTTGGCCGCCTGCACGCGCCGCATGGTGACGCCCTACAGCGTGCTGTTGTTTCATCCGATGAAATGGCAAAGCGAGGAGAACGTCGGACTGGCCGAGGCCGCCGAGTGGGCCCGGCACTTCGGGCACTTGGAAACCGAAATGGATCACCTACTGGCCGACCTGCTCGGCGTGCCCCATCCGGAGATCGCACGCTGGATGCACCCCGGCCGATACGTCTCGGGGCCGGAATTCGCCTCGGCGGGATTGGCCGAAATGACGGAACTGAAGCCGCTGCGGCTCTTCGAAAAGAACGGCGCCGCAAGAGTCAAGCGACGCGCCAAGGCGGCGCGGTAGACGATCATTGGTCGGCCGTCTGCATATCCGATATCGAAGGTCAGAAGTCAAGTGATGGAGGGCCGGGCGCCCTCGCCCGGCTGGGTTCATGGAGGGCCGGGCGCCCTCGCCCGGCTGCGTACATGGAGGGCCGGGCGCCCTCGCCCGCCTGGGTTTGCCGACGAATCTCCGGGC
>DATKRK010000105.1:0-25064 GCA_035532215.1 Pirellulales bacterium | reverse complement strand
AGCTTCATGAGAAAGCTGCTTCACTTGCCCGAACATGTCATCAGTTACTTTCTCCATCCTTCCGTCCGATATGCGTCCGTTACCGAATTGCGATCCACTTTCATGCCGGGGTAATATCACGTCGCAAAGACGCACTTCTTTGTCCACGCCAACTACGAGCCAAACAAGTTGTTACTGAAAGGCCAAAACCGCCGCCACCTGCTTTGGGTGAGTCTTCGGGAGTACACGCCTGGTCCACACCCTTCGGGTCGAATCGCCATCGTCGGCCACACTCCGCAGACCGACGGAAACATCCTCGATCTTGGTCATCTCGTCTGCATCGATACGGCCTGCTGTAGCGGCGGTTGGCTGACGGCGCTCGACGTCATGAGCGGCGAAGTGTGGCAGGTGAATGAACGGGGTGAGTTGAGGCTCCAGGCGTGACCCATTCCGGCGACGGCACACAGACCCGTAGGTTATGCTTCAGCATAACGCTGCTCCACGAGTCGTTATGCTAAAGCATAACCTACGCGGTCACGCGGCTACTTGAGCACCGGGCAGGCGTCGAGCCACTCGCGGCCGTCGCGCTCGATCCACCGGCGGCTGGCATCGGGCCCCCAGACGCCCGGCTCGTATTGGGCCAATGCCGGCCCGTGGGCCGTTTGCCAATGGGCCAGGATCGGGTCGATGATGCCCCAGGCGCATTCGACCTCGTCGCTGCGGGCGAACAGGCTGGCGTCGCCGGCCAACACGTCGAGCAGCAGCCGCTCGTAGGCGTCGGGCATGCTCTTGGCGAATCGCGTGTCGAAGCGGAAGTCGAGATCGGTGAACCGCAATTCCATCCCGGCGTCGGGCGCCTTGGTCTGAAAGTGCAACTGCATCCCTTCGGCCGGTTGGATGTGGATCACCAGCCGGTTGACGCCCGGCTCGCGCGGCTCGGGGAACAGCATGTGCGGCGGTTCGCGGAACTGGATCACGATTTGCGTGGTGCGGCAGTTGAAGGCCTTGCCGCTGCGCAGGTAGAACGGCACGCCCTGCCAACGCCAATTGTCGATGTATATCTTGACCGCGGCGAAGGTGGCGGTTTCGCTCTCCGGCGCCACGCCCGGCTCGTCGAGATAGCCGCGGTATTGCGCGCGCACCGTGTCGGCCGCCACGGCGTCGCCGGCCAGCGGGCGGACGGCCTCGAGCACCTTGACCTTTTCGTTCCGCACCAGGTCGGCCTCGAGTCGGGCCGGGGCTTCCATCGCCGTGACGGTCAGCAGTTGCAACAGGTGGTTTTGGAACATGTCGCGCAGCACGCCGGCCGCGTCGTAGTACGCGCCGCGGCGGCCGACCGTTACTTCCTCCGCGGCGGTGATTTGCACGTGGTCGACGTAGTTGCGGTTCCAAAGCGGCTCGAAGATCGCGTTGGCGAAGCGAAACACCAAAATGTTCTGCACCGTCTCCTTGCCCAGGTAATGATCGATGCGATAAACCTGGTTTTCGGCGAACACGCGGTGCAAGGCTTCGTTGAGCGCGCGGGCCGAGGCCTGATCCACGCCGAACGGTTTTTCGACCACGATCCGCCGGACGCCGCCGCGCTGGTCGGCCAGGCCGCTTGCGCCCAGCCCCGCCACGGCCAGTTCATAGAACTGCGGCGCGGTCGCCAGGTAGTACACTCTTGTCGCCGGGGCCGATTCCAACCGGTCCAGCCGCTCGGCCAGGCGTCGCAAGTCCCCCTCGGTTTCCAAATCGCCCGGCTGGTAGTGGATGAACTCGGCGAACTGCCGCCACGTTTCCAGCTTGAAGTTTTTGCCGGCGAACTGCGCCGTACTCTCGGCCAACTTGCCGCGCCACTCGTCATCGTCGAACTCGGTGCGCGAAAAGCCGAGAATCTTCACATCCGGCGGCAACCGCTTCTTGCGAAACAGTTGATACAGCGCCGGAATCAGCTTGCGGCTCGTCAAATCGCCCGAGGCGCCGAAGATTACGATCGTGTAGGGCATGGCGATATGAAGGAAATGAAGAAGGGGCTCACCACGGAGACATGGAGAACAAGACCTATTAAGCCACAGAGGGCACGGAGAACAAGAGCTGTCAAGCCACGGATTTGCACGGATCAAACACGGATAGTCTTTTATTCTTCAGATTTCTTCATCCGTGATTAATCCGTGCAAATCCGTGGCCCAAAAAACTCCGTGTTCTCCGTGCCCTCGGTGGCGAACCTCAGAGCCTCATCGCGGTAAACCCGCCGTCGACGTAATAGCTGGCGCCGGTAATAAAGCTGCCGGCCCTGCGCGATAAGAGGAGCAGCGCGGCGCCGACCAGTTCGGGCGGTTCGCCGAAGCGGGCCATTGGCGTCTGACGCATGATGTTGGCGGTCCGCTCGGCATCCAGAATCTTGCGGTTCTGCTCGGCGGGAAAAAAGCCGGGGCACAAGGCGTTCACGCGCACGTTGCGCGGCGCCAGTTCGCGGGCCACGTTTTGCGTCAGATTGGCGACCGCCGCTTTCGAGGCCGAGTATGCAAACACTCGCGACAGCGGCTTGTCGGCGGTGACGCTGGCGATATTGAGGATCGAGCCGCCCTCGGGCGACTCGGCCATTTGCTTGCCGAAGATTTGGCAGCCCCAATGGACCGCCTTGAGGTTCGAGTCGATCACCCAATCCCAATCTTCGTCGCGGACTTCGAAGTACGGGCTGGCCGAGTTGACGCCGGCGCCGTTGACGAGCATGTCGACGCGGCCCCGGCGGTCGAGCGTCTCGGCCAGCAGTGTTTCGATCGACTCCCGGCTGGCGACGTCGACCGGCAGATAAGCCGCGGCGCCGCCTAAGGCGTGAATCGCTTCCACTCGCTGCTCGCCGCGTTCTTTTCCGCGGCCGGCCACCACCACGTAGGCGCCCGCCTGCGCCAGGCCTTCGGCCAGCGCTCCGCCCAGCACTCCCGTGCCGCCAATCACCACTGCGGTCTGCCCGCCAAGGCCGAACAGGTTTTCGAGGAATTCCGCGGACATTACTTACCTCCTCGGTGCTGGCAAACCAACCGTAGGTCAGGCTTTCGTAGGTCAGGCTTTCCAGCCTGACAGTCAGGCTGGAAAGCCTGACCTACGATTGCACATCCCCTTTTAAGAATCGTTACTTCGGCGCACGCCGCAAGTGCAGCCAATCGGCGTGGAACGTGCCGGGCTTGTCGGTCCGCTCGAACGTGTGGGCGCCGAAATAATCGCGCTGGGCTTGCAGCAAGTTGGCAGGCAACCGCGCCGAACGATACCCGTCGTAATAGGTCAGCGCGGTCGTAAACGCCGGCACGGGAATGCCAAGCGTAATGGCCGTCGAGACGACGTGCCGCCAAGCGGATTGTGCCTGTTCGACCGCCTTGGTGAAATAGGGCGCCAGGAGCAGGTTTTCGAGCTGCTTGTCGGCGTCGAAGGCTTCCTTGATGCGCTCCAGGAACCGCGCGCGAATGATGCAGCCGCCGCGCCAGAGCAACGCGATGTTGCCGTAATCGAGCGGCCAATCGTGCTCTTTCGCCGCGGCCTGCATCTGCACGAAGCCCTGGGCGTAGCTGCCGATCTTCGATGCGTACAGCGCCTGCCGCACCTGCTCGACGAACGCCGCCTTGTCGCCTTGATACTTCGCGCTCGGGCCGCTCAGCACTTTGCTGGCTCGCACGCGGGCGTCTTTCAGGGCCGACAGGCTGCGAGCGTAGACTGCTTCGGTTACTAGCGTGCTCGGTACGCCCAGATCGAGCGCCAATTGGCTCATCCACTTGCCGGTGCCTTTCGCCCCAGCCTTGTCGAGAATTACGTCGACCAACTCGGCGCCGGCGTCGGCGTCTTTGACGCTGAAAATGTCGCGAGTGATCTCGATCAGGTAGCTGTCTAGCTCGCCTTCGTTCCACTTGGCGAACACGTCGTACAGTTCGGCGTTCGACAGGCCCAGCGCCTGCTTGAGCATCCAGTAGGCCTCGCAGATCAACTGCATGTCGCCGTACTCGATGCCGTTGTGGACCATCTTCACGTAGTGCCCGGCGCCGCGCGGGCCGACCCACTCGCAGCACAGGATGTCGTTGTTGGGACCGACCTTGGCGGAAATTGCCTGGAAGATCGGCTTCACGAGCGGCCACGCCGCCGGGCTGCCGCCAGGCATCAGGCTCGGGCCGAGCAAGGCGCCCTCTTCGCCGCCCGACACGCCCGTGCCGATATAGAGCAGGCCTTTCGACTCGACGTATTTGGTGCGGCGTTCGGTGTCCGCATAGTGCGTGTTGCCGCCGTCGATGATCACGTCGCCAGGCGACATCAGCGGCAGCAGGTGCTCGATCAGATCGTCGACGGCCGGGCCGGCCTTGACCATCAGCATCACTTTGCGCGGCTTGGCCAAGGCCCCGACGAGTTCTTCGAGGCTATGGCAACCGACGAACTTCTTGCCGGCTGCACGGCCTTCGATCAAATGGTCGACGACGCTCGTCGTGCGGTTGAAGACCGCGATCGAATAGCCGCGGCTCTCGATGTTCAGCGCCAAATTCTCGCCCATCACGGCGAGGCCGACAAGTCCGATATCGCATTGTGCTGGCATGGGCAGTTCGTCCAATGTCTATTAGTCCAAGGTCCAAGGTCATTTTTTCGGTCCAACTTTGGACTTTGGACTTTCCGACTTTGGACTACTTGTTTTCCCAGGGCGGGTGTGCGGGCAGGTACGAGTCGAATTCGTCCAACAGTTGTTGTTGATAGGCGCCGGCGAACGTGCCGGAAAGGAAGCGGTCGATCCCTTCCTCGAAAAAGCGGCGCCAACTGGCGTCTTCGGCGCCGGGGTTGATCGGGAAGAAAAGCGTGTGGTTAGCCTTGGCCGCCTGGTAATCGCCCGGCGCGTCGCCGATCATCAAGGCGTTGCCGGCGGCGTACTGCTTGGCCGCGGCCAGCGTCTCTTTTTTCGTGCCGATCTCCTGCCCGCAGATGGCCGCCACGTGTTTGGCGATGTCGTGCTCTTCCCACTCACGCTTGAGGGCTTCGTTGGGCGTGGCCGAAATCACGAGCATGTCGGCCATGCCCGTGAGCTTTTCCAGCGACTCGCGAACAAAGGGGAACGGCGGCACGTTGCGGACGAAGCGTTCGACCGTTTCGTTCACGGCCTTCGACCAGGCCAGCGCCTGCGTCAGGTCAGGATCGCCGGTCTTCTCGACGGCGACTGAAAGGGCTGGGTTGGCGAGCTTGGTTTCGGTCTTGATCCACTGCACCAGCCCGGCCGGGATCTTGATTTCGACGCCGCGGGCCTTCACTTCGGGCCGCTTGGCCAGCCATTCGAGCGTTTCGATCAAGGCCGGAAAGCGGTTGATGCCGCGGCTCTTGGAATACAGGTTGACGAACTCGGCCGCCTCGCGGGCGTACTTGCTGATGCCTTGCAGATCGTAACTGTTGATCGTGTTCGGGATGAAGCACTCTTTGTGCTTCACCTCCATCGTATCGAACGCGCAGCCGTCCGAATCGATGCCGACCAGGAACTTGTGCTGAGGCTTGAACTCGAAACTCACGAAACTTCCTTCTGAAATTTGAACGGTAAACTCCCTCTCCCAAAGGGAGAGGGAACCTATAGCGCCCTCTCCCTCTGGGAGAGGGCCGGGGTGAGGGAGCGCCGCCAAGGCCGTCTAGCTCAATCCGCCTCGTAAACTAACTTGGCTCCAGGCAGCCCTCACCCTAACCCTCTCCCAAAGGGAGAGGGGAGTTTTTCAACTGCTCTCTCGCTCCGACAGCTTTCTGTTTGCTTTCCGACTTCCGACCTTGCGCCACCGGGAGGCTAACGCCTCCCGCTCGCCTGTCTCACTAATCTTTAAGCTTTCGCCTTCGCCCGGTCGGCTTGCGGCACGTACTTCGGCAGCTTCTGCGAAGCGAAGATCGGCTTGAACCGCGTCAGCCGCTGCCGGCCGTCGACCAGCGGCAGGCTGACCATGTCTTCGCCGACCAACGGCTTGGCGTAACGCACGAAGTCGTCGGTCACGTCGCAACCGCTGGGCGCGATCCACTTGGCCGGGAACGCCCGCTCGCTGTTGGCGACTTCGGTCAACGAGACTTTGTCGTAGGTGACGCCGTAGATCGAACCCGGCTGCCGCAGGATGGTCGACATGTAGCCGCTGTCGCCGCGGGCGGCCAATAGGGCGGCCATCTGCCCGCTGCGATACGCTTCTTCCAGGTCGACCGTCGAGGCGTAGGCCATCGCGTGCCGCTGATCGGTGCCCGAGACGTTGCCGCGGGCGGCGCCCTTGGCCGCCAAACCGGCCTTGTTCAAATAATTGACGACGATCTGGGCCACGGTCAACTGGCTGGCGCTGAACGAGACGTGGCCGAAGGCGTCTTTCACTTCGCCCAGGCTGCCGATGTCGAACCCTTCGCTGAGCACCACCAGACAGCGGCCCGTCTTGCGAAGCTCGTCGTTCACCTGGTCGGCCAGTTGCTCGAGCGAGCAGGGGCTTTCGGCCAGGTAAATTTGCAGCGGCATCTCGCGTTCCGGGTCGGCCAGCCGGGCCGCGGCCGGAATGAAGCCGATCTTGCGGCCCATGGCCTGCATCACCAACACGGGGTCGGCCGGCGAGCTGCCGGCATTTTCTTCGTTGGCGTTCTGGACCATGTGCATCCAGTACTTGGCCACCGAGCCGAAGCCGGGCGTGTGGTCGATCAGCTTGAACTCGCTGTCGCCCACGTCGTTGTCGATCGTCTTGGGCACGCCGACGGCCACCAGATCGAGCCCGTGGTCGTGGGCCAGCGCGGCGATCTTGTGGGCGGTGTCCATCGAGTCGTTGCCGCCGATGTACAGAAAATAGCCGATCTCGTGGGCTTTCAAGACCTCGATCACCCGCTCGAAGTCTTCTTGCTGATTGCTCTTGAGCTTATAGCGGCAGGCGCCGATCGAGCCGGCCGCCGGCGTACACCGCAGCAGCGAGACTTCCTCGGCCGCCTGGGCCGACAGGTCGAGAAGCTCTTCTTTCAGCACCCCTTCGATGCCGTGGTAGCCGCCGTAAACCGTGCCGATTTCCGACAGCTCGCGGGCCGTCTCGAGGATTCCCCGCAGGCTGTTATTGATCACCGGGCTGGGCCCGCCGCTTTGCGCCACGACCATGTTTCGCGGGCGCCGAGTTGATTGGCTCATGTTCTGTCTTCGAATCCGGCAGTACTGACCCTGCGGGCGATGGAATTTACCCGCAAAACAGCGGATTGTAGCGGCTGGGAAGGAGACTCGCTAGGAGGGGAGATCCGGCGAGCCGAAGGCGTGAGCCTCCGGGTCTCTCCGGGCGCCGATTGTCCGACGAGACTACAAACCGGCGATTACCGCGACGGTTTTCGACTGGCTTGAATCTTGTCGCTTGTGGCGGACGCTTGCCGCCCTAAGCGACACACCCGGAGGCTCACGCCTCCGGCTCGCCGAACAACTGCTATTGGGGCACCCTCACGCCGCCTGGCGCAAAGTTTGCCGCGATTTCTGCCGCCCAAGGTCGGCCAGCACCGATTGCACCAGTCGCTCGCTGGCGTGGGCGTAGACGAGCGATTGCGTGCCCTCGCTCAGTCGGGGGACACGGATGGCTAAAATGGCCAGTTCCGAACGGACGATCGGCGCCGCCTTCGCCGTGACGTAGCCGCGGGCTTCGCCCCGGCTCATCGACCAGGTTCGCCCTTCCACGCTTTCGCGGACCGCGGCGTAGCTGCGCTGCGCAATTTGCCGGGCCAAGTCTTGCACTGAGGGGCCGCCCCAAAATCCTGCCAGTACGTCGAAGAAACCCATGCGATCAAATCCTTTGCAAAACTCAGGAAGACACGGCCCCTTCGCCTGCTATGGCATCGTGCCGCGGTCGAGTCATACTTCAATGGCGTGGTGGCCGGATGGCAAATCCCCCGCTGTTCGGCAAAGCTTGCCCACAATACGCAACTGGAATCAGGAACTCGCCGTCAACGCGGTTCTAGCGGCGCGTAGCGGGCGATAATGGCCTTCGCGGCGCGCAGGCCGTCGAGCCCCGCACTGACGATGCCGCCGGCGTAGCCCGCCCCTTCGCCGATCGGGTATAACCCGTTGGCGCCGGTGCTTTCGAGGGTCTGGGGAGCTCGCGGAAAACGCACGGGCGAACTGCCGCGGGCCTCGGGGCCGACCAGCGTGGCATTGGCCAGAAACAGCCCTCGCCAGCGCTTGTCGAGCATCGGCAGCCCATGCCGCAGCGCCGCGACGACTTGCGGCGGAACGAATTCGTCCAGTTCGACACTGGCCAACTCGCGCGTGTAGCTGCTTTCGAGCTTGCCCGAGGTCCGCCGCCGAGCGAGGAAATCGCGGGCGGCTTGGATCGGGCAGACGTACCGCTCGCCGCCGACCTCGTAAGCGCGCGATTCGTACTTCCGTTGCAAGAACATGCCAGCCAACACGTGCGGCGAGCCGAATTCGTGCGGTTCGAGCGTCACCATCAGGCCGCTGTTGGCAAACGGCGACGCGCGGCGCGAGAGACTCATGCCGTTGGTCGAAAAGTGCCCGGGTTCCGAGACGCTGGGGATCACCTGCCCGCCCGCGCACATGCAAAAGCTGAACAGGTTGATCCGGCCGCGAGCCACGAGACTGTAATCGGCGGCGCCCAATTTGTCTTCGACGTGCGCCGGGCCGTACTGGGCGCGATTCACTTGTTCTTGCGGCTGTTCGATGCGGACGCCGATTTGAAACGCCTTGGGCGTCATCGGCACGCCGCGGGCGAACAGCATTTCGTAAGTGTCGCGGGCGCTGTGGCCGATGGCCAGTACCACGAGCTCGGCGGCCAGATAGCCCGACGAAGTCGCCAGCCCGCGCACCCGGCCGTCGGCCAGGTCGATGTCTTCCACGCGGCAGGAGAAGCGAAGCTCGCCCCCAAAACCTTCGATTTTCTGCCGCAGCGCTTTGACTACGGCCGGCAAGCGGTTGCTGCCCAGGTGGGGCCGATAGTCGTAAAGGATCGACGGCTTGCCTTTGCACTCGGCTAACAGTTCGAGCACGCGCCGCACGTCGGGCCCCGAACTGCGGCAAGTCAGCTTGCCGTCGCTGAACGTGCCGGCGCCGCCCTCGCCGAACAGATAATTGCTCTCCGGATCGTGCGGCCCGCCGGCATCGAAGGCGTGGACGTCGCGAATGCGCTGGCGCACCGCCCGGCCGCGTTCCAAGACCAGCGGCCGATAGCCCTGTTCGGCCAGAAAATACGCGGCCAGCAGCCCTGCCGGTCCCGAGCCGACGACGACCGGCCGCTGGCCGAGCGGCTGTTGTCCCGGCGGCGGCAGTTCGAAGGCCGGTTCCTGGTAGGGCTCGATCTGGACGGGGCCTTGGAGTTCGGCCGTCCGAGCTAGCAGCGACGTCTCAAGCTCGGGCGCCACGACTTCGGCCGTGTAAACGAAGCGCAAATCGGACTTATCGCGCGTATCGAGGCTCTTGCGCAAGATTCGCCAACGCGAGATCTCCTCAGCCCGCACGCCCATCGCCTGCGCCAGCCGGGCGGGCAGAGCCTGCTCCGGCTCGTCGATGCTCATGCGAATGTTGGAAAGGCGAAGCGGCATGACGAAAAACCTGCCTCGAACTCGGTCGACGTGGGGCGTTGAAACGGAAAAAGGGCGGCCTGGTCAAGGCCGCCCTTCTCGTAAGCGTCGTTGCGGTTAACGGGCTAGTGCTCTGTCAGCCGCTGATTGATGTATGTTCAAGTGATGGGTGGCTGGGCCTGAGCCTAGGCGAAGGCCCAGTTCGCTGGGGCATCGCCTAGGCTCTGCCGCCAGCCACCCTGGCCGCTAGCATTCATCAAATCGTGGCTGACAGAACACTAGTTCCCCCCCGAAACGGGTCGCAATCGCTTAGTAGCGACCGCCGCCCCCGCCGCCCCCGCCGCCGCGACCGCCACGACCGCCGCCGTATCCCCCGCGACCGCCGCCCCCGCCGCCGCCACCGCCCGGAGCGCGCTCGCGAGCTTCATTCACGGTCAGGCTGCGGCCCTGCAAATCGCTTTCGTGCAAAGCGCGGATCGCTTCTTCCGACGCCTGTTGCGACTCCATCTGCACGAAACCGAAACCGCGCGAGCGGCCCGTTTCGCGGTCCGAAACGACTTCGGCCGACTGCACGGCGCCATAGGGGCTAAACAGGGCCTCGAGGTCCGACGAAGTATAGGACCACGGCAGATTTCCCACGTACAACTTTTTCGCCATTACCATTACCCTTTTTGAACTGAAACAGAAACCGTACGACTTTGGCGACAAACCGCTCGAGCGGCTCAAGATCGTTGCGCAAAGACGCGTCTTCAACCCGAACCGAAGTTGCGCCCCAGCTCAGCCGGCGAGAACGTCAGGCCCGTGCTCTGACGAGAGCCAAAAACCAAGATCAACCGACTCTCATCACTCCGCTCGGCGGTCCAGGCTGAATCAGTCGGGCTCGTGGCGAAAAGGGGAGGATTGATTGACAGGATGGCCAATCAGGAGCGTGCTGGATAGGTGCTTTCGGTCTCCAAGAAACAAACCTGGACGAAGCGAATCATACAACTTCCCCCCCGGCGTGTCTAGGGAATTCCGTTTGGAAGAGAGCGATTTCGCGCGTCCTCCTGCCGGCGACGGAAACCGGCAAAACGAGCGAACCACGAAAACCACGGATGGAGGGATGCTTACCGCGAACTTGCGTTTGCGTTAAGCTGCTCGGCATGGAAGCATTTTCTCGAACACTCTTTGGCGATCGCCTGGCTGCGGCGGTGCGGCGATCGAAAAACCCCGTCGTCGTGGGGCTCGATCCGCGCGTCGAGCAATTGCCGGGCGGAATATGCGAGAACTGCAAGCCGCATGATTTCACGCGCGCCTCCGAGGCGTTTGTCGCGTTTTGCCGCGGGGTGATCGACGTCGTCGCGCCACTCGTGCCGGCAGTCAAGCCGCAAGCGGCCTGTTTCGAACAGCTTGGCCCGGCGGGCATGCAGGCGCTGGGCCAAGTCGTGCGGCACGCCGCCGACGCCGGGCTGTTGGTGATTATGGACGGCAAGCGGAACGACATCGGCTCGACGGCTACGGCATACGCCGACGGTTTCCTGGGGCCTGAAAGCGCCTGGGGGGCCGATGCGCTGACAGTCAGCCCCTACCTGGGCGACGACAGCTTGCAGCCATTTGTCGAAGTCGCTCAAGCCCGCGGCGCCGGCTTGTTCGTTCTGGTCAAGACTTCGAACCCGGGCGGAGGCCAGTTTCAAGACCTGATCGCCGACAACCGGCCGCTCTATCGGCACGTAGGCGAGTACGTCGAACGCCTGGCCGGCGAGACGTTAGGCGCCGCGGGCTATGGCAGCGTGGGGGCCGTCGTCGGCGCGACGTATCCCGAACAATTGACCGAGTTGCGAGAGGCCATGCCCCGCACCTGGTTCTTGGTGCCCGGCTTCGGCAGCCAGGGAGCCGGCGCTCGCGACGTGGCGGGCGCCTTCGACGCTCAGGGCCTGGGGGCGGTCATCAACAACTCGCGCGGCATCATCTTCGCGCACGCCAAGCCGCAGTTCGCCCGCTTCGGCGCCGACCGCTGGCAAGATGCCGTGCGGGCGGCGACCGAAGAAATGATCGAACAACTGCGGGCCGAAACATCCGTGGGCAAGCTGCTGGGAAGCACTGACAATACGTAGGTCGGGCTGGAAAGCCTGAGCTACGGAGGTTTGAACGATGGCTGCTGCTCGCGTGGTCGTGCTCGGTTCGGTCAACGTCGATCTAGTGATCCGCGGGCCGCGTCTGCCGCGGCCGGGCGAGACCGTGCTCGGCGGCGAATTCTATCAGGCCGCTGGCGGTAAGGGCGCCAACCAGGCCGTGGCCGCGGCACGGGCTGCACGCGAGCCGGTGACGTTTCTGGCCTGCATCGGCGACGACGACTATGGCCGGCGGATGCTGGGCAATTTCCGCCGCGAAAACTTGGTTGTCGATCACCTCAAGACGACGCGAGAAAAACCCACCGGCGTAGCGTTGATCCTGGTCGACGAGCACGGCGAAAATTTGATTAGCGTCGCTTCGGGGGCCAACCTGTTGCTGTCGGCCGCCGATGTCGACGCTTTACCCGAGCGCGTGTTCCAAGGCCCCGGCGTGTTTCTCGCCTGCTTGGAATCGCCGCTGGACACGGTGTGGCGCGGGCTTGAGCGCGCCAAGCAAGGCGGCCTGACGACCGTGCTCAACCCGGCCCCGGCCGACCGCGCGATCTTGGAAATGAGCATCGCCCGCTTTGTCGACGTCCTCACGCCCAATCGGGGCGAAGCTGCACTGCTCGCCGGGAATACAGGCGCGAGCGAGTTCAATGCCACGGCCGTGGCGAGAAGCTTGCAAAGTCTGGGTTTCGCCAACTGCGTCATCACGCTGGGGGCCCAGGGCTGCCTGGCGGTCGAGGGCGATGAAACCGCCTTTGTGCCCGGCCATGTCGTCAAGGCGGTCGACGCGACCGGGGCCGGCGACGCGTTCAACGGGGCCTTGGCCGTGGCGCTGGCCGAACGTCGCTCGCTGGTTGAAGCCGCCCGCTGGGCCAACCGCGCCGCCGCCATTGCAGTCACGCGGCTAGGGGCCCAGCCTTCGCTGCCGTCGCGTGAGGAAATCGAGCAACTCCAAGATCTCTGAGACGCGAACCCTAACGCTACGAACGGCGGAGTGAACTGTCTACCGTCCTCAATTTGATTTCGCGCCATGCCCGGTCGCTTAACGCCCAACGAAGAGATCGACCGCCAACTTGCGGAACTCGACGCGGCCAAAAGCCGCTTCGCTCGGCACTCGCTCGCCGAGCGAATTCAGCTCGCCGAAAGTTGCCTGGAAGGAACGTTCCGCCTGGCGAACGAATGGCTGGCGGCGGGGTGCGAAGCGAAAGGCATTGCGGTCGATAGCCCGCTAGCCGGCGAGGAATTGGCGACAGGCCCCTTGGCCACGACCCGCTTTCTGCAATTGCTGATTCGCAGCTTGAAGGAGATCGACGCCCACGGCCGCCCGCAACTGCCGGGCAAGGTGGACGAAGATGTCGACGGCCGCTTGCGGGTTCAGGTTTTCCCGGCACGCGGCATGTACGACGAATGGCTGTTTCGCGGTTTTCGGGCCGATGTCTGGATGCAGCCGGGCGTGAACCGCGAGAATCTCGACGACGCCTTGGCGCCCGATTTCGCCCAGCGGCTGCGAACCGAGCGGATCGCGCTGGTGCTCGGGGCCGGCAATGTCTCTTCGATCCCCGCGGTCGACGCCTTCGGCAAGCTGTTCGCCGAGGGCCGCGTGGTGCTGTTGAAGATGAATCCGGTGAACGAGTACCTGGGCGCGATCTTCGAGCGGGCCTATGCCCGGGTGATCGAGGCCGGCTTTCTGCGATTGATCTACGGCGGCGCCGAGACGGGCGCCTATGCCGTCGCGCATCCGCTAGTCGACGAAGTCCACATCACCGGGTCGATCACATCGCACGATGTGATTGTTTGGGGGCCGCCGGGCGAAGAGCGCGAGGCACGCCGCGCGGCCGGCCGGCCGCTATTGACGAAGCCGATCACGAGCGAACTGGGCAACGTCACGCCTTGGATCGTCGTGCCGGGGCCGTATCGCCGGCGCGAACTCGATTTCCAGGCCGAAAACGTGGCGGCGATGATCGTCAACAACGCCTCGTTCAACTGCATTGCCTGCAAGCTGATCGTCAGTTGGCGCGGCTGGCCCGACCGGCAGAAGTTTTTGGACAAGATCGAAAGCGTGCTGGCACGCACGCCGCGGCGGCGGGCGTATTATCCCGGCGCCGTCGACCGCTTTCGCCGCTTCACCGGCCGCGAGCCCGAGCAAAGCCCGCCCGGCACGCTCCCTTGGACGTTGGTCCGCGATATCGATCCCGATCGCGAGCCGCGCTGGCTCGAAGAAGAGTCGTTCGTCTGCGCCGGCGCGGAAACGGCGCTCGAAGCGACCGACCCGGCCGAGTTTCTCGACCGGGCCGTCGACTTCGTGAACGAGCGCGTCTGGGGCGCGCTCGGCGCCGGGCTGATGATTCACCCTGCCTCGCGCAAGGGCGCGGAGAACGAAGCGCGGTTTCGCCGGGCCGTGGCCCGCTTGCGATACGGCACGGTGGCTATCAACCATTGGCCGGCAATCGCCTACGCGATCATGAACACGCCCTGGGGCGGCTCTCCCGGCGGCACGCTCGCCGACCCGCAAAGCGGCATTGGCTGGGTACACAATACCTATCTGCTGGACCGCATTGAAAAGAGCGTGTTCGAAGGCCCGCTCGTCGTGCGTTCCAAGCCCTTTTGGTTTCCCTCGCACCGCCAGGCCGATAAGCTGGCCTGGAAGGTAATGCAGCTTTACCATCAGCCTGACTGGCGCAAGCTGCCGGGCATTTTTTGGTCGGCGCTGCGAGGGTGAGGGCGGGTGGCTGGTCATTGAGGGAGGGTGATGGTGCGTAAAAATCAAAGCCGCAATTTGATCTCCGTGTTTTGTGTTGCGCACGTTTCGTCTCTCATCGCGCTTGGTTATGCGAGCCGTGCGGATGATGGCTGGACCTTGGTTGTTGGCCGAGCGCTCTTAACTCGCATTGCGCACCAATTTGCAGCCGACTTCGTGCGAAGTCGAGCGGTGGCAGTGGTTTACGTCCATATTTCAGAGGAATTCTGCCGTACACTCTGTCGCGCGACTCCGGGGGCTCGTGCGCAATGCGGGTTAATGAGCCAATTTGATTTGCTGGCGATGTGGATCGCGCTTGGGAAAAGTCGATATCGCATTCGCAAGACGTTGTTGCTGTTGCTTGCGGCCGGTTTCCTTGGCGCCTTGGCCGAGTTCGATCCGCGCGCTGCCGCGTCGAACTTCGAGGGACTGCGTTCAGTTCTCTTGAAACCGCCGCTGTTCGCGATCCTCGGGACATTGGCCGCGGAGGTCATGGCGGCCCCCTGGGAGATGCTACAGCGGCGGGGATTCGATCTCGTCGATATCAGCGACGCGCCGCAATCTGGCTGCGATGCGGGCTTTCAGTTCTCGCTTCGCCAAAGCTTTGCGTGGACGACCGTTGTCGCGATGCTGATTGCGATCGACCGGTTGACGGCGCCTCTCGCTGAGGCGTATGGGAACGCCAGTCGCTAGACAACGAGTTTGCAAAAAACTGCCCTGAGGTAGTTGCGCTCAGCGTGCGCGCATCGTCAAAAGTGCAAACTCGCCCATGACAGTGCTTTAGACCCCCCGCTTGCGTCCGGAAGGCTGCGGATTTATAGTCGCAGTGTCGGAAGGGTCGAGGCTTGAGTTTTTCGTCGGACATTGACGGTAAATCTGGCAAGCCTTCGACAAAGTTGCGGCGGTTGGGGCCGAGTCCTGCGATGATTCGGCTGCGCCGCGCCCCATTCATGAATCCAACACGCAGCGTATCGCTTCTACTGACAAACCACCCGACCGGCGGCTGGTTTTACACGGTCGACGCCAATCGCAAAACAATCGGCCGCGCCGACGACGTCGAGATCTCGGTTCCGAAGAAATTCCGCACGGTCTCTCGCCGGCATGCCGAGGTTTGGCTCGATCACCGCGGCTGCTGGATTCGCGATCTCGGCTCGCGCGTCGGAACTCGCGTTAATCTGGTCTGGATCGACCGGCTTGCGGAAGCGCGGTTGGTGCCGGGCGATCTGATACGATTGGGCGAGAACCTTGAGATTCAGGTGGTGGCCGGGGGGCCGAACGCGGAAGGCAACGACGAGGTTCGGGAGGAACTCGCCAGTTCTTCGAGCGGCGACCAGACCTTGGGCCTGATGCCGCGGGCCACTCCGCAACAGTTGCTCAGGCAACACATCTCGCCCGCCGAAACCGAAGTCATGCTCTGGATCAGTCGCGGCTATCTGGGCAACGACGATCTCGGACGCCTGCTGCACCGCAGTCCGAATACCGTCCGCACTCAGGTCGGCAGCATCCTGCGCAAGCTCGGGTTGCACAATCGAGGCGACATTATCGGCTGGCTCAAGCGGCTGGGACCGGCAGGAAAGCTCCCTGACGCCTAGTGTTCCTGCAATGCCGAAGGGACAGGCGCCAACGACCTTTGGGAGTGGCTGGCGGCAGAGCGGAGCGATGCCCCAGCGAACTGGAGCTTCGCCCAGGCTCAGACCCGGCCACTCGTCGATTCAAGCAGAGACGCTAGCTTTTATTGAACCGCAGACGAACCCCCGCAGTTTCATGGTCGCGGGCAAAATGAATCGTTTCGGCGTCCTGCAGCACGGCGGGCGGCTGGTCCAGCCCGGTGGTATGAGAGCCTTCCTCGTCGATCGCCACGAGCTTTGCGGAGTCGGAGGCCGCCTGGCTCGCAGCGGGGAATTGTGGCGCCGCGGCGAGGGTCAAGACCGTCGAGCCAAACCGCAACTGATCGCCGTGTTTCAGTTCGGCGTGCTGAATGGCGACGCCGTTGACGATGGTGCCGTTGTTGCTGCACAGATCGTGCAGATGCCATTTCGCGTCGCGATAGATCAGCAGGCAGTGGCGGCGAGAGACCTGCACGTCTCGCACCTGAATGTCGCAATCGGCGGCCCGGCCCACGACCAACCGGTCGGCGGCGTTCAGCAGATAGGTTTCCTTGAGCCCTTGGGCGTTCTGCCGCTCCAAGAACCATTTCCAGGGCAGTGGTTTCGGCGGTCCCCCTGCGGCGAAGGGCGGCAGCGGTTTGCCGTCGGTCGCAGGCGAGGCGGCCATTGCGGGCCGCGCGCTGGCACTGCTGGCGACGACCGGAGTGCGCAGCGATTTTTCGGGCTGCAAGGAAAACGGACGCAGCGCGGTCACGAGGTCTCGGGCGCAAGAGAATCGCCCATCGGGATCGCGAGCCAGCGCGCGTGCAATCACTGCGCCGAGTTGGGGAGGAACGTCTTTGCGCAAATCGCTGACCGGCGGAGCGTCTTGCTTGGTGCGGGCCAGCAGTTTCTCGGCTAAGGTTGCGCCGCCGAATGGCGTTTGCCCGGTCAAAATCTTGAACAGGGTGCAGCCCAGGCTGAAAATATCGGCGCGGTGATCGACGTCTCGCGCGCTGACGACCTGTTCGGGAGCGACGAAGTTCGGCGTGCCCAAGAACTGATTGATCGAGGTCAGCGGCGTGACGGCTTCGCCGAACCCGGACTGGATGCTTGCGGCGCCCAGATCGGCGACTTTGACCTGCGGAACTTCGCGCGGCGAACGCGCGACGATCAGCAAGTTATTCGGCTTGATGTCGCGATGGACGATGCCCTGGCTATGAATGTGTTCGAGTCCTACGGCGACTTGCCGAGCGACCTCGCAGCACCAGGCCAAGGGCAACTCGCCGTACCGTTTGAGCCAATGGTCGAGGTCCTCGCCCTCGACGTACTCCATCACCAGGTAGCTGGCCTTGCCGGTGCAGCGGCCGCCGTAGGTGGCCACGACGTTCGGATGTCGGACGGCCACCGCGGCGCGTACCTCGCGGCGGAAACGGGCGCGAGCGACCGGGTGCTGCGGCGCCGCAGCCGACATTACCTTGAGAGCCGCGACATATCCCAGCTTGACGTGCCGAGCCTTGTAGATGACTGCGGCGCTTCCGCTGCCAATGCGCTCCAAGAGCCGGTACGGACCTAGAAAAAACGAGGTCTGGCCGGCCAACAATTGCAGGGCCTGCCAGGGCGTGACCAGCCCTTGCTCGCCAAGATGATTCGCTAGACCAAGCGCATTGAGCCCCAGCGCAGACGCCTTGCGGCGAAGGTCCTCCAATTCCCCCGTGGAAAGGAGCCGGCTGTGCGCCAGTGATTCCAAGAACGATTGGCTCATGGCCTGGTACGTCCCCACTTTGGGTTTCCGGGTGGGTTCGGACGTCGTCGCAACGCGTCGCAATGCGTTCGACAAGCTGCCTTAGGTCCCTGGCCGACGCTTAGTTTTTTTCTCGAGCTGCTTCGTCTCGAAGAAAAACGCCTCTGTCCGAGCGATTCCGGAACCATTCTGTTTTGCCCGACGATCGCCAAAAAGTCAAAGCAATTCATGGTTTGAAAGTTCTCGCTTTGACGTACGACCATTTGATTTTTGAGTTTTCGTCTCTCCAGCGTATTCCTTGCGGCGCCTGCCTGGATTAACATTGCTCTTGACCTACAAGATACCACCTTCGCGGGGTGGATCATACGCCACCCCAGGCGGCGCGTTCGACAGAACTGCCATCCATGAGATAACGCCAGCACATGATCGTCAATCGCATTGCTCGAAATCTAGACCTAAGCTCGAGGTTAGCCGCAGGCTCCGAATTGCACCAAGTCGTTCGTATGATTGCGGTTAAAAGATTCATGGTTGTGGAAAAACGGCCAGAAGCGGGCGATCGGGTTCGAGTGCGTGAAGGGGTTTTTCGGGATGTTCAGGGAACGGTCCTTGAACGAGGCCCGGAATCGCGGGTGATCGTGGCGGTTCACTTGCTCCAGCAGGGAGTCACGCTGGAGATCGACGAAAAGTCGCTGGAAATCGTCGGTTGATTTGCGGTCGGCCGCTGCGCTCTGTGCGTCAGCCGCTGCGCACTGTGGGTCGGCTCTAAGCGCTGGCAGAGAGAATTCCCCGGCCCGACTGAACGAAGCGGGCGCAAGTTTCGAACAATTCCCCTTGCTGCCGAGCGGCGCCGACTTCAAGGATCGCTCGCAGGATTTCCCCTGTACGGGAACTGATTTCCACCGCCAACCTCGGAGACTGGATCAACTTGGGGTGAATCAGCCTGAGTTCGGCGTCGGTCACGCTATGCACCACGCCCCACATCTGGCGACCTGCGGGAGTTCCGTCGCCGTCGAGTTCAATCGCCGTGGCGATGATCGGACTCATGGGCATTGAGTCGGCAGGAGGAGCTGGGGCGAGCCTGCCAATCAACTCGCCGAATGTCACCGGACGTCGATTCATAATTCGACCTCGACCATCCTAGTCTGGTAAAAGTTGGGCTCAGGGCGGCTTCCGCTCCCCTGAAGAAGACCGCGTGAATCGTTGAAACCAGACGGAGCGATCAATCGAAAGCCCCGGCCCTTGAGGCGTTTAGGTCCGCGCGAGTGAGCAACCCCGCAAGCACGGATGGCGGGGAGAACGAACTGGCGGCGCAAACAACCGAAAGGATTTGAGGATTGAAACGCTCGCCCTCCTGGCAACAACTTACAATCTCTCACGCGACAATCGGTTCCCGCTGAGCGCTCACCTCTCGCCAACTCCCTGCGAGCGGGTATGAAGAGTGCGCATTCAGTAGCGAGAAATTAGCTCGGCCGCCATGACCGAACGCGAGAAATTCACAATTGCCTAGCCAAATCCTAGTGGAAATAAGAAGATTTCTCAAGAGGGCTGTAAGGAATTTTCCTTGCTGGACGGCTGGGAAACCTTCGCCGACAGTAACGATTTTTTCGTCGAAGCGGCCCTGCCTCTCTTTCCGTTCGCTAGCGTAAACGCAAGCTCCGGCCGTCTTTCGCCCGCAGCGGCCTGCATTGCGAAACCGGTCCCCAGCGCGTAGGCTGAAGGCCGCCGGGCGGCAGCCAAGGGCGAAGCCGTCGCTGGCAAGGGCGTCGCAACTCGAGCCGAGGGAGATGACGTGCTGGAAATTGGCGGCTTTCGCGCAGGCGTGTGTCAGGGTCTGACTCGGCGCTCGTTCTTGCGTTTTGGCGCCGCATTGCCGCTGAGCGGTTGGCTGGCCAAGCCCGCCCCGGCCGCCGCCGCCGATGATGGCGATGCGCGAGCCAAAAGCGTGCTGCTCGTCTGGCTCTGGGGCGCCCCCAGCCACTTGGACACGTTCGACCCCAAGCCCAAGGCGCCGGCCAGTCATCGCGGCCCGTTTGCCCCGATCGCCACGCGCACGCCGGGCGTTCACTTCACTGAACTCTTGCCGCGGCTGGCCGCGCGCTCCGATCGTTTCTCGCTCGTCCGTTCGAACCGCACGACGGCGCCCGGGCATCCCGACGCCGGCACGGTGGCGCTGACCGGCGCGGCCGAAGCGCCCGGTCCGGTCTGGCCCAATTTCGGCTCGATCGTGGCCCGGCATCGCGGCGACGGCCGCTTGCCGCCGTTCATTTCGCTCGGCCGCGGCATTCCTCGCGACGTGGTGCGACCGATCGTCGGCTACGGCGGCGGCCAATGGGGCAAAGCCTACGACCCGTTCATGGTTTCGTGCTCGGAACTCGGCGAGGTCGACATCCCGACGCTAAAACTGATCGACGGTCTTTCGCCCGCCCGCCTGAACGATCGTCGCTCGCTGTTGGCCGAACTCGATCGGGCCGAGCGCAGCGCGAACGACGCGCGGCTGCTCGATTGGAATCGCACCTACGAATCGGCCTATGCCTTGTTGACCTCGTCCGAAGCGCGGCAGGCGCTCGATCTGGCGCGCGAGAGCGAGCCGACGCGGGCAGCCTACGGTCAGACCTCGTTCGGCCAAAGTTGCTTGCTCGCCCGGCGGCTGGTCGAGGCCGGCGTGCCCTACGTGCAGGTGAATTGGAGCCAATACGTCGAGGCCATGACGCCCAAGTGCGATTTCGGCTGGGACACGCACATCTACAACTTCGAACTGCTCGCCGACCGCCACGGGCCGATCTTCGATCGCGCGTTTTCGGCCTTGCTCGACGATCTCGACGCTCGCGGCCTGCTCGCTTCGACGCTGGTCGTCGCCATGGGAGAATTCGGCCGCACGCCGCGGATCAACGGTCAGGCGGCCCGCGACCATTGGCCCAACTGTTACTTTTCGATTTGGGCGGGCGGCGGCGTGCAGCCGGGCCGTGTGATCGGCGAAAGCGATCGTCTGGGCGAAGAACCGGTCACAATGCCGATCTTTCCCGCGATGGTCGGCACGACGATTTGCGAACTGGCCGGCCTCAACACTCAGACGCGGGCGGAAATGAAGGTGCTGGCCGACGGACAGGTGATTCATGAGTTGTTGTAAACCGGCGAGTGTGGCTGCCCGCGCTCGTTCCTGGCGGGCGGATGCGCTGCGAACGGCGCTATCGACGTACGCTGCCATCGCCTTGGTTTTATCGGCCGAAGTTGCGTCCATCGCCAGCGAGACCGCCGAGCCGCAGCCTTCGTCCCCCGCGAAAGCCGTGCGTCTGACTTCCGACGGCCGCTTGAAAATGCATCCCGTGTTCATCGCCGACGGGGCCGAGCTCGTGTTCACCGTGCTGGAATCGCCCGAACAAACCAGCTTGATGAAGCTGCGGCTGGCCGATGGCGCCCAAGAACGCCTGAACCCCAAAGCTGCGACGACCGAGTTCGAGGCCGCATTCTCGGGCGACGGCCGTTACTGTGCGTTCGTGCAGAACCGGGGCAACTTGAGCCTGCAGTTGGTGATCCGCGATCGCCTCGAAAATCGCGACGCGATCTTCGATCCGGGCGGCGGTTTTGCGGGTATGCGGCATCCGTCGTTCGCGCCCGAAGGCGGCAAGCTGATCGTCAGCCTGCCGGGCGGCGGCGGCGAACAGATCGTCGAGATCGGTCTCGACGGCCGCCGCGGCAAGAGTTTGACCGAAGGCGAGTCGCTCAACAGTTGGCCGGCCTATTCGCCCGACGGCCGGCAGATCGCCTTCGGCTCGAACCGCGACGGCGACTTCGAACTGTACGCGATGAACGCCGCCGGCGGCGACGTGAGACGGCTCACGTTGAGCCCCAACCGCGACCTGCGGCCCGCCTGGTCGCCCGACGGCCAGCGGATCGCTTTCACCACCGCCCGCGACGGCAACTCGGAAATCTACGTGATGAACGCCGACGGATCGTCTCCCGTGCGTCTCACCGACAACCCTGAGCAGGACGATTTCGCCGCCTGGCGCCCCGACGGCCGCCGATTGGCGTTCGTTTCGGAGCGTGACGGCAAGTTCGACCTGTATTTGCTCGATGCGGTTGCGCTTGCAGACGCGGCTGCTCCGCCAGCGGCCCGCGAGTTGCACGTCGCACGACCGCCCGAGGCGGTCGTGCAATCGCTTGGGCTGTCGTCCTTCTATTGCAAGTACGTCGACGCCGGCGGATTTCCGGTGCTGGGTTCCGCAAAAGCGTCCGATTTCGCCCTGCTCGAAGCCGCTTTCCTGATCGATCGGATGTTGCGCCGGCGGCCGGACGTCCGCCGGGCGCTCATCGCCAGCAAGACTCGCTTCGCGGTCATGGCGCCGCAGGAAATGACGACGCAGATCCCCGAACACAGCGACCTGCGTCCCAAAGATTATTGGGACCGCCGGGCGCGAGGCTTGGGCGCCACCGAGGCGCGGCCGGCCGTCACGTGCGGCGAGGAGAATTTGTTGTGCCTGCCCGGCGATCCGTACCACGCAGAAAATATTCTGATCCACGAGTTCGCGCACGCCATCCACGAGATGGGCTTGAACAAGATCGACGGCGAGTTCGACCGGCGCTTGAAAGCCGCCTACGAGCAAGCGATGAGCGAGGGGCTTTGGAAGAGTACCTACGCGTCGACGAATCGCAACGAGTATTGGGCCGAAGGCGTGCAGTCCTGGTTCGATACGAACCGTCCGCCCGACCGCGACCACAACCACGTCGACACGCGCGAAGAACTCAAGGAATACGACCCGCGATTGGCGGCGCTGGCGGCCGAAGTGTTCGGCGATGGCGAGTGGCGCTACGTTCGGCCGAGCGCGCGGAAGCCTTCCGAGCGGGCGCATCTCGACGGCTTCGATCCAGTCGCCGCAGGGCGATTCGCCTGGCCCGAGCGCTTGCAGGCGCTCGGCGACAAGATTCGCGAGGACGCGCTCCAACAGCGAACTCGCACGGCGGCGGAAGCCAGTCCGCGAGACGCTCGCTGACGTTCTGGGCGGCTGATTTCAACCACGAGCCGGCGCGGAAAGTTGAAGTCCATCGCCCGCTTCCTCTCGGCGCCTCTGCGTCTCTGTGGTTAGCCTCTCCCGATCCTCTACCCGCACGTTCGCGCCAACTCGCGAATAGACTCCAGCGCTTCTTCCAACTCGGGCACGGCCACGCCTGCAACGCGGCCTTGCCGATCGCACTGGGCCAAGAGCAAGAGCTCGTCGAAGTCCTCGCTTTCGGCCAGACGCTTACGGGCGCGATGGCCGAGCGTGCCGTCGAGGGCGGCCTGCCCCTCCATGTGATGCTCGATCAGCCACGCGGTGCGCTCGGTGATCGAATCTTCCAGCGCCTCAAGCCCCGCGGCGACGTGGTCGTGCGGGTCGATCGCTTTGCCGACGTCGTGCAACAACGCGGCGAGCAGGAACTCTTCGTCGTAGGGCAACTCGTGCGACGCCAGGTCGAAGACCTGCAGGCTGTGGTACAGCGCATCCCCCTCGGGATGATACTTCGCCGACTGCTTGACCTGCTCCAAGGGCAACAGCAGCATCTGGTAGATCTGAAACCGATCGACGCGGTGCTCCGCTTCGACCAGCGCCTCGTCGAGCGACAGGTTCGGATACTCGCGCGCCAGGAACTGTTCCAGCTCGGCGATGCTCGCCCGTTCGATCGGCTTGCCTGTCACCGAGCTTTTGAACGCGTAATGAGCCAGGTTCTCGGCGTAGACCGTCAACTCGAATGGAAAGCGGTCGGCGACGTGAACGTGGGTGTAGATGCGCTCTTCGCCCTGCTTGCGGACTTGCTTGCGCTGGACATCGTAGCTGGCGCCTTCTTGATCCAGCACGGCGGTCACGGCCTCGATTCTGTCGGAGAAGACGTGCAGGTCGATGTCGCTGCCGCGGCGGACGTACCCGGTGAGCGTGCTGCCGATCAGCCGCGGCCGGAAGACCCGCAACAGCCGCATCATCCGCAGGGCCTCGATCCGCATTTCGCGCAGGTTCTGCGCGCGGCGGTCGCCCTCGTAGAGCCGGGCGAAGACCTGGATTTCATCGCGAATCTCGCGATTGCTGGGCAAGTCCTTGGGCTTGACCCAACTGCCGCCCATCCGCTTGGCGGCCTTCAATTTGGCCCGGTAGTATTCCGATTCGGTCCGCTCGTACATCAGCCGAGCGGCTTCCCAGGCGATCTGCTGGCGAAGTTTGCCATGCGACATGCTTGGTGGTGCGCCGACATTTTTGGTCGGCTCGCGAGGCGGAAGCTTCTGCTTCGCCGCGCCGGCTTCCCGAGGCCCATCTAAGCGGCGCCGGGCCGGAAGCTCGCTCGAACTCAAAGACGAACCGCCGCCGCGCGTGCGGCGCCGCGGCTCCCTATCTGCCATCTTAGACGGATGCAGCGAAGCGAGCAACGCCCGCTTTGAGGTGCCGGCGCCACAATTCGCCCCGCCAAGTTCTTGCTTGCTCGCCGCTCGTAGCACACAATCGGAGCGCGGTCTACACGGCCCGCCCGCCAACTTCCCCCAACCCAACAGCTTCGAGTATATCCATGAATCGAACTGCTAATCGTCGTCATTTCCTGAAAACCTCGGCGCTCGCTGGCGCCGGGCTTGGCCTTGGAAGCGTGGCTTGGCCCTCGGCCCGCGCGCTGGGCGCCAACGAGCGGCTGAATATCGGCGTAATCGGCGTGGGCGGACGCGGGGCGGGCGACCTGGCGGGCGTGGCGGGCGAGAACATTGTCGCGTTGTGCGACGTCGACGAAGACCGGCTGAACAAGGCGGCCGAGAGCTTTCCGGCAGCCAAGAAATACGCCGACTATCGCCAGTTGCTCGAACACCCCAAGCTCGAAGCGATCGTCGTCGCCACGCCCGACCACCACCACGCGCCGGCCAGCATTCGCGGCCTCAAGCGAGGGCTGCACGTCTATTGCGAAAAGCCGCTGACGCACACCGTCCGCGAAGCGCGGCTGATAGCCCAACTGGCCGCCGAGAAAAAAGTCGCCACGCAGATGGGCACGCAGAACCACGAGCATCCGGGCTATTTGCGGCTGGTGGAATTGATTCAGTCGGGCGCCATCGGCGCCGTGCGTGAAGTACACGTCATCACCGACCGGCCGGGCAGTTTTTGGCAACAGGGGCTCGAACGGCCGACCGACGCGCCGCCGGTTCCCAAAAGCTTACACTGGGATTTGTGGCTCGGCCCGGCAGCCGAGCGGCCTTACAACCCCGCGTACGTGCCGTTCCGCTGGCGCGGCTGGTGGGATTTCGGTTGCGGGGCGATCGGCGACATGGCGATTCATCTGATGGACCCGGCCTTCTGGGCGCTCAAGCTTGGCGGGCCGGTCAAGGTCACATCGAAGGGCCCGCCGCCGCACGCGGAAAGCGGCCCGACCTGGATGGAATCGCACTTCGAGTTCGGCCCGCGCGACGGCCTGCCGCC
>DATKRK010000104.1:0-13724 GCA_035532215.1 Pirellulales bacterium | reverse complement strand
AGAGCATCCAATCCAGCAGGGCCGAAACCGAAAGCAAGCCGACCACCCCGCTAACCACGGCCAGTGAACTCAGAACGCGATATCGAGCGTAATCGCCGAAATCGGCGGCCGGGGCCGGTTGTTCCAGTTCAATGCTCATCGTCACTCGTCTCCCTCAAAACCTCTGGCAGTAGGTCAGGCTTTCCAGCCTGACTGCGTCAGGTGGACGGGAGTCAGGCTCGAAAGCCTGACCCACGTCTTAACCAACGACGCGATCACGGTTATTTCGCAAGATGCCCCATTGCAGGAAGAACAGGCACGTTCCGACACAGAGCGATACGCCCATCAGCGTCAGGCTGCCGACCTCTTCCGCGGCGGCCTTTTTGTCGCTGCGTAGCGCGGCCGTCTTTTCGCTGGGCGAAAGGCCGCTGCGCGGAACGGCCGTCGCCAATCGCCGATCGACGTCTTGTTCCTCCGTGCTTGGCGCTTCTTTTACGTCCGCCAGAAGCTCGCCGCCCGCCGCCGGGCTGTTCTTTAAAGCGATTCGGGCCGATACGTCGCTTTCGTCCAGCATCGCCAACGCCGCACCGGCGTCCTGGGGCTTGAGTTGGGCGCCGGCCTTCGCGGGCGGCGCTTTTTCGACGTCGACCTTGGCCCGAGCGGGCTTTTCGTTCTTGTCCTTGCCCGCGGCCGGCGTCTTGGAATCGGCCGCCTGATCGCCGGCCGATTTCTCCGCGGCCGGTTGTTTGGCGACCGCCGGGGCGCCGACGCCGAGCGGGAAGAAGCTGTTGGCCCGCTTCACGGCGTCGGGATCGATCTTAGCCAGGTCCGCCAAGTGCTTTTTGGCTTCCGGCTTCGGGCAGGCGCGCAGGTAGTTCACCACCGGCACGCGAACCCACGACGACTCGTCGTCGGCTTGCTTGAACAGCGTCACCAGTTTGTCCATCACCGACCAATCCTGCCAGCGAGCCAGGTCGGCGATCACCAAGTCGGCCAGTTGCGGCCGGTCGAGCATGTATCGCAATCCGACCATCAGCCGCTCTTTCGGGACCACGTCGCTTTCCTGGCCGAGAAACCGCAGGGCCATGATGGCGGCGTAAGTGTCGGGGTATTCGGCGTCCTTGTTCTTCAAGAACAAGTCTTCGACCAGCGGCATGCCTTCGGGGCCTTTGAGGATCACGTAACAAGCGATCATCGCGTCCAAGGCGTTGCGGTACTGCCGGTCGCTGCTCTTGAGCATGTCTTCCAGGATGGCGATGTCGTCCTGTTGGCCGCAGATGCCGAGCATCGTCAGATACAGCCGGCGCCGGCTGGCCGCCACCTCGGTGTCCTGAATCCAGCCGAGCAGCTTGTCGTGGTGCATCTTTTCGCGCAGGTCTTTCACCTCGGCGTAAGGCGCCCGGGCGAATTCGTCGTAGGCGTCGTTGGCCAGCGTCGAATTGGCGTCTTCCAGGTAGTCCTGGAAGAAAGCCAACCGCTCGACGCCTTTTTCGGGCAGGCCGATCAGCTCGGTGACGTACTTGGCGCTCCGCTCGTCGAGCGGCGTGGGCGTGGTCCAGGCCCAGTTCTTGGGGTCGATGCCGAAGACAAGGAACTGCGTGCCCTTGGGCTGCTGGCCGAAGTAGAGAATCTTGATTTGCCGGGTCTTGCCCAGTACGTCGGCGCCCTTGAGCACTTTCGTGATCTGGAAGGCGCTTTCGTCGCCTTCGGTCGCCGGGGTCTTGTTGTTCGCTTCGGCGGCTTTCGGCAGCAGTTTGGCCAGCACTACGGCGTCGGACGCGGCGATTTCTTCGCTCAGCGTCTTGGAGACGCCGCTGCAAAAAGGACAGGCGTGCACCGCCGCCGGCCAAACAAGCGCCGCCAACAAAGCCATCCAACTTCTACGCAGGTTCGGCAGAGTCATGACCGGATTCCTCCAGTTTTCAAAGCGAAATGCACGCCTTCGATTGTACACGCTACGGCCAGCAACACGCCACCGGCTGCTAGCCCGGATTATTCACAGCCCGGCTATTTCTTGACAAAGCACTCCATACCAACCCGAAGCGCCAGCGAGGTAAGTGCGTTGCTCCACCTCGCTTGCGCTTCGGGTTGGTGTGGGCTGATGAATAATCCGGGCTAGCAATCTCCCTGGGGAGCTACGCCTCCCCCTGCGACAACCCTACGGCGCCGACGACAAAGCCTTGGCCACGTCGGTTCCATAGGCCGACATGGCCGGCAAAAAGCCGACGAACGACGCCAAAACGATCAGGCCGGGCACCAAAAACACTTCCGGCAGGGCAAACTGGAACAGGCCGATCGACACGCCCGTCTGGGCCACGATCCAAGGGCTCGCCAGCCCAATTAAGCCATGACCGAGCAAAAACCCGCCCAAGCCGCCCCCCAACGAGAGCAGGATCGATTCCAACAGAATGATCGTCATGACCGTCGAGCGGCGCGCGCCGAGCGAACGCATTACGGCGATATCGCGGCGCCGGTCGCTCATGGAGTTATAGATGCTGACCATGATGCCGATCCCGGCCACGGCGATCACCAGGATTCCCAGCACGAGCAACAGCAGTTGCAGGTTGCTGACGATCGAGTCGAAGAGGGAAAAGATCTCGACCGCGGGCTGAACGGCCTGGGCATCGCGGCCCTTGTTGATCAACCGCTGCAGGGTCTTGTTGGCCAAGATGTTGGTTGGGGTGGTCCGCACCAGGATTGCGGTGACTTCGCGCTGCGACTCGGGCAGCGGTTTGTGTTCGTGTGCATGCCCGGCGTGGTCATGGTCGTGATCGTGATCCGCATGGGCGTGCTCGTGCTCGTCGTGAGCATGCTCTTTGGCGTCATGCTCGTGCTTGGCGTCCTCGTCCTCGTGCGCGTCGGCTGCTTGCTTTCTCTCGCCCTTTTCGGCCTCGTGCTCGTGGGCCTCATGATCGTGATCGGCTTCGTGCTCCTCGCCGTGGGCCTTGGCGCCGGAAGCTTCCTCGGCATGCTCGTGTTTTTCGTGCTCCGCGTCGTGATCGTCGTGTTCGCGGTGGCCGGCGTCACCGGGGGGCTGACGCCCCCCGCTCGCCTCTCCGTCGTCCTTCGGGGTTTCCCGGGCGTGGCCGCGGAGCAGATAAAAGCCCTCCATGTTGACGAACAACGCCCGGTCGTTGGGCGTGCCGGTGGGCTCGAGGATGCCGACGATTTCGAAGGCGTCGTGCTTGTGCCCTTGCTCGTCGTTTTCCACGCCGTGAGTCGGCTGAAACTCGTCGCCCAGCTTGAGCCCGGTCTTGCGGGCGACGATCGAGCCGATCACGCCCTCGAAGAAATGTTCGTGCTCGAAGTTGCGGCCCGCCGCGAAGGCGTACGTCTTGCCCGGCGCGTATTCGAACTCCTCGAACATTTGGGGCGTGGTGCCGACGACGCGAAACTCCTCGTAGCTGTCGCCCAGACAATAGGGAATGGCCGTCTGCACGTAATCGGCGAATTTGCCCTTGTGATGCTCGTCCTGGGTGAATTCCTTGTAATAGCTGTAAGGAATGTTCTCGACCGGCGCGCTGAGGTGATAGACCGTGTTGAGCACGATCTGCAGCCGCCCGCCCTTGGTGGCGCCGACGATCAGATCGTAGCCCGCGGCGCTGCGGCGGAACGAATCTGAAACCACGCCGTAAATCACCAGCACCGAGACGACCAGCGCCACGCCGAGCGCCATCGAAAGCCCGGTAAGCCAGGAGGCCAACGCGCGTTGTTGCATGCTGCGCCAGGCAATTTTCCAAAGACTCATGCTGCGGCCACCGCTTGGTTGAATTCGTCCAATCGTTCGACGCGCGAGAACTGCTCGGCGACATCCGGGGTGTGCGTCACCAGGACCAGCGCCACCTGCTCTTCGGCGCAGGTTTCGCGAATCAGGTCGATGATTTGCTGCTGGTTGCGCGAGTCGACGTTCGCCGTCGGCTCGTCGGCCAACAGCAGCTTGGGCCGATTGGCCAGGGCCCGGGCGACGGCCACGCGCTGCTGCTCGCCGACCGAAAGCATTGCCGGCTTGTGTGTCAGCCGGTGCGCCAGTCCCACGCGATTCAACAGAAACACGGCTCGTTCCACGTCGGCCTTGCCTTTGGCGAACGACATCCCCAACAGCACGTTTTCCAGGGCCGAAAAGCCGGGCAGCAAGTTGAACGTCTGGAACACGTATCCGATATGGTCGGCCCGAAACCGATCGCGGCCCGCCTCGGGCAGCCGCGTGATGTCGCAGCCGTGGATTTCCACCGCCCCCTCATCGGGCTGGCTGATACCGGCGATCACGTGCAAAAGCGTCGTCTTGCCGCAGCCGCTGCGGCCGACCAGCACCATCTGCTCGGCAGGCGGCACGTGAAAGTGCGGGATGTCAAGAATCGGCAAGCGCGAACCATCTGGTTCGACGAACGATTTTTTGACGTCCTTCAGTGTGAGCATAGCGGGCCTGGGGCAAGGCAGTAAAACGATCGTGGCAGGCCGCGATCCATGCGACCCAAGACGTTAAATGATATAAGTTTACTGCTAAATCGCAAGAGGCTGCACGGATTGCGGCCGCTCGCGAGGCAGCGGGCGGCGCGCGGACTCCGCGCTCACCCGGCAGTTGCCATACGCAAGCGGCGAGCGATTGGTTCGGATGGCACTCAAAGACCAAATGCCTTACAAGAAAGGATAGGTAGTGCCCGGTCAAGGCTGTGTCGACATGCGGGGGTGGCTGGCGGCAGAGCGAAGCGATGCCCCAGCAGACTGGAGCTTCGCCAAGGCTCAGCCGCCAGCCACCCGACTGTCAGGTCAGCTTTGTCGGCGCTTGCGGTGCATCCAAAAACGGGCGAGGGCGCCCGTGCCTCCATTCTCGAATCCGCTCGAACCTCGCCATGTCTTTTCGCGTCGATCTCGATATCTTCCGCGGTCCGTTGGATCTGCTGCTGTACCTGGTGCGCAAGCACGAAGTCGAAGTGGTCGAGATCCCGATCGCGGCGGTCGCCGAGCAGTTTCTCGAGCACCTGTCGGTGCTGGAGCAGCTCGACGTCAACGCAGTCGGAGATTTCCTGGAAATGGCGAGCACGCTGATCGAGCTCAAATCGCGGCTGGTGCTGCCGCGAAGCGAAGAGGAAGCGGAGATCGTGCTCGACGATCCGCGGCACGAGCTGGTCGAGCGGCTGCTGGAATACAAAAAGTTCAAGGACGCCGCCAGCATTCTCGAAGAGCGCAGCCGCGAGTGGCAGGAGCGCTTTCCGCGGTTGGCCAACGACTTGCCGGTCCGGCAGCGGAACCTGGCCGACGAACCGATCCATGAGTTGGAACTGTGGGACCTGGTCAGCGCTTTCGGCCGCGTAATCCGCGACAATCAACCCGCGGCGGCCGCGAACATCGTCTACGACGAAACGCCGATCCACGTCTATATGTCGCGAATCCACGGGCGTCTGCTGGCCGACGAGCGGGTGGCCTTCACCGAGCTGTTCGGGGCCGGCATGCACAAGTCGACGCTCGTGGGCATGTTTCTCGCCATCCTGGAGTTGGTCCGCCATCACGGCGTGCGGGCCGAGCAAGATCAACTGCACGGCGAAATCTGGATTCTGCCCGGCGAACGCCTTCCGCCGTCCCTCGACGCTTCGGCCGCGGATAACTACGATCACCGCCCGGCAGCCAAGACCGAGGACGCGCCGGAACGGCAGGCGGCAGACGGGGGGCGGTTGCAGGATCGCGGCTCCTGAATTACCCTGCCCGCTCTGCGATTCAAGTTCCAGGTTCGCGCCGGAACGCCCCGCCAGGCGCCGTTGCTTTTTCATCCTTCCTCCTTTCGCCTTGATCGCTCCTTCATGGTCAACAATCTGCCGGTCAAAACGCTCGTCTACAAAGATCTGACGATCGAAGGGTACTCGCGCGCGGCCGTGCAGACCTATTGGCGCATTCCGGAGCTGAAGATCGGCTTCGACCTGGGCGGCCAGCCGTGGTCGTTCATGGGCACCAGCACCTGGTTCTTGTCGCACACGCATCTCGACCATGTGGCGGCGCTGCCGGTGTACGTGGCCCGGCGCCGAATGATGAAAATGGAACCGCCGACGATTTACCTGCCCGAGCACGCCATCGAGCACGTCGAGCGGATTCTCAAGCTGTTCACGCGGCTCGACCGCGGGCGTTTGCCTTGCCATTTGCTGCCCGCGCGGCCGGGCGACGAGATCGAGCTTTCGCGCGAGCACGTGGTCACCGTTTCGGCCACGAAGCACACCGTCCCCTCGCTGGGGTTCGTCGTTTGGGAGCGGCGAAAAAAGCTGAAGGCCGAGTATCAAAATCTCGCCGGCCACCAGATTCGCGACCTACGGCTATCGGGCACGGAAGTGACCGAAGAGCGGCGGTTGCCCAAGTTGGCCTATCTGGGCGACAGTGCGCCCGAGGGGCTCGACAACTGCCCGGCGATGTTCGAGGCCCAGGTGCTGATTACCGAAATGACGTTCGTCGCTCCGCGGCACCGCAAGGAAAAGATTCACAAATTCGGCCACATGCACCTCGACGACCTGCTCCAGCGCCGCGAGCGGTTCAAGAACGAGCTGATCATCGCCGGCCACCTCAGCACGCGCTATCACGTGCAGCAAGTGCGGCACTACGTCGAGAAGGCCGTGCCGGACATGTTCGACGGCCGGCTGCACCTGTGGATTTAGGTCGGAACGACGAAGTTTTCAGTTTTCAGTGTTCAGTGTTCGGTAAGCTGAAAACTGAACACTCAAAACTGAGAACTATCCGATGTCGATCAAAGTCCCTCAAACGACCGCGCCCAAAGCGGCCTACATCCACGTGCCGTTCTGCTCGCATCGCTGCGGGTATTGCAACTTCACGCTGATCGCCGGGCGCGACGACCTGATCGAGGCCTACTTGACGGCGCTCGAACGCGAACTGTCTTTGCTCGAAACGCCGCGGCCGGTGGAAACTCTGTTTATCGGCGGGGGCACGCCGACCCATCTGCCGCCGGCGGAGTTGAGGCGGCTGCTGGCGATCGTGCGGCGCTGGTTTTCACTGGCTGCCGGGGGCGAGTTCAGCATCGAGGCGAATCCCTTCGGGTTCGACGAGGACCGCGTGAAGATACTGGCCGAGTACGGCGTGACGCGGCTGAGCCTGGGTGCGCAGTCGTTCGATGCCGGCAAACTCAAACTGCTGGAGCGCGATCATACGCCGGCCGAGATCGCCCGCAGCGTCGAATTGGCTCGGCGGCGGCTTGCGTCGGTGTCGCTCGATTTGATTTTTGGTACGCCGGGCGAAACGCTGGCTGTTTGGCGCCGCGATTTGGCATCGGCGTTGGAACTGGCGCCGGACCATATATCGACGTATGGGCTGACTTTCGAGCGCGGCACGACGTTTTGGAGCCGGCTGACTCACGGCCGCCTGGCGCGGCTCGATGAAGAGTCGGAGCGGGCCATGTACGCCGAGGCGATCGACGCGCTGGGCGCCGCAGGTTTCGAACATTACGAGGTCTCGAACTTCGCCCGGCCGGGACATCGCTGCCGCCACAACGAGATCTATTGGGCGGCCGAAGAGTATTACGCCGCCGGCCCCGGCGCCGCCCGTTATCTCGCCGGCCGCCGCGAGACGAACCACCGCAGCACGACGACCTGGCTCAAGCGCGTGCTGGCCGGCCAATCGCCCGTAGCCGAGAGCGAAACGCTTTCGCCCGAAGACAAAGCCCGCGAAGCGCTCGTGCTCGCCTTGCGGCGAATGGAAGGCGTCGGTCGCCGCGAGTTCGCCGCCCGCACCGGCTTCGAGATCGACGCACTCGTCGGCCGCGAGCTTTTGCGGTTCGTCGAACTCGGCTTGCTCTGCGACCAGGCCGGCCGCGTGCGGCTGACGCGCGAAGGATTGTTTGTCAGCGATGCGATTTGGCCGGCGTTTTTGCGCCGGTGAGCAATTCTTTTTTCCACAGGCGAGCCGGAGGCGTTAGCAGGGCGAGCCGGAGGCGCAGGCAGGCGAGCCGGAGGCGTCAGCCTCCGGGTCTTGCGCGCCGCTCAGCGAATCGCTGCAAGTCAATCTCGCCGCCAGCAATCGAAATCCAGTTTCTTCGCGACGCCGCGCCACCCGGAGGCTGACGCCTCCGGCTCGCCGCGTCTGAAATCCGCTAGCTTTCTCGTTTCGATCGTCGATAATCGAGCTGTCGACGATCTTCCGCCCGTCAGGAGCCGGCAATCATGTTCGCCACCGAGCGCTCGCGGCAAAACTTGCGACTGGCCGGCGCGTTGCTGCTGGCCATCGCCGGTCGCATCTACCTTTCCATCGGCGGCGCCGAGGCGATGGTGTTTACTCCGCCCCGCCTTGACAGCCGTTACGAAGCGACGACGTTCCTGGCTTACGCCGCCTTGGCCGTCGCCGTATCTGCGGCGATTGCCGCGGCCGGCAAGCGGTGGGTCGGCCGACTAGCGTCGGTCGGTTTGGGCGGCGTTGCGGGCCTGCTCGCCATCAGCCAGTACAACGCGATTCTGGGCGCCGTCATCGGCCTGATCGTCGGGCTGTTGGTCGCTTGCGGCATCTTCATGGCCGTCTTTGTGGCATTTGCGAGGACCATCGCGGCGGTCGCCGGCGGCGTGGCATGCGGCGCCGCCGCGTTGGCGACCCAGCGCGATGTGAGCGGCGGCCCCGGCGCCGTGGCACTACTTTTGATGGCGGCGGCCGCCGTCGCGGCGGCGGTCATCTTATTCCGCCGATCGCGAAATACAGCGCCGCCAGAGTGGAAACGTCGCTGGCTGCGACGGCTCGGACGGACGAGCCTGTTGTTGCTGGTGATCTCCGGCTTGTGGTTGTCGCTGTCGGTCGACACCGTGCGCCGCGTGAACCGGCTGGGAATGCAGGTGAATCTCAGTCCGCGTGCGCCCGAACTCGCATGGCTCTGGCGCGGCTGCGTGAAGGTGACCTGGCTCGACGGTCGCCAAGATTTGTCGGACGAAGACTTAAGCTGCGTCCGCGGCTTTACGGATCTTGAGTTCTTGAACCTGTCGTACACGCGCATCACCGATACGGGACTAGCAGAACTGCGCGACCTGCCCCGGCTTCGTTACTTGTTTCTCAACTCGACAAAGATCAACGGCGAGGGCTTCGAGCATCTTGCGACATTACCCGCCCTGGCGCAGCTTGAACTCTACGATACCCCGACGCGCGACGAGAACATCGCCTCGCTAGGAAAGTTGGCGGCTCTTCGCACGCTCTTGCTCAAGAATACGCCCATCAGCGACGCCGCATTGGCGCCGATCGGCAAACTCGTCGCGCTCGGTGGACTGAATCTCAGCGGGACGAGGATTACCGACGCGGGCCTGAATCAACTCCAAGGACTCGCTTCGCTGGGCATTTTGGATTTGAGCAATACGCAAATTACCGGCGATGGGTTACAGCACCTTGCCCCTCTGAGTTGGCTGCAAACGCTCGACCTGAGCAATACGCAAATGACCGACGCCGATCTCGAAAAGCTAGCAATGTTGCCAAGGCTATCTCGGCTACGGCTCGACGGCACGAAGGTTACCGATGCCGGACTCGCGCACTTGAAGAAACTGCCGATGCTCAGCGTCGTCGATGCTTATGAGACGGCGGTGACTGCTGAAGGAGCGGAGCAGTTTTGCAAGGCCATGCGGCGCCGCGCGACGATGCCGCAGTGCGAGGTCGAACGCTTACGCTGGCCGCAATGTCGCTTTTCGCGGCACAAAGATCGCGCGGACACGTGCAGCCGCCCGGACGCGGTTGCACGTGAACGTAACCGCTGCGCCCGATCATGCGTTGCACAACTCGGCATCAACCTCGACCGCCGTTTCTTCGGCCACGTCAATCAGCTTTTTGTAGGTCAGCGTGGTCAGCTCTTGCGGGTCGCGTTCGGCCGACCATAGGCGGGCGAGAAAGATATGCACCAACCGGACGCGGCCATCGCGAATTTCGATCTTGAAGCCGGGCATCTTGGTCAGAACGTCGTTGCAAAACTTGGAGACGCCCTTAATCAGCGAGCCGACGACCTCGTTCGTCTCTTGGCTGTAGTACACAGTCACCAGATCATCGACGCGCTCTCCGTAGAACGGGCCGGGCTTCGCCAGGAACTCAATGCAGTCGCCGTCGGGATCGTACGTGGCCGTTGGCTCGAACTGCTCAGCAGGCCGTGCGAGAAGCATCATCCGCTTGGCGAAGTCGGCATTGGAGGTAACGGTCATAGTAATCGCTTCTTGAATCGGGTTTCGTGTTGTTCGGGAAGTGCCGGGTCATCCGGATCGGCCTTCACAACTTGATCTGTCGTGAGGGCTTAACCCGGATTATTCATCAGCCCACACCAACCCGAAGCGCAAGCGAGGCGGAGCAACGCACTTACCTCGCTGGCGCTTCGGGTTTGTATGGAGCGCTTCGTCAAGTAATAGCTGGGCGGATGAATAATCCGGCTTAACGCCTGGACGCTCAGGTAGCCGCGGCGTGAGGGCTTTTGCTCCGGCATTGCCGTATCTCCTAGCAGATAAGCCCGGCGGGTTCAAGGCGGTCATCGCGCTGACGGCCAAACGCACTGGAAAACTTCGTCTTTTCGCGGAGCGAAAAGCGACTATCGCTTACGCCTTCAACTGCTCGTCGTGCCGCATGCCGCTGGGCGGCTGATCGGCGCGGTGGACATTGGCGAGCGCCAGCTTGGCGCCGGCGTGCTGCTCGACGTCGTTGTCCTCCCACTCGATCGAAACGGCGCCGCGGAAGCCGGCCCGGTTCAGCTCGACGAACAGCTCTTCGGTCGAGGTCGAGTCGCGGGCCGTGCCGGGCGTGACGAAGTTCCAGCCGTTGTGCTTGTCGCCCATCGGCTTGTGCCCACCCAACAGGCCGTTGCGCATATAACCCTTGGCGACTTGCACGCCCTTGATGTGGGCGCAGTGGATGCGGTCGCCGAAAGTGCGGATGAAATCGATGCCCGAGACGCCTTGCCATTCCATGTGCGAGCAATCGAAATTGAATCCGGCCGCCTTGGCGAAGCCGGCGGCGTCGACCGCGGCCAGGTATTCGCCCGCGCTCGTGATGTCGCCCATCGCGCGCTCGCTGGGGTGGCACTCCAGATCAAACGTCGTGCCGTATTTCAGGCAGGCCTGGAGCACGGGCGAAAACCGCTCGACCAGCAGTTCCAGGCTGACCTTGAACACGTCGGGGATTTCGTGGCCGCCGATCGACTTGGGCAGCGGGGGAAACAAGAACCAGTGGCTCCAGCAATGAGCCGGCGAACCGACGAAGCCCGAAACCGGCACGACGCGGTCTTGCAATTGGCCGATGAAATGCGCCAGCCGCACGATATTCACCAGCGCCGTCGTCGCTTGCTTGCGGACGATCTGGGCCACGCTATCGGGCACGAAGAACGGATCGGTGCGCGGCGGCTGATTGCCGGCCGCGCGCCAGGCAGCGTAGGCGGCCGCCGACTCGCCGCCTATGAACTGCACCGTCTTGGCGCTCGGTTCGTCGCCTAGGGCTTGCCCTTGCAAGTGGCCGGCCAGCGAAAAGATTTCCAGGCCGCGGCTCTTGGCCTTTTGTACGCGCTCCTGGGCGTAGGCCTTGGCGCCGGCGTCGTCGCCGCAACGGGCCAGGTCGAGTTCCCAGGTCGCTTCCTCCCAGCCATCGAAGCCGGTCCGAGCGATCCAGTCGAGCCAGGCATCCTCGGGCACGTTGCCAAACTGCCCGCGAACCAGGCCGATTTGATGGTGCGAGTGCTTGCCGCTGCGATGTTGTTTGGTTTGGTGGTGACCCACGGGCGCGTCTCCCAGTGCTCTGCCTAACCGTGCGAATTGAAAACGAAGCAGCCGGCGAGCGCAAGATCGAACCCCACGCCAAGAGCCGCGATCTTGCCCGCTTCCCCTAGCGAACGACCGGCCGCCTGTGCCGCAACGATGGCAGCATCTTAGGGCATGCGTCGAGAAAATCCAGAGGCGCGCGACCCCGTAGGTCAGGCTTTCCAGCCTGACGGGCATCGTAGGTCAGGTTTTCCAGCCTGACAGACGGCAGGCGTGCCCGAGGACGCAACCCCAGAGCATCGGACCCGCGCGATCGCCCCCGTCAGGCTGGAAAGCCTGACCTACTCGCGAAAACTCGACGTCGCGTCGCACGAACGCCTCGCGTTGCGATTCGGCAACGCCAGCTTGCGAAGGTGGCGGGCGCCGATCGGCGCAAGTCGCGTCGGCCAATAGCTTTTTTGGCAGCCGCCGGCGCGGTTTCGGCTGTTGCCGGAATTCGGCATAGGCCTTGCTTCTTGTTCCAGGCACAGAGCCAAGTTCGACCCATCCGGCGTTTGACGAGGAACCCGCCGCCATGCCCCATGTCCTTGAAATCAACGATTTCGCCGATTTGGACGGCTTGCGTCTGCTCTGGCAGTCGCTGTTGGCTCAAACCCGCCGGGCGACCTTTTTTCAATCGCTCGATTGGCTCGAGCCGTACTGGCAACACTATGGCGACGGTCAGCGGCTGCGAGTGCTGGTCGTCGGAGCGGGCGACGAAACGCTGGGCATCGTCCCGTTGGTCGTTCGCACCGAGACCACAAGAATTGGCCCGGTCCGCGTGCTGACCTATCCGCTCGACGATTGGGGCATGTTCTACGGGCCGATCGGTTCGCAGCCGGCGGCGACCTTGGCCACAGCGATGCACTACTTGCGAAATCGCCCCCGCGATTGGGACCTGCTCGATCTGCGTTGGGTCGATCGCGACGGCGTCGACCACGGCCGGTCCCAGAACGCATTGCGGCACGCCGGCTGGCAGCCGCTGGAACAAACGGGCGCGCAGGGCGCTGCGATCGACCTCGGCGGTTCGTGGCAAGCCTATTGGTCGGCCCGCGGCCACCATTGGCGAAACAACGTGGGCCGCTCGGAAAGGAAGCTGGCCGCTGAAGGCGAAGTGACTTCCGTGCGATACCGGCCCGAAGGCGCCGCCTGCGGCGACGACGATCCGCGCTGGGATCTTTACGAAGCCTGCGAAGCGATCGCCCAAGACAGTTGGCAAGGCTCGTCCAAGACCGGTACTACGCTGAGCCACGCTTCGGTGCAGTCGTACCTTCGCGACGCCCACGAGCAGGCCGTGCATGCCGGCGCTGCGGACATCAATTTGCTCTATCTGTCGGGCCGACCGGTTGCGTTCATCTACAACTATCACTACCGCGGCCGCCTGTACGGGCTGCGGATGGGTTTCGATGCTTCGGCCACCAAGGCGGGCGCCGGCAGCGTGCTGATGCGGCGCGTGCTCGAAGACAGCTTCGAACGCGGCGACTCGTGGTTCGATCTCGGCCCCGGCTCGCTGGAGTGCAAGCGCCCCTGGCAAACCACGCTCGAAACCGCCTACCGCTATACCCACTTTGCCCCGGCCCCCAGAGCCCAGGCCCTGCGTTGCAAGCGGACCTTCGATCAGTGGTCGTTGCGAGGCGAGTCGAAGGCGGCGGGGCAAGTTTAGCCACGGATGGAACGCGGAGCGGACACGGATGGGAGAAGTGAATGCCTTGCATTTGCATTCCGCCTTCGTCTGGCGGCTGAAGTCCCATCTTTTATCCGTACTACAAACGTTCTATTTCTCCGCGTCTCGCGAAGATTTATGGGGCGAGTTGGCGGGGGGCGAGCCACGGATGAAACACGGATCGAACACGGATCGGACATGGTGTTTTTGAATTCGGCTCTTCACCGGCGTCTCACTGACCAACGCCACGTTTATTTGCCCGGCAATGCCTTGGAAAACGCAACCCCAACCCTGCTAAGGGGCGATAAAACCACTCATGGATTCTGCGGAAGAGCCTCATTCTGCATTTCATCCGTGTTTTA
>DATKRK010000103.1:0-16149 GCA_035532215.1 Pirellulales bacterium | reverse complement strand
GCTTGGGGTCGAACGTCTCGTGCTGCGGCGGCGAACCGAATGGAAACAGCAGGATGCACGCTTTCGCCTTGCCGAAGCTGGCCGGCCGGGCCGCCGTGTCGGCCGCCGCTTGCAGCCGCAGCGCATCGGCCAAGCCCAGACCAAGCATGCCTGTGCTGCCGATTTGCAGCAAATCGCGGCGCGAGAGACCATCGCAGAGCGTTTTTCGCGAGCCGAGGATACGCAGCATGGCAGGGACTCGAAAGCGGGTGGAACCCTATCACGCTAGCGGGCGACGCGGCCGATGGCAACACAGCTTAGTCGCAGTTTCGGAGCGGAGGATCCACGGATGAAACACGGATCGAACACGGATCAGACCAAATCAAACTTTTCCTGCGGCCGACGGAAGCGGAGTTCAAACTTACCGTCCTGTATTTATCTCTTATTCCGTGTTGAATCCGTGTTTCATCCGTGGCTAAAGTCCGCCGGCCGCCAACTCAATAAAAGCGCCCGAGGAACCGAAGCGATTCGGCCCTCGGGCGTAGTATCGACTTAGCCGCAGCGCGGAGATCAGTTTTCCGAACCGTTGCCGCCGGCGCTTTGCTCGGCCATTTCCCGCATCGCCACCTTGCGGCTCAGCTTGACGCGGTCCTGGTCGTCGATGGCGATCACCTTGACCAACATCTCATCGCCGACTTTGCAAACGTCGGCCACGCTGTTCACATAGCCGTCGGATAGTTCGCTGATGTGGCATAGGCCGTCCTTGCCGGGCAGAATCTCGACGAAGGCGCCGAAATCCTTGATGCTCGTGACGCGGCCTTCGTAGATCTTGCCGACCTTGACGCTTTCGGTCAGGGCCTCGACCTTGCGCATCGCCGCCTGGGCCGACGCGGCGTCGTGGCTGGCCACGGTCACCGTGCCGTCGTCTTCGACTTCGATCACGGCGCCGGTCGATTCCTGGATGCCGCGGATCGTCTTGCCGCCCGGCCCGATCAACAGGCCGATCTTGTCGGGACTGATCTTGGTCCTGAGCAGCCGCGGCGCCCACGACGAGATTTCTTCTCGCGGGCAAGGAATGGCGCTGAGCATGTTCCGCAGGATTTGAATGCGAGCCTCGCGCGACTGGGCCAGCGTGGCCTCGATGATCTCGCGGCTGATGCCGTTGATCTTCAGGTCGAGCTGGATGCCAGTGACGCCGTTTTGCGTGCCGGCGATTTTGAAATCCATATCGCCGAAGTGGTCTTCGTCGCCGATGATGTCGGTGAGCAATGTCCACTGGCTGTCGCTTTCCTTGACCAACCCGACGGAAATACCCGCCACCGGATTCGAGATCGGCACGCCGGCGGCCATCAAGCCCAACGTAGCGCCACAGACGCTGGCCATCGAACTGGAGCCGTTCGATTCCAAAATGTCGGAGATCACGCGGATCGTGTAAGGGAACTGCTCGGGATCGGGCAGCACCGGCTTGACGCTGCGCTCGGCCAAGGCCCCGTGGCCGATCTCGCGCCGACCGGGGCCGCGAATCGGCCGCACTTCGCCCACCGAAAACGAGGGGAAGTAATAGTCGAGCATGAACTTCTTGGAGTATTCGTCGATCAGCCCGTCGACGCGCTGCTCGTCGCGATTCGTGCCGAGCGTGACCGTGATCAGGGCTTGCGTTTCGCCGCGTTGGAACACGGCCGAACCGTGGACGCGCGGCAGTACGTCGACATGGCACTCGATCTCACGCAGCGTTTTCCCATCACGTCCGTCGGGCCGCGTGCCGCTCAAGATCAAGTCGCGGACCACGTGCTCTTCGAGATCGTGCCAGGCCTTGCTGAAGGAGTGGAGTTCGATGGCGCCTTCGGCCGCCGGATCGGGAATCAACTCAGCCAACACGCGTTCTTTCAGCGCCGCGACGGCGTCGGCCCGGGCCTGCTTCCCGACGGTCTGTTTTGCGGCTTTAAAATCGCTGTAATGCTTCGCCTTGAGCAGATCGAGGGTTCCGTCCGGCGGGGGAACTTCGTATTGCTTCTTCTCGACGCCGGCCTTCTTGAACAGTTCGAGCTGCAACTCGCAAAGTTCCTTGATGATCCGATGCGCTTCCTCGATGGCTTCGAGCATCCGGTTCTCGGGGATTTCGCGAGCGAAACCTTCGATCATCAACACGGCGTCTTTGCTGCCCGAGACGATTAGGTCGAGGTCGCTTTCCTCCAGGTCGTCCTGTGTCGGGAAGGGGATGAACTCGCCGCCGATCTGGCCCAAGCGGACCGAAGCGATCGGCCCCTGGAACGGCAGCGGCGAGAGACCCAAGGCGGCCGAGGCGCCGTTCATGCCCAGCACGTCGGCGTCGTTTTGCCGGTCGCTGGCCATCACGAAGCTTTGAATTTGCACTTCGTCATGAAACCAACTGGGAAACAGCGGGCGGATCGGCCGATCCATCAGCCGCGCGGTAAGCGTTTCCTTCATCGTCGGACGGCCTTCTCGCTTGAGAAAGCCGCCGGGGAATTTTCCGGCCGCGGCCGACCGCTCGCGATAGTCGCAAGTCAGCGGGAAGAAATCAATGCCCGCCCGGGGGGCGCCGGTGGCAGCCGCGGTCAAGACCACGGTCTCGCCATATTGAACCAAACAACTGCCGGCGGCTTGCTTGGCCAGAGTTCCGGTTTCGATCGAAAAGGTGCTGGCTCCGATCTGTTTCTCGACACGTACTTTCAAGGCTTTTTCCTACCTTTTTCCGCGTCCCAGCCAGCGAGTCGTCAAGAGGCGGCGTTCACATCGGCACGGCTCGATTCGAAGAGTTTCAACGAACGAGCGATGACGCAACGAGAAACGCCTGCCGAGTGCGTTGCGGTGGCCAAACGCCGCCGACTAGGCGCCGTCTACCCCACGCCGCCTAACGCCTATGCCGAAGACGCAACCGCCAGGGCTCGAGCGTGCTTTCGCGCCGGGAGAGATTACTTGCGGATCTCAAGCCGCCGGATGATGTCGAGATACCGCTGCGGATTGACCTTTTTCAGGTAGTCCAACAGTCGGCGACGCCGGCTGACCATCATCAACAGACCCCGCCGACTGGCGAAGTCCTTCTTGTGCGTCCGCAGGTGCTCGGTCAGCTCACCGATCCTGTTGGTCAGGATGGCGATTTGGATTTCCGGCGATCCGGTGTCATTGTCACCCCGGCGGAAATCCCCGATCAATTCCTGTTTTCGCGCTTTGGTAATAGCCATCTGCGACCGCAATTCCCTCACGTTGGTTGGCATCCGAGCGTCTGACTAGGCGCCGACCTCTTGACTAGCTTGCCAGGACTCTACCTACATACATGGTTTACAACAACTTAAGACAATGAATGTAGCATCGTCCGGTGTTTTTGCAACCGCCAAACTCCGGCTTTTTTCAGTTGTTTTGCCGATGCCGCGGTAAACTGGCGGGTCTTCGCAAAGCTGGAAGACCGCCTCTTGGGCTATTGCAGCCTCATGCCCGCGCATCGTTTACAAACATTGTCTCATGGCCCAGTCCGCCGGGGCGCCCGGCGGCGTCACTGCTTTGATTGCTTGTTCGCCGAAAGCCCGAGATGCCGCTCCAAAAACATCATCTCGACGGCGGTGATGTAGTCGCGGTTGTCTTTCTTCCCGAAACCGTGGCCTTCGTTGTCGGCGTAGACGGTCCAGACCTGGCGGCCGGCGGCGCGGACCTTCGAGGCGATCTGCCCGGCTTCGGAAAACGGTACTCGCGGGTCGTTGCGGCCGTGGGCCACGAGCAAGGCCGAAGCGATCTGGTCGGCGCTCGCCGAAGGGTTGATCCGCTCGAAGACGGCTCGCATCTTCGGGTCGCGCTCGTCGCCGTATTCGGCCCGCCGCAGGTCCTGGCGATAGGGGCTGGTGCGTTCGAGAAAGGTGATGAAGTTGGCGATGCCCACGATATCGATCCCCGCCTTGATCCGCTCGGGATAGTGCGTCAGCGACGAGAGCACCATGAAACCGCCGTACGAGCCGCCCGTTACCGCCACGCGCTTGGCATCCAACTCCGGCTGCTCGGCGATCCAGTCCAGCAGGGCGCCGATATCCTTGACGCTGTCCTCGCGTTTCTCGGCGTTGTCGAGCTTGAGATACGTCTTGCCGTAGCCGGCCGAGCCGCGGACGTTCGGATAGACGACGGCCAGGCCCAACTCGTTGACCTCGAACTGCGTCGTGCCGGAAAAGAACGGCCGGAACTGGCTTTCGGGCCCGCCGTGAATGCGAATTAGCACCGCGGCTGGCTGCTTCGGCGACGCGCCGCGCGGGCGGAAATAGTAGCCGGGAACCTGCCGGCCGTCGAACGAGCGGAACTGAATGTGTTCCGGTTTGACGAACGACTCGGGGTCGAGCCCGCCGACTTCGCTGTAGGTCCAGCGGACGAGCTGGTCGTCTTTGTCGGCGGCGAGTTCGATCGAATACGCCTCGGCAGGCGCGTTGGGCCGGGCCAGCGTGAAGCCGAGCTGCGAGCCGTTGGGCGAAAACTCCAAATGCGCGATGATGCCCAGCGGAATTGCCAGTTCTCGCGGCCGTTCGTCTTCCAGCAGATACAACTTGCTGGCGCCGTCTTCGTTCGTGGCGAAGGCCACGCGGCCGCTCTGCGGGTCAACTTTCGAATCACTCACGTCCCAGCGCAAATCGCCCGCCGGCCAGGAATACTTCTCGCTTTCGAGATCGAGCTTGGCCAATTCCAGGAATTCGCCGCGGGCGTCGGTCGTCAGATACGCACTGCGGCCGTCGGGGCTGAAGGCCGCATCGCCCACCGCTGCCGGGCCGTCGCCGGGCAGCTTGATCGGTTCGAGCTTCTTGGCCGCCACGTCCAACAGCGCCGGGTAAGACTCGTTGATCGAAACATAGTGCAACAGCAGCAGTTTCTTGCCGTCGAGCGACCAGTCGGCCGCCTGCCAGTATTCGCCCTGGGTCTCCATCAGCATTTCGGGCGAGTCGGCCTGGCGGCAATCGGCCCGGTAAATGTCGGTGTCGCGACCGTTGCGGCGGTTGCTATGGACGATCATCTGCCGCCCATCGCGGCGCACGGGCCCCAGGTCGTTTCGCGTCTTGCCGTCGGTCAAAAGCGTCGTCCGGTAGGCGCTTTGATCGAGGTAATGGATCTGATTGTTCTCGTTGCCGCCCTGGCTCATCGTGACCAACAGCGAACCGTCGTGGGCCTCGGGGATGAAGCGGCCGCCGGCCGGCTCGTCGAAGAAGGTGACTTGCTCGCGCCGACCGCCAGGTTGGTAGACGCGGTGCAATTGCGCCGAGTTGCCGAACCGCGTTTGTACCAGCACGCCGCGGCCGTCGGGCGCCCAGCCGGCGAACGCCGCCGACCGCGTATTTTGATACTGCCGCAGCCGCTCGGCCAATTGCGGCGGCACGGCCGGCACGTCCTGGGTGGCAATCGCCGGCGGACGAAGCGGATCGGCGGGCTCGTCCGCCTGCGCAAGCGACGCGGAGAGGCTAACCACAGAGGCACAGAGGCACAGAGAAACGGAAAGAGAGCCATGAAGGCGAAGCATCTCAATTCTTCTTTCTGAGGACGTTGAGACTGGCGGGGAATTCACCTCGGAGGCACTGAGGACACGGAGAAGAACGGCAACCGGGCCGCGGATTTGCACGGATCGAACACGGACTGTTTTTTGTTTTTCATCCGTGAAAATCCGTGCGAATCCATGCCCAAAAACTCCGTGTTCTCCGTGCCGCCGTGGTGCAATTCATGGCCAAACCGAGAGGCTCAGTTTTCGTCGAACAAGGGCGGCACGTCGGTGAATTGCAAGATTCGTTCGCACCAGGCGGCGGCGGCGAGCAAGCCGGCCTCGCCGAACGAACGGCCGATGAATTGTAAGGCCACCGGCAGCTTGTCCTCGGCCAGCCCGCAAGGGATGGATACGGTCGGCAAGCCCGAATAGCTCCAGGGCGAATTGAACCGCGGATCGCCGGTCGTCTCGGGCCCCGGCGCCGTCCTGTCGGCGGCCGGAGTCAGCAGGGCGTCGAAGCCTTCGAGCGCCGCGAGCATTTCGCGGCGGAAGCGGAATTGACTCGCCAACGCCGCCGAGTAGTCGATCACCGAAGCGGCGCGGCCTTCGTCGAGCACCTGGCTGATGGCCGGGCCGTAAAGCTCGCGACGAGAAGGGAAATTGTCGCGGTGATAGGCGGCCGCATCGACGGCCATCACGATCCGCTGCCCGCGGTGAGCTTCGGCGAAGCTTTTCGGTAAAGCCACCGTTTCAATCTGCACGCCCGCCGCCCGCAGCCGTTCGACGGCCTGCCATGCGACTTTCCGTACTTCTTCCGAAGCGGTCTCGAAGAAGTATTCTTCCAACACGCCAACCTTCGGCGGCTGGGCGAGCGGCAGAGATAGGTCGTCGCCTAATGGAGCGTTCAGGCAAACTGGATCATTCGGATCGTAGCCCGCGATTGCTTGTACGATGATCGCCAGATCGGCCACGCTCCGCGCGATCGGTCCGGCCTGGTCGAGATGAAAGCTGAAGGGCACGATCCCGCTCGAACTGACGCGGCCCCAGGTTGGTTTGCAGCCGGCGACGCCGCAAAAGCTGGCCGGCCGGGTGATCGAGCCGCCCGTCTGCGTGCCGATGGCCGCCAGACACATGCCGGTCGCCACGGCCGCCGCCGAGCCGCTGCTCGAGCCGCCCGGCGTGCGGTCCAAGTTCCAAGGGTTGCGCGTGGGCGGCGGATCGAAGCTGGCGAACTCGGTGGTGACGGTTTTGCCTAGAATGATCGCGCCGGCGTTTCTCAGCCGCGCGACGATTTCCGCGTCGCGTTCGGCCCGATGATCTTCGCGCAGCCGCGAACCGGCCTTGGTCGGCCAGCCGGCCACGTCGATGATGTCCTTGATGCCGATCGGCGCGCCGTGCAGCGGGCCGCGACATCGGCCTTGCGCCAGCTCCTCGTCCAAACGCCGCGCCGTTTCGCGCGCTGCGGCTGCGTCAACCATCACCCAGGCCCGCACTTGCGGATCGAATCGCTCGATATTCGACAGGCACTGTTCGAGCAGTTCGCAAGCCGAGATTTGGCCTTGGGCGACGGCGGCTTCAAGTATCGTGACCGGGCGTTTCATAAGCAACGGATGGGGTGCAGGGGATGAACCGGCATTCTGCACCGCGGCGGAGCGGTCGTCAAATCGCCCGCCGCGGAGGTAGCGTCCGAATCTAGTCGGGCAGACAGCCGCCGCAAGGCGGGTTTTTTCATGCGCACTTTACTTCGCCCCTCTGGCGCGAGAGATTGTTGGCGGGCCGCGCCGCCCAAAGCTATGGGGGCCAAACGGCGGCGCAGCTTAGCCGTTAAAGGATTGCGCATGAACATCAAATTGCAGAACATCGAAAAACTTCGAGGGATCATTGCAAACGAAGACGCGAGCGAAGACATCAAGACAATCGCCAGTGCGGTCATCGACGTCTACGAGAGAATCACGAACTTGAAGGCCGACGACGACGACATGGTGAAAAGGATTAGTCAACTGGAACAAGAGGAAGAAGAACTAGAAGAACTAGAAAGACCAGGCGAAGAAGACGAAGAGTAGCGGCTTATTTTCTTTGGATCGCCGTGCAACAAGGCTTAGGACTCTAGCGCCGCGGGCGATCAACTGGTACGAGGCGACGGGCGCGCAGAGCCCTTCGGCCGAACGAAATTTCTCTGCCCATTTCCAAGCCGCCCGGTTATCCTGTCCGAAGTTGCAATCGTCTCCGACGTCGGAGAAGAAGCAGACGGACAAAACGGTCGCTTGCGGTCCGCGTGATCGTTCCGGTGCGCCATTCAGACCCAAGGATGAAAGCCATGAAATCTTGCCGCCCAATGAGTTCGCCGCGACCCAATGAACGCCGAAGATTTTGGCTTTGCATGCGGGCATACATTGCCGCCATCGCAGCTTTGTCGGCGATACCAGGCGCCGCGCCGATCGAATGCCGCGGCGAAGCGGGCGACTGGCCGCAGTTCCTCGGGCCGCATCGCAGCGGAATCTCGGCCGAGATCGGGCTGCTAGAGACGTGGCCCGAGGGCGGGCCGAAAGAGCTGTGGCGGGCGCCGGGCGGCGTAGGCATGTCGGGCCTGGCCCTTCGCGATCGCCGGCTCGTCACGCTGGTGCAGCGAGAAGGCAAGCAGTGGCTGGCGGCGTATGACGCGCGCACGGGAAAGCCGCTCTGGCAAGTGGCGCTGGCGCCCGAATATCGCAACGCGATGGGCGACGGCCCGCGAGCGACTCCGGCGATTGCCGGCGACCGCGTGTTTGCGTTCACCGGCGAGGGAATCCTCGCGGCCGTGAACTTCGCCGACGGCAAGCTGCTCTGGTCGCACGATCTGCTCGACGAACTCGAAGCGGAAGAGGCCGACTACGGCATGGCATGTTCTCCATTGGTCGTCGGCGATTTGGTCGTCGTGACGATCGGGGCGCAACGGGCGAGCGTCGTAGCGCTTGACGCCAGCAGCGGAAAGCTCGCTTGGCGGGCGGGCGACGATCCGGCGGGCTATTCGTCGCCGGCGGTGTTGAACGTCGGCGGGCGAGAGCAACTCGTGGCGTCGACCGGCGTTTCCGTGTTGGGCTTGGCGCCGAAGACCGGCGCCGTGTTATGGCGTTATCCGTTCGAGACCAATTTCAACTGCAACATCGCCGCGCCGATTGCCGTCGGCGACCGTGTGTTCATCTCGGCGGGCGAAGACCACGGCAGCGTGTTGTTGGCCTTGAAGCCCGAAGGACGCGGGTTCGAGACCGAGGAGGTCTGGTCGTCGCTGGGAACCCGAAGCGTCTTGCGCAACGAATGGCAGACGTCGATCTTGCTCGACGGATATCTCTACGGCATGGACAACGTGGGCGGCGCCGGACCGATTACCCATCTGACCTGCATCAAGGCGGACACGGGCGAGCGCGCGTGGCAAAAAACGCGGTTCGGCAAAGGCAATCTGATCGCCGCGGACGGCAAACTGTTCATCTCGACGATGAAGGGCGAGTTGGTCGTGTTGAGAGCAACGCCTGAAAAGTACGAAGAACTCGGCCGCAGCATCGTGGTCAAACCCACGCGGCAGGCGCCGGCGCTGGCCGGCGGGCTGCTCTATTTACGCGACGACGCCGAGATCGTCTGTCTTGACGTCCGGCGCCCTTGAGGCAAACGCGCAAGCATCCGGGTTGGCATGTTTTCACGCTTGCGCAGCAAGCGGGTAAGCATGCGATTCAGGATGTACGCCATGCCTACGCCGGCGAAGGCATGGCGCCCAACGCAGCTACTTCTTCCCGCCCGGAAACACGTGCCCGGCGACTTCCATCGGCGCCGTGTAGAGCGAAGTCCGCGCGGTGACGTAAAGCGTCTTGCGGTCCTTGCCGCCGAAAGTGGCGTTGGCCGGCGGTTCCGGAAACTCGATGATGCCAAGCGCCTTGCCTTTGGCGCTAAAGACTTGCAGGCCGAGGGCGGTGGCGATGTAGAGATTGCCTTTTTCGTCGATCGTCAGCCCGTCGCCGCCGGTTCCTTGTTTGCCTTCGGCCTGCTTGGTGCGGCAAAAGACGCGGCCTTTGCCGAGCTTGCCGGGCGCCTCGACCGGGTAGGCCATCATCTCTTCCTGCATGCTGGGAACGACGTACAGCGTCTTTTCGTCGGGCGAAAGGATCACGCCGTTTGGCGCTTTCAGGTCGTCGATCAGGCGGCTGACCTTGCCGTCGGCCGTGACGTAATACACGGCCGTCACGCCTTGCGGCAGCGACGGGGGCGCGCGAAACTGCGGATCGGTGAAGTAGACGCCGCCCGAGCGGTCGACGACCAGATCGTTCGGTGCATTGAAGCGTTTGCCCTCATAGGTCTCGGCCAGCGGGCGGACGGTTTTGCCGTCGCGGGCGACGATGCTGACGCGGCCGTCCATTTCGCAGCAAACCAGTTCGCCGGCGGCGTTGACCATGATGCCGTTCGTATGGTTTGACGGATCGCGAAACACCGAGAGCTTGCCGTTAGCGTCGACTTTGCTAACGCGCGAGTTGGGAACATCGCTGAAGTACACGTTGCCTTCGGCGTCGGCGGCAGGACCTTCGGTGAACCCGAAGCCCGTGTGCAGCTTGACGATTTCGCCCGTCGGGCCAATGCTGGGGATCGCCGTCTCGTCGGCGGCCGCCCCGCGGGCCAGACTAACGAGCGTCAGCGCCAGTGAAACGCAAAACAGGCGAGCAAACATGGTTGATTCCTCCCAGATGTTTTCGTGCGGACCTTTTCGTCCAGCCACAGTAAGGGCCAGCGTATCTCGCTTGCCGAATTCCCGCAACCGGCAGGCCGTTCCGGCGGCGCCTAAAGTAGCGCCGCAAAGGCTTCTCGCATGCCTTGGTGCATCCGAGACGACGGCGCTCCAAACGCTTCGCGACCACACTCGCCTGCCGTGCCTGCCAAAATGTCGGCCGGGACTCACAAAATTTATGGCGCTGGCGGGTTAACGCGTCGGCAGCGGCGTTATGATGTGAACTTCGCGGTTCGCCCGGCGGAAACCAGCAGGGCGTGTGAATCATGAAATCGCATCCGAGGAAACAACATCTATGGTCAACGTAGGCATCGTCGGCATTGGCTTCATGGGCATAAACCCATCCTGATTTCTTATGCACTTCAAAAAACACCGTAAATCACGGCAAATCAGCGGCTTGGCTTGTCTTTTCTTTACTCCATGATACAATGCCTCAGTAAAGAAAACTTTAAAGAATTCGGAAGCCACTTTTCTGGAGACACGCCATGCCATCCGGTCGCATTGCCAAGCTGAACTGGACGCCATCTTTCGGCCAGTACACCACCACGATCAACAAGAAACTGTACCGCCTCGGCGCCGACAAAACTGAGGCGGAAAAGCAGTTCCGCTTTCTCCAGACCAAGACCGACATGGCCGAGGAGATCACCGCCGTACCCACCTTCGGTGAGGTGGCCGAGGCGTGGCTGCTGCATATCGAGACGATACACGACGCCGAACGCTTCCGGCTCTGCAAGGCCCGCATCAACGAGTTCCTTGCCTATATGGGGAGGGACATCAAGGTACGCGACATGCGGCCCCGGCACATCGAGGACTGGATCAAGTCGAAACCCAACGTGAAAAGCAACGGCACCCGCCGCCTGTACAAGGCCATGATTCTGGCCTGCCTCAACTGGGCGGCATCGGGCAAGGCACGGCTGATCGTCAGCAACCCGCTCCGGGGGAAGCTCGACCTGCCCGAAGGCGGTTCGCGTGGCGGCAACGCCGTCTGGACGCCGGAGCTTTTCAGGATCGTCACCGAGAACGTGAACCAGCGGTTTGCCGACTTCATTCGGGCGGTCGCATGGACCGGGGCCAGGCCGTCCACCATTCGCCTCGTCGAGGCCCGCCACTACCGCCCAAAGCTCAAGCTCTGGGACGTGGAAGACCTCTATCAGGGCCGCATCTCGAAGCGGAAATACGTCAAGCGCGTCTGGCTTACGCCTGAGATGATCGAGATGGTCGAGCGGCTGAACAAGGAATGGCCCGAAGGCCCGATCTTCCGTGGCCGGTCCGGCCAGCCTTACAGCGGCGATGTCATCACGATGGCGATGTACAAGCTCAGGATCAGGCTGAAGGACAAGGGGATCGACCTGCCGGACGGGTTGATCGTCTACAACCTGCGTCACCATTTCGCCACCCAGTTCATCGTCAAGCACCCGGACAAGCTGGAATACCTGCGGGAGCTACTCGGACACAAGGACCTGAAGATGATCCGCAAGCACTACTCGAAACTGTTCGATGAACACGCTGCCATGCACGACGTGCTGAAGGACTTCAAGCCGCTGTAGGCACCGGAAGGACAGCTTTCGTGTCAGGGGCATCACTTCGGCGACACGGATTTGCTGGTAGATTCTTCAAAGATTGTTTGTTGTGCTCCATTATTTTGTTGTGCTCCATTATCCTTACAGATACAGAGACACTCTGTGGGGGGCACGTATGAGGTTTGGGCTTATCGAACTGTATGCAAATGTGAAGGGCTTACCGGGCAGAATGGCGGCGGAGGCCGTCCTAGAAAGGATTCGATTGGATGGCCACCGAGAGAGCACGGTCCGTTGCTCCATTGAACGGGCCAAAGCCTGTGATTGCGAATTCATTGTAGCACCAGGCTGGACTTTAATGGCGGTCGCACCACCGAAATGGCTCCTTGAGCTATCGAATGGATGCACTATCGTCGTCGAGTTACTGTCTCCTCAGGAGGCCGAGCGTCCGCAGGTCTACATCCTGCATAACGGTAAGCGTATCCTGGAACCGGCGCAGCAGTACGTTGCTAAACGGAATGATCTTTGGAAAGGTGAGAATCTTTCGCGCGATGCGGTTGCACTTTTGTACAATTTACAAGAACGCAAGCGTCGATGGGCAGTCCCTGGAATTGGTGAGGCCCTTTTGTATATCTGTGGCGAAGTGAACATTGTCGGATCGGGCGATCAGATGCGGGAAGAAGTTCGGCGAGCGGGACTGAGAGAGCAGGATCTTCGGGCACCGCTGGTCATCAATCCGAGTCACACACTAAGCCCACTGAAACGGATGCGTGATAAGAGAGCCTGGTTGTCGCAAGGAGGCCTCCTGATTCATACGGCCAACATTCATTCTGGCGGGTGGGGGCGAAACGACAACAAACACGCCAATGCGTCACGCACTGCGGCGAAAGTGTGGGTATGCGGGCAATCAAGCGACAAGTTGGATCGTCAAGAATTGGAAAACGGTTGTGCCCTCAATACGTTTGACTGGAGCCCGTAGGGAAACAAAACACGGCAGCTTAGAGAATTGCTTGGCCATTCACATGTTGGGTTTACCACAGAGCCAGCGCATGAAAAACCCCGGCCATCTTGACCGGGGTTGCTAATTCGGTATTACAACATGCTTGAACACTTTCTTCTGCTGCCGAGGCGGTGCCCTTGCCGGTGCCTCCCCTCCAACCTTCTGACTGGCGAGGAATGCGTCAATGTCGGCATCAGTAATGCGAATGCAGCCACGCGAGCCGGGCCGGCCGATGCGGACGTGCGGCAATGATCCACAGGCACACAGCTCGTAAACCAACGAGTCTGAAATACTCATCCTTTCTGCTGCCTGTCTCACGTTTAACACGACGCACCTCAGATTTCTCTGCCACCACGTTCCTGCGTTCGCACTTCCTGTTGCTTTGGATGATCGCCATGCAGAATATCATGCAGTGCTTTGACACCTTCCAACAACCGTGCCGGAGGCTTGCCATCGAGAACCTCGCCGATTCCTTGCAACAGCGTGTTTCTGCTCTCCTGTCGCTCCTTCTCATACATCCTCAGGTCGGACAGGTGATCCAGGATTTCCTTGAACCGTTCCACCAGTGGCGTAGGCTCTATTCGTCCATCATCGGGCAGCAGCTCGCCCAGAGCGTGCAGCTCTTTCTGGTTCTCGAACAAGACCCGCAACGCCGCGTCCTTGTTATCACCGATGACATCCCGCGCCACTTCCGCAAACGCCTTGAAAGGCACGTCAAGAGATGCTGCATCAAGGGCGATGTATTCCAACTTCCCCGCCGCCGATAAGTTCGTCCATGTATTGTGGCTGCCGTCAATCTCAGAAAAGAAGTAATTGTCGGGGCTGTTTCTCCGATCCTCCACCCGTGCTTTGAGTCCAGCCACTTTGTGCCTTTCCAGGACCGCCTCATCGAATACGCCGTCCAGCCACTTATCTTGCGGCTTGCCATCACGCACGTTGGAAAAGATAACGCCCGCCTGCGCGTTGCTCAGCCCCTGATTCTTGTAATGCTCCCAGGACACTGAAGCATCCAGCACGTAGAGCTGATCGCCACGATTCAGTTGCTCAAACGTCAAGCCGGTTTCGCTCTTCATGAAGTGAACTGGCGAACGATGAAAGGGATCTTCGCGGTACTGGCTGGACGCAACGCTCTGAAGGTCAGCCACAAGCTCATCGAATGCCGGATCATTACGTTTCAACATGAAGCACCCTTTTCTGAAAAGATGACCCGCTGGCGTTCGCCTCGAACTTTTCCAGCCTCTCCTCGGCCGTCATCACAGCCCCTCATCTCTCGATGCCTTTGTCTTTCACTTTGCCTTTTGCCGGTTCCGGCGTTTTCGCCGTTCCATCGAGAATCTTCCTGAAAGCGTCCCTATGGACATCTTGAACTGGCGGAGGCATGATGGCACCCTGCATGTACGCGCCTCCAAAGTTGACATGCCGCAAATCAGCCCCGCGAAAATCGGCCTGATCCGCCTCCACGCCCTGCATCCTGGCGCCATACAGATTGACGTTCTGAAAGTTTGCACCCTGAAGCTGCGCGCCCCGGAAATCGACGTTCCGCAATACGGACTGGGAGAAGTTTACGCCTCTGCAATCAGTGGCGCGCAAATCGGCGCCTTCCAGATCGATGCCCGACAAATTGACTCCACGCAAGTCAGCACCGCGCCAGTCGATCCGAGACGGTTTAGTTTCCTTGTCCATGAACGCACCTATCTCTCGATCCCCTTTGTGTTTGTTCTTCTCTACCGAGGCGACGCCTGGACGATCATGCACGTCTTTGGATGGGTAGCAGCCCATTCCGGCGGTAGCGTTCCAACTCGACCTGGGCGAGCACCCATTGCGGATACGCTCCCCTGCCGCTCTGCCGTTTCTCAGCACGCAGCCTGCCGAGGCGGCAGTATTCGCGGATGGTGAACTCCGCCTTGCCGACCGCACGGGCAAATTCTTCCGTGGTGTACCATTCTCGAACCTGCTGGCGCTCGACCAACACGACCAGCATGGCCTCGATTTTCTCAAGCCGTTCTTCAAGTGTCATGCTGCACCTCGATTCCCTGTTCTTACCCTTTTCAACCGCCTGACCCGCCTGGCCAAGCTACTTGGTTCCCTGGTCGCCGGAGGACTGCTGCGGTGAGTTGTCGCCGCCAGATGCCGCGATGGCGACAGAAACCGCCGCGCCCAGCAGCACCCCCACCGGACCCAACAGGATCGCACCTGCGATGGAAGGCCCCCAGAGGACGGCCTTGACGGCCAAGTCTGTAGCCACTGCCTCTCCCAAAGTTTTTGCTGGCATGGTCTTTCTTCCTTTCTTGTAAAATGGCGGGCGGGGCCGATCCCCGCCCGCCGGAGTTACTACTTGAAGAACCGAGTGAGCAATCCAATCGCCTTGGCAGCCGCAAGCTTCTTCGCGGCGTCCTTGACTTCTGGGTTTGCGTTCCCGAACTTCTTCGCCAATTGGGCCGCGACTGCGACGAAAAGTATCATCATGAACAGCCCGTTCTGGAATTGGTCATATAGCCAGCTCGCGAGTAACATGTTGACTCTCCTTTCTTGAACATCGAACTACGGGCGTGTAACCCCGCCCGACCGGGTTACTTCTTCAACCACCACCTGGCCACGAAAAGTGCGCCCTTGAAGGCGTTCCCTGCTCGTTCGTGGCGCTTCGCCTTGCGTTCCTCTTCCTCCTTGCGCAGCCGAAGCCAGTCATCCATGCGGAAGGTCGTCATGTACAGCCTCCAGAGACACACGATGCCTATGACAACCCACATGACAACTGCCGCGTTCCCTTCGACGATTGCTGCGAATAACGTGTTCATGTCTAACCCTTTCTGAAAATGTGGCGGAGTAGCTCCGCCAGCCTTGGTTATGGTTCTTGTCTCGAACTACATTTCCCTTCCACCGTGTTCCCGCTCCTGTCCCTGGTGCGGTTCCGTCTTCTGGACATCCTGTTCCTGGTTTCCCTTACCGACCTCCGGTGTCGGCGTGTATTGGCCCGGCCCGTAGGGAGTGAATGCACCCCCGTTGAATAGGGCCTGAGCCATCTCAAGCGATCCCTGCTTGCCGAGCCGGTTCAATTCCGCGCTGACCTCCGCCACCGCGTTTTTCAGACCCGGTGCCAATTCTGCGAGGGCCTCTTTCATCACATCCGAAAATCCACGACTCATAACGCACCGTTCCTTTCAGGGGTTTTCAAACTGGACATCCCACGCGGCCGGGGGCGGCTGGGTCGCCACCTGACCTTGACCGTTCGTTGACAACGCCATTGCCAGAAGCACTGCACCCAACAGCAGCGCCAACGATCCGAACAAAACTTTTCCCGCTGCCATGTACCGTTCCAATGGTCCCGGCCCCTGACCGAACCTCGACTCCTCGTAGTACCGCACCAACGTGGTGCGGACGGGCGGGACACCGGGCGTGAAGGTTATTGCTGTTCGCTCTGGGAGCATCATCACCTCTTCAGGTTTCA
>DATKRK010000102.1:0-11971 GCA_035532215.1 Pirellulales bacterium | reverse complement strand
CCGTCGGCATGTCGGTCGACCAAGTCGAGCAGATAATCGCCATCGAACAGTGCCGCTTCGGCACAGCTTTCCGGGAGTACGTCGCGGACTGAAAGCCGCACCGTGCCGGGCGCGTTCGCGTGCCAGTCGGCGCTCGGCGCCGGCAGGGCCGCGCTGCGAATTTCGACCGTTTCGCTGTGGCTCGTCGAAGTTTCGCGCGTTTCGCTGGTGACAACGCGCCGTTCATAACCGCCCGATCGTGCAACTTCGTGCGTTTCGTGATCGGTCTTGCGGTATTCCGTCGTGGACTTCGTGGTTTTGCGAGATTCCTTGCCCGGGAGCCCGTCGCGAGCTTCGTCGGCCGCCATGATTTTTCTCCTGCCATTTCAAGAAGCGATCGAGCGCATGGTTGCGCATGATTCGACGAAGACCTGAAACGCCGAGCCATCATGAAGGAATGGCGGCAGTGGCAGAATTGCCTCAAGAACCGCCGTCGCCCGCTCGGCCATGGAAACGCCCTCTACACTTGCGACCAACAAGGTCATTGGCTCGGGCGAATTCCAACGCCCGAACTAAAGAACCATTCGGGCGGAATGACTGACCCCTCGGCGGCGCAAGCATCGATCAGAACCCGCCGCCTGATTGCCAGCTTTCAACCCGTTCCGGCGTCGCGCCTGCGGACGTGTCAAGAAGCAACAACTCAGATGCGCGACGTTGCGTTCATGATACGGGCGAAGCAACAAGAGTCAAGAAAATTGCGGCTCGCAAAAAACGAATCACTCGATCCGCTCAAGAAATTCCGCGGCGCGACGCGGGCCGGCGGCTTGGCACGATTGCCAGATCGTAGAAGTATGCCCAATGTGTTGGGCAAGACTCGGAACATGCACAAAGTACGGCATCTTGCTCCGCAAACACCAACTGCCGACCACTGAATCAATGTTCTGCATTCCGCTGGCCGGCCCATGATGTCGGTGGTTGATGACCAGCGGATCGGCAAGCAGCGCACGGGCCGATGGATTCGGAAAAACGTAGGCCAGCGCTCCCCACGTTTCCCAGCCGCGATCCTCAATCTGATAGCCCGGTCCGCGCTGCTCGTAATGGCTCGGGCGGTACGCTGAAACGATGCCGACTCGTTCGCCGGGCCACAGCGTGCGCTCCAGGTAAGCCCGCAAACTCGCCGCCAGCAGCACGTCATCTTGGCACATCAAATAGGCATCCGCCAACGGCTCGCGCAGCACGAGTTCCGTCAATCCCAGATACCAATTCGGGAAGGCTCCCAATTGCACGTCACGTCGAGATGTCGGCAGGTTGGCCGGCGTCTCGACGCTCGGTTCCGCAAACAGCCGCGGCTCGTTCCAGCCTGCTTCTGCGAGGCTCTTCAGGCAGCGTGCGAGAGTCGGCTCTCTTCGAGGCGCAGTGGTCACGCCGACCGCCCAACTTTGCACATGACGTAGCGTCACCGGCTTCTCCGGGACCTGCTCACTTCCATTGGCCAAGAAGGAGAATGCCGGATCGTTTGCCTCGCACAGCGAGCATGAACTGCACATCTCGCCCGTCACGAGTTGGTTTTGGGCGTGAATTCGAGGATGCGTGCAACGAAACTGTTTAGCATGCTTGACAGCGGTATTGCGCCAGCGGCAATTCGGAAGTTCCATAAACATCGCCCTTCGTGCAAGCCGATCGCCCGAAAGTTTGTTCTAAATCGATTCTTCCAACGTTGCCAACTCATTTTTTTGCCGGGCTTCTTCATGCACTGCCATGAATGCGTGCAAAACCGAACGAACCAGCAAGCGGCGATTGTGGAACTTCTTGACTTTTCAGGCGCTCGCTCGCAATCTCGAAGGCTTATGACTTCGCCGAACAGTTTATTCCCGATTGCACGGGGAGCCCAGCACCTTGCTCGCAGTACCGGGGCTCGTGATAGTCTGCTTTTCCAGAAAGTCGCCGCCGTTGCCATGTGCATGGTAGCCGTGGCTTCGGGCATGCACGTGCTCAAGGAGCTTTACCGCACGCTTTACCCCGAACACCGGCACCAGGGGCGCAGCAGATAGGGCAGGGATTAATCCCCATGCGACCCCGGCCGCGACGCGGCAGGCGGATGAAGCCGGCCGACTGGCTCGCTGCGCGAGCATTTTTGTCGGCCTGTATCGCTCCGCCGCTCGGCTGCGCCCCCGTGGGGCTGAACCTTCGCCTCGGTCACCGCCAATCACTCGTCATTGCAAGCCGCCAATCATCTCAGCGAACAGTGCAGACCTGTGCGTAGAAATGGGTGATCACTCGTCGTGACAAGGACTGGCGCCAGCGACCTTTGCTCCACTGCTTGCGATCTTCACGCCAAGGAAGGATGATGGGCATTTATCCACGCTTCGGCATCAACTGCGAATTGTTTCACGGTCTTGAGCAATCCTTCGGCGTCGGTGTCGGTTACCCCGCCTGCGAAATCGTATTCGCAGCCGTTCCGCTTCAGCCGGCAACCATCGAAATACGCGGACAGTGTTGCAAACGCGGCATCGGCTGCTTCAAGCGCCAGGAAAGTATTGTAATGGCCGCCAACTGCGCGGGGACGGTAGCCCGCCGCCCGCACGACCATCAGCGAAAGGGTGCGGGCTGCGTCGTAGGCCAAGACGAACCGGGCGTCGGCCGACAACCCCGGCGCCGCAACGTCCTTCATGCTGCGGTCGACAATGGAGCGCAGATTGTCGAGCTCGGCCTTGCTCGGCGGCTCGCGCGAGACATTCTTGTTAGCCAGCAGTTTTTTCCAAGTCATCGCTAGTGCCTAGCACGAACAGCCTGGGTTTGTCCAATACCCTGGTCAGAAAGTGATCCCTGGCCGCCCGTTTCCTGGCAAATTCCGCAGGCGTGTAAACGCTCGGATTGATCTCTCGGCCGAGCAATTCTCTCGCATTTCGCAGCGGCACCGCAAGGTTCACCGGAGAAACATCGCCGATCACCATCAGGTCGATATCGCTGTCGCTCTGCTCACTGCCGCTGGCCATTGAGCCGTAAACAAACACGATTCGAAGCTTACCGGCCAGCGGCTCAAGCGCGTCGGCCAACACGTCGACCAGCCCGGCCGTCTTCAACATCAAAGCGCGGAGTTCGGGAAAAACAGGCGAATTGGCGTTTGCCTGATAGTATGCCATGTGCCCTTGGCGGTGCGTTTTCAAAACTCCGGCTTTCTCTAGCTCGCGCAATTCACGTTGGAGACTCGATGGCGGAACGCCCATGCGGCGCGCTAGCTCGGAGACGTACCATGCCTTCTCCGGCTGGATAAGCGTTGCCGCGAGGATCCCCTGGCGGGTCCGGGGCAGGAGGGCATCGATGGGTCGAGACTTACGCATATTGCGTAAATATGGACGCGTTTTGCGTGAAAGTCAAGTCTCGAACGGAATTCCGATGGCATCGGCAAGTCGGCGAAGAAGAGGGGACGGCAGATTGCCGGAGCGATAGTGGTTAATCCCCGCGGGACCCCACCCCACTTGCCTCGCGCTGCCCCGGCTGCCGCAGCAGGGCGGCGGCTACGCCACCAGCCGCCCTGCTATGCTTCCCGCTCGGCTGCGCCCCCGTGAGGGATTAACTAATCGTCGGGGGACAGGATGACGACATGCGGATGGCCGAGTAATTCAAACTTGACCCGAATGTCGTCGCCCCCCGAGACGTATTTGACCGATGCCTTAACGACTTCGTTGGAATTTCCGAAAACATCCTTTTCAGTCACCACCAGCGGCAGCAGCTTCGCCGGATCGTACTTCCACGTCATCTCCGTGACTCCATATTTGCCCGTGCCGTCCTCCTCGAATCGCCAGATGCCTCCTTTGCGCAGATAGGGGGCGCAAAACGATGATGTTGATACTTCGCTGCCATCACACGTCGCAGATTTGACTTCCCACAGGCCGACCATCGTTTTCGGCTTGTCCGAAGCGCCCAAAGCGGTGGCGAGAACCGCGAAAAAAATAACTGCCGCACACACGATTCGACTCATGGCTTCTCCCTTGCTAAAGGTTTGTCCTGAAAAGTGCCGGTTTGCCTGATCAGACCGAATCCTTCTTGGGGCGCGACCTGACGACCATGAACACTCCCCCGATAACCGCCATAATGACCGCCCCAATCACGAACTCCGCCACCAAGGTTTGCCTCGCCTTGATCGCGGTATCGCTGACCTGCGTGGCCCCCGTCATGTCGTTCACCGTCTTGACCCAGCCCGTGTTGACCTTATCCACCTCGCTGCGCATTAAATTCGCCTCCATCCCGGCGCTGATGGCCAGCCAGATCAGCAGAGCGGCGATCAAAATGGCGACTCCCCCCACGACTTTCATGTTCATCTGACGTTCCTTTCCCGTCTTCCGACCGGCCTCGGGCCGCCGAGCAGCGGCCTTTTGCGAAGCCGGACGATAGTTATAAATAGCCTATTTATAAATAGTCGCGTTATGAATTGCAAATCGCCAAGCTTTCGGGCATGGCAAAGAAAACCAAGCCCCACTCCCCGGAGGCCGTCAAGCTGGGAAAGGCAATCCGAGCGAGGCGAGAAGCGTTGAAAGTCAGCCAGGACGTGTTCGCCGACATGGCGGGCATGCACCGCAGCTATGTCGGGTTTGTCGAGCGGGGAGAGCAGAACCTGACCCTCGATACCATGACGAGGATCGCCGCGGCGTTGAAGGTCTCGCTGGCAGTGCTGGTGAAGGAGGCGGGGCTGTAGGCCGCAGCCAAGTGTCCAGTTCGCTTTCTTGGCACAGAATCTGGCATGGAATCCGTGCCAAACCGCCCGAATCCGTGCCAAAACCTGGAGAGCCCACCGCTTCCAGAAATGCAAAAAGCCTCGTAAAAACGAGGCTTTTCTGAGTGCCCCCTGAAGGACTTGAACCTTCAACCCTCTGATTAAGAGTCAGATGCTCTGCCGATTGAGCTAAGGAGGCGGCGGAAATGCGGGCGGCTCATGGGATGCAAGCACCCCATAAACAGCCGTGCATTTACGACTATAATGTTAGCGGGAATACGGCGTTGCTCAAGGGCAAATCCGGAATTCAGCCGGCTTGCCTTGCAGCCCGAGGCTGGGTTCCGGTTTTGCGCAGCGTCAGCCAGGCGATTCTTCAGATCTGCCCCCCTGGAGTTCAAGGCTTCTCATGCGGCCGGACTTGGAAGCCAGCAGCCATGTCACTCGTCCAGCCGCATTCTCAAGAGGCGCATCTTGCGATAAAGGTTCGAGCGGTGGACGCCAAGCCGGCGTGCAGCTTCGTTCATATTTCCGCCGGCGCGGTCGATGACCTTTTCGATATAGCTGATCTGAAAGGTCGCCGTGGCTTCGTTCAAGGGCAAATCGTCGCGAAGAGCCGGTCCTCCGGGTAAGGCGGCCGGCAAGAAGGCGGCGTCGTCGGCCTCGATCGTCTCGCCCGATGCAAGGTAGGCCAGCCGTTCCATCAAGTTTCGCAGTTCGCGGACGTTGCCCGGCCAGGCGTGCGACAGCAGCCGGCGTCGCGCGCCGGGCGAAAGCTCCGGCGGCTTGCGGCGCGCCTTGTGACAAAAATCGCTGAGAAAATGTTCGGCCAGCACCAAGATATCTTCCGGGCGCTCTCGCAACGGGGGGATCTCTAGCGCCACGACGTTCAGGCGAAAGTAGAGATCTTGGCGGAATTTTTTGTCGGCGACCATGCGCGCCAGATCCTGGTTGGTGGCGGCGATCACGCGGGAGTCGGTGTGGATCGACTTCGATCCGCCGACGCGAACCACGATTTTCTCTTCCAGCACGCGCAGCAATTTCGCTTGGCCGCCCGGACTGAGATCGCCGATTTCGTCCAGAAACAACGTGCCGCCCGAGGCCAACTCGAATTTGCCCGGCCGCGATTCGTGGGCGTCGGTGAACGCGCCTTTCTCGTGGCCGAACAGTTCGCTTTCCAGCAATGTTTCGGAGATCGCGGCGCAGTTGACGGCGATGAACGGCTGATCGCGACGAGGACTCTGATAATGGATCGACTGGCTGACGACCTCTTTGCCCGTGCCGTTTTCGCCCAAGATGAGCACGGCCAGATCGGTTCGGGCCACGCGGGCGATCGTGGCGCGCAACGCCTCGATGGCCGGGCTGACGCCGATCAGCCGCACGCCCTGCGAGGCCTGTTCGGTCATCAACTGCCGCGATTGCAAGAGCGCTTGCCGCTCTTGGGCGTTCTCCAGGGCGATCGCAGCCTGCGACGCCAGCTCGACCAGGGCATCCTGATCTTCGTCGGTAAAGTTGCCGGCTCGTTTGTTGAGCGTTTCGAAGACGCCGAACAACTCGCCCCGCCGCCCGCGTAACGGAACGCAGAGCAAGGTCTTGGTGCGATAGTGCAATTGCTCGTCGACCTGGCGGTTGATCGCCTCGTGATCGTCCGCCAGATCGACTCGATGCGGCTGACCGGATTGGATGACGCGACCGACGACTCCGGCGTTGTCGGGAATGCGCAGCTCTTCCTCGCCGACCCCCAGCGCCGGCCTTCCGACCAGCGTATGGCTATGTCGGTCCCAAAGGAAGATGCTGGCCCGGTCTGCATCCAGCAGCCGCGTTGCGGCTTCCGCCATTTCGACAAGCAACGACGCGAGCGGCTGATTTTCGTTCCAGCGTCCGGCGATCTCGAGAATCGCTTCCAGTCGCTCGGCGCGGCGACGTTGTCGGTCGCGCTCGCGAACGTCGGCCAAGGCTCGACCACAGACAAGGGCCAGGGCCGCCGCGCTTTCGCCGACGCGCGTCGCGATAGGCTCTTTCGAAAAGTGCAGCGCGAGCAACTCGCCGCTGGCGGCCTTCGATTCCAGCGGCGCGACGAGCCAGCTTGCGGATGAAACGGCTCGTTCCCGGTCCAAAGCTTCGGCCAGCGTCGCGGCAGGCAGCGACTGTGGGGCGCCCGCCGAAGCGATTTCCTTCCAAACGCCGTGCGAGGAACTGACGACGGCCGCGTAATCGGCCTTGGCGGCATCCATCGCCAACGAGATCGCCTCGGCAAGAAACGGCTCGGGCCCGGCCGCCTGGTTGGCGCTCCACAAGATACGAGCCGCCAGGCTCGCCGACTCCACATCGTCAACCGACCAAGGGGGCGGCGATTGAATCGGCGTTGGATTGGCAGGTGGCATGCCGCGGCGGCGGAAGGGTCGCTTTAGAGTTCGAAATTAGAGACTGGAGATTCCCGGTTCATGTGCGATGCGACATCCTTCCCCTCTAATTATCTCCTGGCTCCTCACTCCTTTCCGCTCGCTCCCCCAAAAGCTTAGGTAGCCCGGAGCCAAATAACAAGTTGAGCAAATGGCGCCGAGGCGGTATGTTGCCAGCTTCCGCCGGGGGAGAAACGGTTCGAGATCAGGAGACGCAAATGGGTTTGTTCGACGGCAAAAAAGGGCTGATCCTCGGGGTGGCCAACGACAATTCGATCGCCTGGGCGATCGCCGAGTTCGCGATGGCCGAAGGCGCCGAGTGCGGCTTCACGCACCTGCCCGACCGGCCCGACGACGAACGGCAGCGCAACCGCCGCCGCGTCTCGCAGTTGACCGACAAGACCGAGCGGGCCAAGTTCCTGCTGCCGCTCGATGTGACCAAAGACAGCGACATCGCGGCGGTGATGGCCCAGGCGGCCGAGACGTTCGGCAAGCTCGACTTCCTGGTGCATTCGATCGCCTACGCCACGCTCGACGACCTGAAAGTCGACACCGTCGCCACCAGCCGCGAGGGTTTTAAATTGGCGATGGAGATCAGCGCCTATAGCCTGATCGCCGTCAGCAACGCCGCCAAGGACATCATGAGCCCGCGATCGAGCATCGTGACGATGACCTATTTCGGCGGCGAGAAAGCGGTGCCGGGCTACAACGTGATGGGCGTCTGCAAGGCGGCGCTCGATTCGATCGTGAAATATCTGGCGTTCGATCTCGGCCCGCGCGGCATTCGCGTCAACGCCGTCAGCGCCGGCCCGATCCGCACGCTGGCCGGCCGCGCGGCAGGGGTCGACGACATGCTGCCGCTGTACGAGAAGATATCGCCCTTGGGCCGCAACGTGACGCACGAAGAGGTCGGCCGCACCGCCGGCTTTTTGCTCTCCGACATGTCCGACGGCATTACCGGCGAGATCCTGCACATCGACGGCGGCTACAACATCATGGGCTCGCCAGGCAGGTTGTTGGACGAATACAAGGGGAAGGTAGCAAGCTAAGAACGAGTCAGCGCAACCAGTCGTAGGTCAGGCTTTCCAGCCTGACTGTCAGGCTAGAAAGCCTGACCTACACAAAAGCGCTCGTCAGGCTAGAAAGCCAGCCCTACGTTGAACTCGCCCCACGAACGGCAAACCACCAGCTTCGCGCGGATATGCTGAAGCATAACCTACCTGCTGGCTCGACCTCTCCGACCCGCATTGCCATCGCCGTGGTCGAACACGATGGCCGCTACCTGATCGGCCGCAGGCCGGAAGGCGTGCCGCTGGCCGGGCTGTGGGAATTTCCGGGCGGCAAAGTGCAAACGGGCGAAACGGCCCGGCAGGCGGCGGCGAGGGAATGCCTCGAAGAATCGGGCCTGGAGGTCGCCGTCGGCGAGGCGTACCCGGCCGTGGTCCATCGGTATTCGCACGGCCAGGTGGCCCTGGAATTCTTCGCCTGCCGGCCGCTTGACCCGCGGCAAACCCCGAAGCCGCCGTTCCGCTGGGTCCCGGCGGACGAATTGGGCCAGTATCAGTTCCCCGAGGCCAACGGGGGACTCGTCGACTACCTGAAATCGCTATAGGACGGCGGGCGGGCGTAGGATAAGTTTTGAAAACTTTACACGGCCCAGGGAAGCAAAGGAAAGCTCGCAAGGTTTGACGTCGGCGACCCAGAATCATTGCCCCGTCAAGACTTAAAGCCTTTTCGAAGGGTCGTGGCTGAAGAGAATCGTCCCGCGGCTCGCGGTTTGCTCTCACCGCGAAGCCAAACAGGCGGTCGCTAGGGATGCGGCCGCCACAAGCAAAGGATTGCTGGAGTATAGAGCATGGAAGCTCGCCTCATTCGGGCCGCGCTCTTGGCGGCTGCCGTGGCGTCGCTCGGCGCCGGTCATCGCACGGCCAACTTCATCGTCAACGCTCCGAGCGAGGACGTCGCGCGCCAGGTCGGCGACCTGGCCGAAAAGTATCGCAGCGACCTGGCCGTCGCCTGGCTGGGAAAATCGCTGCCCAATTGGCGCGAGCCGTGTCCGATCACCGTCGAAGTCGGCCCGCACTTGGGCGCCGGCGGCGCGACGAGCTTCGTGTTCGATCGCGGGCAAGTCTTCGGCTGGCAAATGACCATCCAAGGGCCGCTCGACCGGCTGCTCGATTCGGTGTTGCCCCACGAAGTCACGCATACCATCTTCGCCAGCCACTTTCGGCAGCCGCTGCCCCGCTGGGCCGACGAAGGGGCTTGCAGCACGGTCGAGCATCGCAGCGAGCGCATCAAGCAGCAGAAGATGCTGGTGCGATTTCTGCAAACCGGCCGGGGAATCGCCTTCGACAACATGTTCCGCATGAAGGAATATCCGCGAGACATCTTGCCGCTGTACGCTCAAGGGCACTCGCTGGCCACGTTCCTCGTCGCTCAAGGCGGCAAACGGAAGTTCGTCGAGTTCGTCGGCGACGGCCTGCAATCGCGCGATTGGCGGCAGGCCCTTGTCGAGCGTTACCGCTTTGCCGATTTAGGCGTGCTGCAAAACACCTGGCTCGATTGGGTCAAGCGGGGCAGCCCCTTGCCGCTGAAACCGGACGGCGACGCACAACTGGCTTCTCTCTCGGAAAGCCAGCCGCGCGCCGAGGCGGAAAAGCGTCCCCGGCCCGAGCCGAACTTGATCCACCAGGCGGCGAACCGCGACGGGCTTCGCGGGAAGCTCGTGCCGCTGAGCCGTCCGCAGCAAACTTCCGCCGGGGATTCGCCCGAACAGGGCTGGCGTCGTGCGGGCGAATCGCCGGACAGTGCGGTTGCAGCCGTCTTCGAAAGCGGCGAACAGGATTCCTTCGCGGGCCAGCAAGCGGCCGTCGTCAATCAGGCGGCTCGGCCTCAGCCGCCGCAACCGGCGCAGCAGATCATTCTCGAATGGAACCAGCCGTCGCCCTCCGAGCGCCGCGCCGCCCCCGCCTCGCAGCCGGTGCGCGGATCGGTCTACGAAGGCCGCGCGAATCAAGGCGTAATGCACCGCTAATCAAGCTGTAGAGAGTCGCTTTTCGCTCCGCGAAAAAGGCGCCTTTTTCGCGGAGCGAAAAGCGACTTTGGTTGCGGCGGGAAGGGCGGGCGGCTGAGCCTTGTCGAAGCCCGCCCTGTGCAGGATTGGGCTTGCAATCCACCTTTCGATCATCCGAGACTGACGGAACTCAGGCGGTTTTCGCAATCGCTAGCGGCGAGGCGACGGCGCGGAGAAACTTTCCGCCGCTTTCATACCAACCATGGCGCGTGAAACGGCAGCGGTGGATGTCGAGCAAGAAACCCAGCCAGCGCCCGTCGCTCGCTTCGAGCGAGACGATCGCCAATCGGTGGCTGATCGGTTCCTGGTGAAAGAACCCCAGCCCGCCTTCCGAGATGTGCTTGCCCGCCACGGTCAATGCGTCGCCGTCGGGCGTGATGCCGTCGGGTTTCATGGGCGCCAGCGAGATCAATCGCGGGTAGGGATAGCGTTGCTCGTGCCGCCGCTCGATGAGGTTGCCGTTGGGATACATGCCGGAGAGCAGCCGCCAAACCTGGGTGTGAACTCCGTCTTCGAAACTATACCGGGAATCTTCCGAGGCGCGGTCCGTAGCCTCGCACAAAATCGTGCTCATAGTGCTGAATTCTTCCAAAAACGCAGCCTGAGCCGGCTGCCGGCATCGTTGAAACGAATCGAAAAACCGTGCGCGGATGATTGCGAAGGGAATGTCAGCCGCGGTCAAGACGGGGCCTGCCCCTAGCATTGATTTAGGTCGCAAAGCGGCGACCGTCAAATCTCTTGCCAAAGCGGCAATGGCGCCTGCGTTTTTCAGCCGGCACAGACGTCCGTGACGGTACGATTGGAACCGCGACGGGTGCTACCAATCTCGCGTGAAGCCGGCAGTCCAGCCGCCATCGACTGAGAGCACGGCGCCGTTGACGTAACTTGCCTCGGGCGCGACGAGAAACAATACGGCGTGAGCGATTTCTTCGGGCGAGCCGGGACGGCCGAGCGGCACGTGCGACAACAGGCTGGCCGCCTTCTCGCTATACGATCCGCTTTCGTCGTAGAACAAGGCCCGCGTGCCGCGCGTGAGAATCGAGCCGGGCGCCACGCAATTGGTGAGAATGCCTTGCGGGCCGAGTTCCAGCGCCATCGACTTCGAGAGGTTGACCACGCCCGCCTTGGCGGCCACGAACCCGCTCTGCAATCGGAGCGGCACCAGCCCGGCGACCGAAGCGATGTTCACGATCCGCCCTCCGCCTCGGCGCAGCAGGTACGGCACGATCGCCTGGCTGGTGACGAACACGCCCGTTAGATCGACGCGAACGATATTATCCCAATCGGTGCGGGCGTATTCGTGGATCGGCTTGCGATCGCGCGCCGTGTTGATGCCGGCGTTGTTGATCAGAATGCTCGGCGGCCCGAACGTTTGCGAAACTTGCGCGGCGATCTCGTTCATGCGAGCCGCGTCGGCCACGTCGCCGATATAGGCCGCCGCTTTTCGGCCGGCGGCGCCGATTTCTTGCGCGGCCCGCTGGGCGTCTTCGGCCGCCAGATCGACGATCGCCACGGCGGCGCCGTTGGCGGCCAAACTCTCGGCGATGGCTCGCCCAATGCCGAGCGCCCCGCCCGTGACCACCGCCGTCTGACCTTGTAAATCGACGTGCATCTGCGTTCCAGCTCCGATACAATGAGACCGGCGTTAAAATGGGTTCGTGCATTTGATTCTGTAGACAAAATGGTTGGACCAGTCGCCCGCGTCTGGCGCGGATTACCTTTGAAATCAGGGGGTAATCCTTTTTCTCAGGCAGTGCCGCAACGAGAGGACTGGTCCAATGAAAACAAGTTTACGTTACCTCGGTT
>DATKRK010000101.1:0-14907 GCA_035532215.1 Pirellulales bacterium | reverse complement strand
CGCCAAGCAGATTCCTTGGCTGTATCGACTGACGCCGCTAGGGGCGGGCATCGAAGCGGGCTCGCAATCGCCGGTCATCGATGTCGGCGGCGCCCGGCTGGCAGCGAACATCTGCTATGAAACCTGCTTGCCGCACCTGATTCGCAACCAGGTCGCGACGATGCGGGCGGCGGGCGAGGAGCCCGACGTGCTGGTGAACCTGACCAACGACGGCTGGTTCTGGGGCTCGAGCGAACTCGATTTGCACCTGATGTGCGGCGTGTTGCGGGCGGTCGAATGCCGCAAGCCGTTTTTGATCGCCGCCAATACCGGCCTTTCGGCTTGGATCGATGCCGACGGGCGAATTATCGAGCAAGGCCCCCGTCACGACACGGCCGTGATCCTGGCCGACGTCCGGCTCGACGGCCGCGCTAGCCCCTACGTCCTCTGGGGCGACCTGCCGGCGGGCCTATGCTTGGCGGGCTGCCTGGGGTTGGCCGTGGTCGGGCGGCGGAAGAAACGGAGCCAGGAGTAGGCAGCCGCTCGGCGAGCCGGAGGCGTCAGCCTCCGGGTGGAGGGGGTAAGAGCAAGTAGGCGGCAAGAAACGCCAACGTCGCCGATCTCGCCAACCCGTACCACAAACGTTCTATTTCTTTCCGGGCCGCGAAGATTTCGTCCTGCGGGTCAAACCGGGTTCCGCGGTGTGAACCTTAAAGTCACGGTTCAGAAAGTCGCTTTTAGCTCCGCGAAAAGACGTCTTTTCGCGGAGCGAAAAGCGACTTTGGTTGCGGCCGAAGGCCGCGCTGGGCGTTCCAGCCTCAAACCAGGGGGCTGACGCCCCCCGCTCGCCACCGGCCGGCTTTTTCCGGCTTCCGAGGTCTGGCTTCCGGCCTTACAATCCAGGGTTCGTCCTGAACAAACCCCAGAAACGGATTTCCTCGCTCCAAGCATTTCATGGCCGCAGCCGACATCGTCATCAAAGGCGCCCGCGAGCACAACCTGCGGGACGTCGATCTAGTTCTGCCGCGCAACCAATTGATCTGCCTGACCGGCGTCAGCGGCTCGGGTAAAAGTTCGTTGGCCTTCGACACGCTGTACGCCGAAGGGCAGCGGCGGTATGTCGAAAGCCTGTCGAGTTTCGCCCGGCAGTTCTTGGGGCAAATGCCCAAGCCCGACGTCGACTTGATCTCAGGCCTGAGCCCTTCGATCTCGATCTCGCAGAAGTCGAGCGGTCAGAACCCGCGCTCGACCGTCGGCACGATCACCGAGATTTACGACTACCTGCGCGTGCTCTACGCGCGCACCGGGCAGGGGCATTGCCCCAAGTGCCGCCGGCCGATCACGGCCCAAACGCGCGAGCAGATCATCGACCGCATCGGCACGTTGCCCGCCGGCACGAAGTTTTCCGTCTTGGCGCCGGTGGTCAAGGCCCAGAAGGGCGAGCACCGCGATCTGTTCGAGGACTTGCTGAAGCAAGGGTTTGCCCGGGCCCGCGTTGACGGCGTGGTCGTTTCGCTCAGCGATAATCCGCATCTCGACCGGCAGATGCGGCATAATATCGAGGTGGTGATCGATCGCCTCACGGCCGGCGCGGGCTTGCGGGCGCGCTTAGCCGAAGCGGTCGAGCTGGCCTTGAAGGTCGGCGGCGGCAATTTGATCGTGGCGTTGGAAGCAGACGCCGCCTCGGCCGAGGCGCCGATTCCCGATGCCGACGAAACCGAAGCCGCAACGCGAAGCAAACGACGCTCGGCCGCCGCTGCGAGCGATATGCACCTCTCGGCCGACTACGCCTGCACGCATTGCAATCTCAGCTTCGAGCCGCCGACGCCGCAACTGTTCAGCTTCAACAGCCCGCAAGGCATGTGCAAAGAGTGCGACGGGCTAGGCGAAGTTTACGGTTTCGATCTCGATCTGTTGATCCCCAATCCCGGCCGCTCGTTCAAGCAAGGCTGCATCGAGTTGATCGGTCCCTGGACTGAACTGGGCCGCTGGAAGAAACACATCTATCAAGGCGTGGCCGAAACGCTCGAACGCATTCACGAGCTGGGCCCCGGCGATCTGCTGGAAACCGCCTGGGAGGAACTCGACCCGAAGCTGGCAAAGCAGTTGCTTTGGGGCGCCGGCGATTTGCACATCACTTATACGTGGAAGCACGGCGCCGGCGTCCACAAGTATGGCGGCGAGTTCGAGGGGATCATTCCCGAGTTGTCGTCGAAATACCGCAACAGCCAAAGCGGCATGCAGCGGCGCCAACTCGAAAAGTACATGCGCGTGATCGGCTGCGAGGCCTGCGGCGGCGCCCGGCTGAACGAGCAGGCCCGGGCCGTGACGCTCGCCTCGCGGAGCGCGAAATTCGCCGGCCAGGCCAAGTCGCTGCCAGAAGTCTCCGAGTTGGCTGTCTCCGATGCCGCCGAATTCTTCAGCGAACTGGAACTCGACGCCACGCGCCGGATCATCGCCGCCGAGGTGCTCAAGGAAATTCGCGGCCGGCTCGGCTTTTTGACCAACGTCGGGCTGAACTACCTGACGCTCAACCGCACGGCGCCGACCCTCTCGGGCGGCGAGTCGCAGCGCATTCGCCTGGCCGGGCAAATCGGCTGCGGGTTGGTCGGCGTGCTGTACATCCTCGACGAACCTTCCATCGGCCTGCACCCGCGCGACAACGATCGGCTGCTGGCCACGCTCACCCGCTTGCGCGACTTGGGCAACACGGTCGTCGTCGTCGAACACGACGAAGACACAATGCGCGCGGCCGACCACCTGATCGACTTCGGCCCGGGGCCGGGCGTGCGCGGCGGCGAAGTCGTCGCCCAAGGTCCGGTCGAAGCCATTTGCGGCGCCGACCGCAGCGTTACCGGGCAGTATCTTTCGGGCAAGCTCAAGATCGAAGTGCCCGCCGTGCGCCGCCCGACGAACGATAAATGGCTCAAGATCATCGGCGCCGCTCAAAACAATCTAAAGTGCGTCGACGTCGAGATTCCGCTCGGCAACTTCGTCTGCGTGACCGGCGTCAGCGGCTCGGGCAAAAGCTCGCTCGTCAACGGTATTCTGGTCGAGGCGCTGCGCCGCGATCTCAATGGCGGCGAAGGCGAGCCGGGCGAGCACGAACGGATCGAGGGCCTCGAGCATCTCGACAAGCTGATCGCCATCGACCAATCGCCGATCGGCCGCACGCCGCGCTCGAACCCGGCGACCTACATCAAGGTCTTCGACGACATCCGCAAGCTGTACTCCCAATTGCCCGAGTCGAAAGCCCGCGGCTATCAGGAAGGGCGGTTCAGCTTCAACGTGGCCGGCGGCCGCTGCGAGGCTTGCGAGGGCAATGGCTCGAACCGGCTGGAGATGGATTTTCTGGCCGACGTCTGGGTCACCTGCCCGGTGTGCGAAGGGCATCGCTTCAGCCGCGAGACGCTGCAAGTGCGGTTCAAGGGGAAGTCGATCGCCGAAGTGCTCGAAATGGACGTGCAGCAGGCGCTCGATCACTTCGAAAACATCCCCAAGGTCCGCCACAAGCTGCAAACGTTGCACGATGTCGGGCTCGACTATTTGAAGCTCGGGCAGCCTTCGCCCACGCTCTCGGGCGGCGAGGCGCAGCGCATCAAACTGGCCCGCGAACTGGTCAAGAAGTGTACCGGCCGCACGCTCTACCTGCTCGACGAACCGACCACCGGGTTGCACTTCGCCGATATCCACATGCTGCTCAAGGTGCTGCACGATTTCGTCAAGGCAGGCAACACGGTGCTGGTCGTCGAGCACAATCTCGACGTCATCAAAACGGCCGATTGGCTGATCGACCTCGGCCCCGAAGGGGGCGACGACGGCGGACGGATCATCGCCGCCGGCACGCCCGAGCAAGTCGCGGCCGCGCCCGAGTCGCACACCGGCGCCGCGCTGGCCTCGTTCCTTAAGGGAAGCGAACACGCCGTCAGCCGTCACAAGACGCCGCCGCACGAAGCCCACGCCTCGCCCGCGGCCAAAGCCATCAAGGTACAAGGCGCTCGGCAGCACAATCTCAAGAGTATCGACGTGGAGATTCCCCGCGATCAGATGACGGTTTGCTGCGGGCAAAGCGGCTCGGGCAAAAGCTCGCTGGCCATGGACACCGTCTACGCCGAAGGGCAGCGGCGGTACGTCGAAAGCCTCAGTTCCTACGCACGACAGTTCGTCGGCCAGATGCAAAAGCCGCAGTTCGACCATATCGAGGGCCTCTCGCCGGCGATCGCCATCGAGCAAAAGCATTTGGGCCACACGCCGCGCTCGACCGTCGGCACCGTGACCGAGATCTACGACTATCTGCGGATTCTCTTCGCCCGGCTCGGCAAGCCGCACTGCCCTGACTGCGACGTGCCGATCGGCACGCAGTCGACCGACGAAGTGATCGACAAGATCATGGACCACGCCGACGGGACGAAGCTGTACCTGATGGCGCCCTTGGAGATTCAGGTCGGCGAGAACTACGAATCGCTGTGGGAGGAGATTCGTTCGTCGGGCTACGTCCGCATGCGCGTCGACCGGAAGACGTACCAGGTCGACGAACCGCCGAAGATCGATCGCCGCCGCAAGCACCTGGTCGAGGTCGTCGTCGATCGGGCCGTGATTCGTCCAGGCAATCGTTCGCGAATCGCCGACAGCATCGAAAGCGCCTTGAATCTCGGCCGCGGCGTGCTGCACATCGCCTATCCCGACGATGAAGTGCCCGAAGAGAACTGGCGCACCGAAATCCACAGCCAGCACCTGGCCTGCGATCGTTGCGGCCGGAGCTTCGAGCCGCTCACGCCGCACAATTTTTCGTTCAACAGTTCGCTCGGCTGGTGTCCGTCGTGCGAAGGGCTGGGCACGCAGACCGGCGCCAACACGGCGGCCTTGCTGCGCGACCCGAAATTGTCGCTGGCCCAAGGCGCGGTGGCCGTCTGGCCCGAGCCGGAGAACAAGTCGTTCCAGTTGATGCTTTCGGCGCTGGCTGCGCAGACCGGGCTGCCGATCGACGTGCCATTCGAACAGCTCGGCGCCAAACATCGCCGGATCGTGCTGCACGGCAGCGGCGAGCAGTGGATCGACGTCTATCCAACCGGCCGGCGCAAGGCGGGCGATGCAACGCCCCTGTATCGCTTTCAGTACAAGGGGCTTTACCCGGCGCTGGAAGAAGCCTCGCGATTGTCGCAGGGCTTTCGCGGGCGGCTGGAACATCTGGTCGACGAGGTCGAATGTTCGACCTGCGGCGGCAGCCGCTTGCGCGACGACGCTTCGGCCGTGCGGTTCCGCAGCCAGACGATGGAGGAAATCTGCCGCACGCCGCTGGGCGCCTTGCTCGAGCGTTTCGCTGGCTGGAAGCTGCCCGCGACCGAACGTAAGATCGCGGGCGAACTGGTGCGCGAAGTGACCAACCGGTTGCAATTCCTGGTCGACGTGGGCTTGGAGTATCTCACGCTCGGCCGCGGGGCGCCGACCCTCTCGGGCGGCGAGGCGCAGCGCATCCGCCTGGCCAGCCAGGTGGGCAGCGGCCTGACGGGCGTACTGTACGTGCTCGACGAGCCGACGATCGGCCTGCACCCGCGCGACAATCGCCGACTATTGAAGGCGTTGATGCGGTTGCGCGATTTGGGCAACACGCTGTTGATGGTCGAGCACGACCGCGAGGTGGTCGAGGCGGCCGATCAACTGCTCGACTTCGGCCCCGCGGCGGGCGAGTACGGCGGGCAGATCGTGGCTCGCGGCACGCCCGCGCAGGTGGCCAAACAAAAAGGCTCGGTCACCGGTCCTTATCTTTCGGGCGCCAAGGCGATCGCCGTGCCGACGAATCGGCGGATGCCGTCGACGGCCGAACCCGCGACCCGCGTGGCGAAGGCCGTGGCCAAGCGCGGCGTGAAGCTCGCCGGCAAGGCCGCAAAAGCCGCGACCGCCGAACCGCAGCCGCCTGGGGGCGGCTGGCTGGAGATCATCGGCGCCAAGCACAACAACCTGCGCAATGTGAACGCGAAGATTCCGCTGGGCGCGCTCACGGCGGTCACGGGCGTCAGCGGCAGCGGCAAGAGTTCGTTGGTCGAAGACGTGCTCTATAACGCCCTGGCCCGCACGTTGCACCGGGCCCGCACCTTTCCGGCGCCGCACGAGGCGATTCGCGGCATCGAGCTGGTGAACAAGGTAATCCGCGTCGATCAGCAGCCGCTCGGTCACACGCCGACCTCGAACCCGGCGACCTACACCGGCGTGTTCGAGTTGATCCGGGCCCTTTACGCCCAACTGCCCGAGGCCAAACTCCGCGGCTACACGCCGCGCCGCTTCAGTTTCAACGTACCGGGCGGGCGCTGCGAAAAGTGCGAAGGCGCCGGCCAGCTTTGCATCGAGATGCACTTTTTGCCCGACGTCTGGGTCGAGTGCGACGAGTGCCGCGGCCAGCGCTACAACCCCGAGACGCTGGCCGTCCGCTATCACGGCCAGAGCATCGCCGACGTGCTCGACATGCCGTGCAGCAAGGCCGTCGAGTTGTTCGCCCACATTCCCAAGATTCGCCGCGTGCTGGAAACGCTCTGCGACGTGGGCTTGGGCTATGTGCGACTTGGCCAATCGGCGCCGACCCTCTCGGGCGGCGAGGCGCAGCGCGTGAAGCTGGCCGCTGAATTGTCGCGGCCCGACACCGGGCAGACGCTGTACCTGCTCGACGAGCCAACGACCGGGCTGCACTTCGACGATTTGGCCAAACTGCTCGACGTGCTCAATCGGCTGGTCGATCTGGGCAACACGGTGGTGGTGATCGAGCACAATCTCGACGTGATCAAAACGGCCGACTGGGTAATCGACATCGGCCCCGAGGCGGGCGAAGGAGGCGGCCGCGTCGTAGCCGCCGGCACGCCGGAAGACATCGCGGCCCACGCCAAGCTCGCGGCCAAGCAGGCCAGCGGCAAAGCGCTCGGCGTGCTCGACCGATCGCACACCGGCGAGATGCTCGCCGCCGTGCTAGCCGCCGGACCACACCGCCAGCGCAAGCCGCACGATTTTGTCGCCGCGGCGGAAACTCGCGAAGGCGATCTCGATATCACCGAGGTCGGCCACGACGCCCGCATGCCGTGGGAGGTCGACGGCCGCCGCTGGCACACGCAAGACCGCGTGGGCCGCAACGGCCAGCCTTGCCGCTGGGACGGCAAGATTCTGGCCGACGTGGTCGACAAGATTCACGAGCTGGGCGAGTTCAGCCCGACGAACTGGGGCAATCGCACGGTGGTCGAAATTTCGGCCACGCGCAAAGCCGACGGCTGGTTCATGCACGCGATCACCGGCGAAGAGTGGCTCTTGAAGCTCAAGTTCCGCGTGGCCAAGCGCACCTTCAAACGCGAAGACCTGACGGCCAAGCTCGATCTGAAGCCGCTCAACGAACTGGCTGAGCTGCCGGTTTACGGCAGCGAGCCGCGCGTGAAGTGCAAGCAACTGCGCGGCCCTTGGCAGGAAGTGCAGCTCAGCGTGCATTCGTATAAGGAAATCGACAAGCCCGAATTCTGGCAATTCCTGGAGCGGGCCGTCGCAGGCTTCCGCCAGTTCACCGAGCGGCTGGAGCAGCAGCCCGAAAACGTGATGCCCTGGAAAGTGCTGGGCCGCAAGTGGCACTTCTCGCGCAAAGGCTTCCCGCCAGGCAAGAAGGTGCATTGGGACGCCGAGGTGCTGGAGGAACTGTGCGAGTTGCTGGCCGAAACGGCGCCGCAAGGGCAGTTCCTGTGGAACAACCAGCAAGTCGTTCACCTGTGCGTCAACGGTCCCGGCGAACCGTGGGCGACGATCCACACCAAGCGTCCGGCGACCTTGGAGTTGACGTTGGCCGGCCCGAAGCATCGTTTTGCGCTTGGGCGGATGGCTGAACTGGGGCACGAGCGTGAATTGCAAACCGATCGGCCCGACAAGGACATTGTCAAGCTTCGGTTTCTCGAAAGCGAAGAAGTCGCCAGCGGCGAGCTCGCCGAATTTTTACGCGAACACCTGGCGGCAGTTTCCAACGGGAAGCGGTAGCCAGGGAGCGGCCACGGATGAAACACCGATCGAACACGGATGGAAATACAGAAGGAGTTTTATCTACGGCCGCGAAGCGCCTGTTTTTCGATCGTTCGCTTCTGTTCACGTTTTCGCGGAGTCCCTTGCCTTGAACGTCGGCGAGTAATTCAAATTGTTTGATTGATCCGTATTCAATCCGTGTTTCATCGGTGGCTTATGACCGCTCCCTTGCTCCCGCCCAGCTTTCTGTTCCGTTTCTCGGCGCCGTGCCGCTACAAGACGCCGTTGTGGTCCGATAAAGGGGCGTGCCTGGACGAATCGTACCGGCTGCTGAGCCTCGCCGAACTCGACGGCCGCTTGTTGTTCGCCGAGTTTCGCATCGCCTGGAGCGAGCAAGGGCTGGCCTTTGCCGTGCGCGTGACGGGTAAGCGTCAGGCGCCGTGGTGCCGCGAATCGCGGCCCGACGATAGCGACGGCGTGCGCATCTGGCTTGACACGCGCGACACGCGCAACATCCACCGCGCCAGCCGCTTTTGCCACCAGTTTGCATTTCTGCCAGCCGGCGCCGGCCGGTCGCTCGACGAGCCGGTCGGCGAACAACTGCTTATCAACCGCGCCAAGGAAAACGCCAAGCCGGTGCGGCCCGGCGTGCTGGCGGCGCACCGCGAAAAGCGCGTCGACGGTTATTTGCTGGAAGGCTATATTCCGGCCGCAGCGCTGACCGGCTTCGATCCGGCCGAGCATCCTCGGTTGGGATTCACCTATGCGGTCATCGATCGCGAACTCGGCGAGCAGGCCTTCGCCAGCGGGGAGTTCCCCTATCGCGACGACCCGAGCCTGTGGAGCACCCTGGAACTCGTGCGTCCGAGCGCCGACGACAAGCCGCAGCGCGACTCTCGGTAATTTCCTTCCGCCGGCGCGTCGACGGCGTCCGCTCGCCTTTCGCTTCTGTCACCCGCTTTCACCGCTGCGTCACGCATCGGCGCGCCACGGGTGTTAGAACGCTCCTCGGCCGCCCATGCGGCCCATCATCGGGTTGGTGATGGGAATCACCAGGTCGGCGACGGGGTAAACTTTCGTCGAGAGCATGTTTTCCGCTTCGGTCTTGGTCGTGATCATCAAGACTTCGTTACGGATTACATAGGTCAGATCCATTTCGCCCAGCATCAGCCGCAGCGCCGACCGCAAGGTGATGCCCTTGATGGTTCGCGTCACGGGCGTGTCCGAGCCGATGCCCTCGTCGGTGAGCGCTTTGTTGTCGAGTTGAATCTCGATATCGTGCCGCTCCCTCAGATACTCCACGACGTCCGAAAGCGGCTGATCCACGAATTCCAACTCCGTTTTGTCGTCGAGGGCCGCGACGATCTTGGCCTCGTTCGGGTTGCTCTGCGTCAGATCGACGGCCTTGTATTTCTTCCGCCGCTCGGTGAGCAATTGCCAGACTTCAGGATCGGGATACAAAATCGGCGGTTCGTCGGGCGTCGGTATCAGAGCCAACTCGGTTTGAAACAACGAGTCGACCAGAGCCTTGTGACGGGCATCGACGACGGCCGTGATGTCGGCCGTGTACCCGACCATCCGCGCCGTCAATTCGGCGTCTCGCAGGCCGGGCGTATTGGGCGAGATCGTCTCGGCGATATCGGCGACGGCTTCGGCGTCGCGATAACGCTCTTCATCCATCAGGGAGTTGAAACGCGCCATCAACTGGTCGACCTTTTGCTCCTGCAGGAACAATTCTTGATTGATGCGTCGCTGGGCTTCGCCTTCGGCCGCGCGCTGCTGGGCGCGCAAATCCCGTTCGCTCTTGACCAGCGCCTGCTCGCTCGCCGCCCGCAGCGCCGCTTCGATTTGGTCCGTCAATTGATCGCGCAACTGGGGCTCGACCTCCGGAGCCTGCGTCACTTTTTCCAAAACCAGTTTGAGCATGTTCGTGGCGCTTTCGGGGTCGAAGGCCATCGTTTGCCGGGCCTGGTTGATGACGTTGCGCACCTCGGTCCGCAAAAACTGCCGGTAAACGCGCTGCTGGCGTTCAACCTCGTCGAGCAATTCGCCGTCGGCCTCCGCCGCGTTGGCTCCGCCGAGCGCCTTTTCACCCGAAGCCGCGGTGCGGACTTGCCGGCTCGCCAGCTTCAACTCTTGCGGACCGCCCGCGCTGGCTTGCGTGCGAGCAATACGAACCGCATCGCGAACGATCGAGCCGCTCGGGTTGGCCGGATCGATCTCGCTCGCCTGACTCGCCAAACGTTGGGCTTGCGGGAGGTCTCCCAGGGCCAACGCTTGCTGGCTGAGCATCGTGAGTCCCTGCGCGCGGCCGTTGACCACTTTGCGCAAGTCCCAGAGGGTTGCAGAACCGGCCGTAGGCAAGCTCACTCCGCCGTCGCGCTGTGCAAGCTTCACGAGTTCGGCGAGAAAAGAATTTTTGTTGTTCGGGGCCGGCATGGTCGCCTGCCAGTGTAGTTCGAGCGGCTTGTCGCCCATTTTGCCGACCACGCCGATCGGCAGCGGCTGCTTCGCTTGCTCGTCGCTGGCTGCGAAGCTGCCCAGGACTACGGTATCGCGATCGAATCGTAAAGGCGGAACGCCGCGATAATACGTCTCGTGCAAATTTTCGGGCAATTTGATCGACGTCGGCCAGACCACCATGCCGCGCACTGCGTCCGCCAGTTCGGCGCCCGCGCGACGGCCGTCAGGAGTCTCCTCATTGAGCACGACCAGGCCGCCGGTGTTTTTGGCCAAGGCGCCCAGCAATTGCAGATCGACCCGCGGGCCGACGGCATAGCAACTGACGGGCGACTGCAACTCGGCGCATCGATCGGCTAATCGCCGCATCTGCGCCGGAGAGATCAGCTTGGCCGAACTCACGCCGTCACCCAGATACGCGATTCGGCGCACGCGGCCGGCGGCATCGCTGGCCGACTGCAAATCTGCGGCCGCAGTAATGGCTGCCCCCATATCGGTCGCGCCGAGCGGAACGCGCTGTCGCAACTGATTCAAGGCTTCCCGCATTTCCTTGCTGGCGACGGGCACAAAGCCCGGCGTCAGCGGCACGGTGTTTACGTCGGCCGCCAACAGTGCCACGCGATCGCTCGCCGTTTGATCTGCCAGCAGGGCTTCGAGTGCCGCCAGCGCGGTTTCCCGATAAGCGCCCGTCTGGCTCGCGGAAGTATCGAAAATCACCGCCAATTGCCGAGGAGGCGATGGCGGCTGCGCCAGATTGGGAGACAGGCTCAGAGCAAAGAATCCCTCGCCGTCAGCCTTGACAAAAGTCTCGAGCTTGGCGACGTGCCCCTTCGCTACGGCCGACTTCGCGGCGACGGGCGTGGCCGCTTCAGCGGCTTGGAACGCTGCGCATGCCCAACTGCATGCCAGGATCCCACAGAAGGGCGCGATAATTTTTGGAAGGCGCAACATGACGGAAGCTCCGGCGCGGTACCGTTGTAATTAATCGTCTACAATTAATCGTCCTGGGGAGGTGCAACCACCATACCGACCAGGCAAAACAGCGAGTTTGCGTCCTTCAATGCTAATCAATGTCCGGCGTGAAGCGAGCCCAAGCCCAAAAAAATTCTGTAGAAGGACGGAATTCTATCTCAAATGGCCAAATGTTGGCCACCCCCCAGCTCGTCGCTTACCTGCCCCCGAACGTTCCGTGAATCTCGACACTCAGCCGGCCAGTATTGTCAGAGGGGTCTGCGTCGTACATCCGCAGAAACAATCGCCCCGACTTTTCGGGGGTAAACTCGGCGCCGCTGCCGACCAAAAACGGCTTGATGTCCTTCGGGTTGCCGCCGGTTTCAACCTTGCCAATCAGCGACCCTAGATTGAACTCGCGCAGCTCCTCGGGGATTTTCATCCCGTCGGGCCCCACTTCTTGCGACATTCGGAACATCCAAATCTGGTTGCCCGCGACTTGGATCGCCACTGGCTTGCCTTCGAGCAAATCGACGCCCGTGTCTTGCCAGCCGCTATTGGCATTGACCGTCATTTTTTTCTTGTCCGCATTGAGTTGCTTGGTCTTGATTTTGGCCAAGGCCTCTTCGGCCTCCGGCAAGCGAGGCAGTAATTTGAGAATGCGCTCGTAGCACTCTTGGGCCTTCTCGATGTCTTTTTTCCGTTCGTAATCTTTCGCCAGTTTGACGGTCTTGGCCACGAATTCCGCGTGAATCTTCATCAACTCGGGATCGCTCGGCAAGTCGGGACCTTTCTCTTCTTCTTTTTCTTTTCCCTTGCCCGCGTCTGGCTGAGGGAAAATGGGTATACCGGTCGTCGGATCGAACTGCTGTTGCGGCAACTGCGTTTTGGGCTGGGGCTGGTTCTTGCCGCGGCCGTTTTTCCGCTGCGCCGCAACCGAAACGGCCGTAAGACAGCAAACCAGGCCGACGACGAACAGACCGACGTGCTTTCGTTTCATAGTCGCCTCTTCTCCTTAGCGTTGGAAAGTTGCCGCGTTGGCAGTCGCTTCCCTCAGAGATGAAAACCCAGGAAACGCCCTTGGCGAGCGCATTAGAATCACGCGCATCGCGCCAATCAAGACGGTCGAAAAACTTTCACGTTGAGTTGTTCCGCAGGGATCAACAGGTCTTCGAGCACTCGCCCTTGAACGATCGTTTCTTCGACGATGCGCGGCACGTCTTCAAGCCGCACGCCGCCGTACCAAATCTGTTGCGGGTAGACGACCACCGTCGGTCCTCGTTCGCACTGATCGAGGCAGCCGGCTTGGTTGGCGCGGACCAGCGGGCCCAGATTTCTCCGCTTCAATTCCGCCTTGAAGCAATCGCGCAGCTTGCCGCTGCCGTCGGGGTTGCAACAGCCGCGCGCGTTTCCTGGCGCGCGCTGATTGCTACAAACAAAAATATGGTGGCTGAACAGCGGCATTGAACGGCCCGAAGACGATCCCTTTCGTTTATGATCGGTGAAAACCGGGGGTAATGTCAAGCCGCAACCCACCAAGGCGGCGCCCGCTTCGCAATTCCATACAACCCGTGCCGGACCAGATTAGCGGCTATTTGCGGCCGTCGAACGCTGGGCGATGGGCGGCTTCCGATCGGCCTGCCAGCGGAGCACTTTTCGACGGCCTTCGGGCAGCACGAAGCGGTAGCCTGGCGCTCCAAATTCGGCCAGCATGCGGTCTTCGGCCGATTCCAAGCCGAAGTCATTCAAGGGCTCTTTGTATCGGGCGAGCAAGATCGCGGCGGCGGTGGCGCCCAGTTCGGGCGGCCCCGCTCCCGGCGCACTGTCGCCTTCGATTCGCAAGGGATCGGTGCGTTCGATCAAACCGGCCAGCCAAGCGTCGGATTTCGGTCCCTCATCTCGCTCGGCGATCGAAAGGGCGGCGATCCAGGGCCAGTTTTCCGGCGATTCGGCCGTGGGCGCTGCAAACTTCTTGGCATCGATCGCCGCCAGCAGGCCCGGCAGCGCATCGGGCGTGCCGATTTCGACCAGCAGATTGCAGACGTTGGCGTATCCCGAGGCGCGGCCCATGTGGTTTTGCTCGGCGCGGTCGGGCGGTACAGGATCGCCGACGTTTAGAAAATAGCCGCCGACGAACCGCGAGACGGCTCCGGCATCGAGTTCGTGCAACATCGCCAATTCGGCCTCGCCCAGCGGCCGCTTTTCCGCGGCAATCGCCGCCAGCGTGCGCTCGCTGAGAGCGGCCAAACGCACCGTCTCATTCGCTTTCGACGAAAACTCGTAAGCCAACCGTCGCCGTGGCGTCGGCAAGTTCACGAGGTGAAACTGGGCGTTGGCCCTCAACGCGTTCGGGTGCGGAAACAACACGCCCACCGGATAATCGCCCGGCTTGAGCGAGTTGCCGCTAACGCAATGGGCCACGCGGTCGTCGATGCGGTCGAAGTAGCTCGGCCGCTCGGCGCCGCGTGATTGGCTAGGTTCGCCGATAAGCAGGTGCTGAATGCCGAGATGGTGCTTTTCTTCCCAGTATTCGGCCACCATCGCCGGACGGGTCCATTCGATCAGTTTCTCCAAGCGCCCGCGAGCGACCATGTCGAGTTCGGCGGTCGCCAGCCGCGCTTCGATCGCGGCCTTGGTTTGCGGCAAATAATCGTCGCGCACCAATGCGTCGAGGAGTTCTTGCTGCGCCTGCTCTTGGCGCAATGCCCGTGCTTTGCGAGCGGCGGGAGCGGCGTCTTCGGGCGGGGCCGGCAGACTCAAGACGTCGAGCCAGCGATCGATTTCCTGGGCCGAAATTGGCGGCAGCTTCCATGATTTCGGGTCGCTGGTCAGCCAAGTCTGCCGCGAGGCGTCCCAGATCGGCTGCAGCCCCTTGCGCGCTTCGGCGGAAAGCTTGGGATCGGCTACAAATCCCTTGAGACGCGTCATGACTTCGCAGGCGATCCGCGGCCGGGTCACCAGCCATTTCAGGCGCGCCGCGGCGCCTAACCGCTCGGCGTACTTCCCGGCATCGAGTCGAGCGATCAGGCGATCGATTTCCTCGGTCGAGATGTCGAGCGGCACAGGCGGCTCGGTAGGCGGCAGCTTCTTGAGCAACGGCTCGAGCCGGCTGCGGACCTCGAAAGACGTGTCCGGTTGCAGCAAGACTTCGTGAATCGCCTTGGCCAGCGGCTCTTGTTGCGCGGGCTCCTGGCTCAATTCGGCGAGGCTGGCGGCGGCGCGCTGCCGGATCTCGAAACGGGGGGCGTCGAGCTGCCCGATCAGCGCCGCGATGTTTGGCGCCGGACGGGGTTCGGCCGCTGCGGCCATCGGCGCCAGACTGAGGCCCGTCAGCCAGCACGCGAAGCCTGCCGCCAGCCGAGCCCGGCTCGGCAGCAGGCTTCGCAATTTCGATTCGAAGTAATCCACGGGCATAACAGTCCTCGGCGGCGGGCCGCCCCGGCGGCTTTGAACTTATACTTCACGCGGTCTGAAACGAGACATTCCTGCCGTGGGGCGGCCTTCCAGGCCGTCGGCCAAAGACGGCCTGGAAGGCCGCCC
>DATKRK010000100.1:0-12643 GCA_035532215.1 Pirellulales bacterium | reverse complement strand
TGGCCGAAGTCTGTCGGGAAAATGCAAGTAAAAAGATGTGTAGAACAACGAGGGCTGCGCCCTGGGCTATCGAATGACGCACCTTCGGTGCTACGGCGGCCTTCGGCCTTATCCATCTTTCCAGAAAGCAGGACGATCTCTAAAGCTGGTGGCAAACACGGATGGGGGCCGAGCTCATCCTTCCAATTCGCCCTTTTTCCTTGACATGCTCGCAAATGGTATCACTACCCATCGTCGTGCGGCGTGGCGCCGAGCACGTCGCTCAGAGTGCCAGCGTCGCGGCAGCGTAAGTAGACATTCGCGGCAAAAGCCTGTAGGGCACGCCCTCTGTGGCGTGCCGTACACCCGGGATTCGCGCCGATTCGCGCTTCCCGGAACGCCGCGGAGGGCGTTCCCTACAGTATCAACCGCGCGAACCCGTTTTTACGCGCGTAGCGGCAGCGGCGATCGCGCCTGCGAGGGAAGCGGCGGGTTGCACAACTCCTTGCAGTTAAACGTCTTAAGTCGCAAAAAACTGCACTTTCTCCGCCGCGGCGCTTCTGCGATACTCCGCTGCCCTGGTTAGACGTGGCGGGGCGACGGCAGCTTGAGTCCTTTTGCGGATGGCAATGGTTCACTACTCGATCATCATGCCCGAGCGCAACGCGGCGCCCGATGTCGAACGGCGGCTGGGCGAGCTTTACGCCGTGTTCGCCGGGCTGGGCAAGCCGTATGAGATTCTCTGCGTTGACGATGGTTCGACCGCCGAGCACCGCCAACGGTTGAAAGCACTCCTCGATACGCACCCCTGCTTGCGCTTGCTGCTCATCGAACGCGCGGCCGGCCTGAGCGCGGCGCTGGGCGCCGGCATTGCGGCTGCCCGCGGCGAAGTCGCCATCGCACTGGAAGCGGGCGGGCAATATCCGGCCGCCGAAATCGCCCGCCTCATCCGCCGTCTGGCTCGGGCCGACGCCGTCTTCGGTTGCCGCCGGCTTTCGGCGACGCGGCGGACCCTGCGACGGTTGGCCCAGTTGCCGCGGCGGCTGCTGTTCGGACAAACGGTGCGCGACGCCGACTGCCTGTTTTGGGCCGCCCGGCACGAAGCGGTGGCGGGCCTGATTTTGGCTCGCGGCATGCACCGGCATCTGCCGGACATGATTGCCCGGAGAGGATTTCGCGTCGGAGAAATCCATGTCGACCATTGTGCCGCCGCCCCGCAAACGATCCCGCCCGAACCGTGGCCCAGCCCTCGCGCCATGTTCGCCGTTTGGCGCTCGCGGCGACTGGCGTCGTGCGCGGTGACGGAAATCGCTCCGCGTCGAACCGATCGCTCCGGCGGCAAGTGTACTCGCATAGATCCTCCCCAGCCGTTGGGGCGCCGCGGCAACGGGCCGAGCGATGCGCAGCGCGGCGATCGCCGCAATACGACCGCCTGAGCTTCACCTTCTTCGTTGCCGTTCGTTCCGCCCGCCAGAGAGCCGAAGCGCCCCAGTGAAAATCTTCTTCTCCGTCGGCGAACCGAGCGGCGATCTGCACGCCGCCAACTTGATGCGAGCCATCCAGGCGCGACGTCCCGACGCCCAATTCGTCGGCTACGGCGGGCCCTTGATGGCCGAAGCCGGCTGCGATTTGCACGTCGACCTGACGGCGCTGGCCGTGATGTGGTTCCTGCGCGTGCTGTTGAATCTGCACAAGTTCCTGGCGCTGGTCCGCCGCGCCGACGGCTACTTTCGCCGCGAACAGCCCGATGCCGTGGTGCTGGTCGATTATCCGGGTTTCAACTGGTGGATCGCGCGGCGGGCCAAGGCGAACGGCATTCCGGTGTATTATTACGCTCCGCCGCAAATCTGGGCTTGGGCCAGTTGGCGGGTCAAGAAGATGCGGCGGTTCGTCGATCACGTGCTGTGCAGCCTGCCGTTCGAGGAAGCCTGGTTTCGCCAGCGCGGCTGCAACGCCACGTTTGTCGGCCATCCTTACTTCGACGAGGTGCGGCGGCAGCGGCTCGATCAAGATTTTCTCGACCAACAAATCCAACACGAAGGGCCGCTGGTCACGATCCTGCCGGGCTCGCGCACGCAGGAAGTCGAGCACAACCTGCACTGGTTCTTGAAAGCGGCGGCGCGCGTGCGGCAAGCGGTTCCCGATGCGCGCTTCGCCGTAGCCAGCTTCAAGCCCCGCCAGGCCGAGTTCGCCCGGCAGCTTACGGCCAAGAGCGGCCTGCCGATCGAAGTCTACCTGAAGAAAACGCCCGAGTTGATCGAACTGGCCGATTGCTGCATGGCCGTTTCCGGTTCGGTCTCGCTCGAACTGCTACACCACGGCAAACCGACGGTGGTGCTGTACTGGATCAGCCGCTTTGCCTACTTCGTGCAGGGCTTCTTTCGCAAGGTGAAATACATCACGCTCGTGAACCTGCTGACGGCCGACGAACTGTTTCCCAAGGACGTCACGCCTTACGATCCCTCGCAGCACGACGCCGACAAAGTTCTGTTCCCGGAGTACCTCACCTGCGAAGACCGCTCCGAGCAGTTGGCGGCCCACGTGATCGAGTGGCTGACGGACGAGCGGCGGCGGCGCGAGCGGGTGCGTCAGTTGGTGCAGCTCAAGGTGCGCGTCGGTCACGGCGGCGCCTCGCGGGTAGCGGCCGACTATCTCTTGAAGGCCCTCGACGCCGAGCCTCGCGTCATTCCCCGGCCCCACTTCCGCCCCGGCATGAAACTGGCCAGCAGCGGCGGGTTCGAGCGTAGCTGAGCCAGCCTCAACGCGGGTAGTGGGCTATTCCTGTGTTGCTGGCGGCGCAAACAGAAACCCGCGCAAGGCGGGGCAGGTACCTCACGCGGGCTAGGTGAACCCCCGAAGGGGATCGAGCGCCATCATACCGGCCCATTATGCCAATGCAAGCCTTCGGCTCATGGGCGCATCATAGCCGGCGGCGTAAGATAGTAGTTTGGCTGATTGTCTCGCTACTTCGCCGGGGAACACTGGCCGTGCCCAAAGGGTTCATCACGCTACGCGGCGTCGACGTGCACAACCTCAAGCACGTCGATCTCGACCTGCCGCACCGGCGGCTGATCGTGTTTTGCGGGGTCAGCGGCAGCGGCAAGAGCAGCCTGGCTTTCGACACGCTCTACGCCGAAGGGCAGCGGCGGTATATCGAAAGCTTCTCGGCCTACACGCGGCAGTTTCTGGAGCGGTTGGAAAAGCCGGCGGCCGAGCGGATCGACGGTATTCCGCCCGCCGTGGCCGTGGCCAACAAAAGCCCCAGCCGTTCGAGCCGCTCGACGGTCGGCACCGCCACCGAAACGAACGATTACCTGCGGCTGCTGTTCGCCAAGATCGGCCGCGTGTTTTGCCTGAAGTGCGGCCGCGAAGTGCGCCGCGATTCGCCGCAAAGCGTGGCCGCCGAGCTGGCGAAGCTGCCCGAGGGGACGCGGTATCTGGTCGCCTTTCCGGCAGTATTGAAGACGGACGAGGATTTCGCTTCGTTCGCCGCGGGCTTGCGCGAAGAAGGCTTCGTGCGGCTGATTCGCGGCGCGCGGCTGATGAATCTGGGCGAAGCCCCGGCGCCGCCGGCCGACGAGGCGGACGCGAAGGCGCCGCTTTATGTCGTCGTCGATCGGCTGTCGGCAGGCAGTTCGTCGGACGAGCGGGTGCGCGACTCGCTGGAGACGGCGTTGGGGAAAGGGGGCGGCAGGTGCTTTGTGTTTGTGGAGATGCAGGGGGCCGAGCATGAGGCGGGAAGCCCTCACCCTAACCCGGAGGGAGAGGGCATTGAGTACCGCCTCGAAGAGCAGACGTGGCGGCGGATTGGGTTTAGCACGCACCTGGCGTGCGGCGATTGCCAGTTGGAATACCCGGCGCCGGAACCGCGGCTGTATAGCTTCAACAGTCCGCTGGGCGCCTGCCCGGAGTGCGAAGGGTTCGGCAATGTGATCGATATCGACCTCGACCTGGTCGTGCCCGATCCGCACAAGACGCTCCGCGAAGGCGCGATCGCTCCCTGGAACAGTCCGGCCTACGCCCACGAGCAAAAAGAGCTGCTGGCGCTGGCCGACGATTACCATCTGCCGGTCGACGTGCCGTTTCGCGAGCTCTCCGCGAAGCAGCGGAAATTGATCGTCGACGGCGTGCCGGAGCGCGAGTTCGGCGGGCTGAAGGGCTTTTTCGCCTGGCTCGAACGCCGCAAGTACAAGATGCACATTCGCGTCTTCTTGAGCCGCTGGCGGAGCTATCGCTCTTGCCCGAGCTGCGGCGGCACGCGACTGCGGCCCGAGGCGCTGGCCACGAAGATCGGGGGCAAGAACATCGCCGAACTGTGTGCCATGAAAATCCGCGACGCGGCCGAATTCTTTCGCCGGCTCGAACTGGGCGAGTGGGATCGCGCAGTTGGTCGCATGATGCTCGAACAAGTTCGGGCCCGGCTGGGCTATCTGGAAACGGTCGGCCTCGGCTATCTCACGCTCGACCGCACGCTTCGCACGCTCAGCGGCGGCGAAGCGCAGCGCGTCTCGCTCACTTCGGCGTTGGGTTCGAGCCTCGTGAATATGCTCTACGTGCTCGACGAACCTTCGGTCGGCCTGCACCCGCAAGACACCGACCGGCTGCTGTCGGCGATCAATGGCTTGCGCAATCGGGGCAACTCGGTGATCGTTGTCGAACACGAAGAGGCGATGATCCGCGCGGCCGATCAGGTCGTCGAGATTGGCCCCGGCGCTGGCGAACGCGGCGGCAAAGTCGTGTTTCAAGGCACGCCCGAAGAAATGGCCGCCTGCCCCACGAGCCTGACGGGCGATTATCTTTCGGGCCGGCGCTTGATCCGCATGCCGACCAAACGCCGGCAGCCGAATCACGGCTGGATTCGCCTGGCCGGCGCCCGCGGCAACAATTTGAAGAACATCACGGTCGAATTCCCGCTCGGCGTGCTCTGCGTGGTGACCGGCGTCAGCGGCTCGGGCAAAAGCACGCTCGTCGAAGATACGCTCTATCCCTCGCTCTGCCGGCGGCTGCGAAAAGACGCGCCCAAGCGCTACGACTGCGACGACGTGTTCGGCGACGGGCAGATCAACGACGTGATCATGGTCGACCAAAGCCCGATCGGCCGCTCGCCGCGCTCGAACCCGGTGACGTATCTCAAGGCCTTCGACGAAATCCGGGCCGTGTTCGCCGAAACGGTCGAGGCCAAGACGCACAACTACACGGCCAGCCATTTCAGCTTCAACGTCGAAGGGGGCCGCTGCTCGGCTTGCGAAGGGGACGGTTACATCGAGATCGACATGCAGTTCCTGGCCGACGTCTACATGAAGTGCGCCCAGTGCCAGGGCCGCCGCTATCGGCGCGAAATCCTCGACGTGCTCTATCGCGGCCGCAACATCGCCGACGTGCTCGAGATGACCGTCCGCCAGGCGTTCTCGTTTTTCCGCGGGCGGCCGAAGGTGCAAGCCCGGCTGAAAAAGTTGATCGACGTCGGGCTCGACTACGTGCGGCTCGGCCAGCCGGCCAACACGCTGAGCGGCGGCGAATCGCAACGCTTGAAGCTGGCCAGCTACATGTCGACCGCCAGGCGCGGCCGCAGCCTGTTCATCCTCGACGAGCCGACCACCGGCTTGCACTTTTCCGACATCGTGCAGCTTCTCGATTGCTTCGAGGCTTTGCTGGCCGTCGGGCATTCGCTGATCATTGTCGAGCACAACATGCACGTGATCAAAGCCGCCGACTACCTGATCGACCTCGGCCCCGGCGCCGCCGACGAAGGGGGCCGCGTCGTGGCCCACGGCACGCCCGAGATGGTCTCGCGCGCCGCCGGCTCCGTCACCGGGCGGTTTTTGGCGCAGGCGTTGGCGGATGAATTGCGCGAGCAATCGGCTTAAAGGGCGTCAGGCGAGCGGGAGGCGTAAGCCTCCTGGTCACGCAGCGGCTGGAAGGAGTTGGGGGAATTGAAAGCAGCAATGGTGAAATGACTGCCAGTCGGTGGGAAGAACTCGAAGTCTTTTTTGGCGATGCAAACAACGCCGAGGCTCGCATCTACGCGCGGCTACCGAGCGACGCGGCGCCCGCCGGAGCGAAACTCGCTGGCCGCGTGGTCGGGCCGCAATGCGCCTATGCTAGCACGCTTTCCGCGGCGATCCGCATGAACCCAAAGCGGTCGCAAGCCGAAGCCGCCGGCGCTAACGTAGGGTGGGGCGCAGCCCCACGCGCGATATGCGCCGATCTACTCGCCGAAGCGATCGTGCCCGACCCTTGCTTCTGGTCGCCGGAGTTGCCGTTTTTGTATCGCGTCGAAGTCGAACTGCACCAAGGCAGCGATCTACTCGCCTCGACCACGCACACGCTCGGCATCCGCCCGCTGGGCGTTCGCGGGCGCAAGTTATTGCTTGAAGGCAAGCCGTGGGTCATACGCGGCGTCGAACAATCGGCCCTGCCGCCGGCCGAACTGCGTCAGTGGCGCGCGGCCGATCTGGCGATGGTTGTGGAGTCGCCCAATGACGAACTATGCGCCGAAGCCAGCCGGCTCGGCGTGTGGCTGCTAGCTCGCGCTGGCGGCGATACCGATCGTCTTGCAGCCGAACTTCATCGCTTGGCGCCGTGGCCGTGCGTGGCGATGGTCGTCGTCGAAGCCGATGCGGAACTTCCCGAAGCCGTCGCCCGCGGCGCGAGAAACGTTTTGCTCGCTCAGCATTTCGGCCCCGGCGCCGCGATCGCCCCCGCCGCCTGGGCGGAGACAATCGTCTGTGAAGATTCCGATCCAGCTCTTATCGCTTCGAGATCGGCCGGCGCCACGCTGCCCATCATTGCACAACAAGCCGGTCGATGGCACGATGACCTTTCCGCCGCCCGCCGCGCTTGCGACGAATTGCAGCGAGCGCTCGCCGGCCAGGGAGACTTCGCGGGGTATCTTGCATGAGGCCTGAAAGTAGCAGGCACACTCCGTGTGCCGTCCGCCGGACCCGCCGCCGACTTCATCTATCACGCTTTCACTCATGACCGATCTCGACCGCTACTCGCGACAGATCCGCTACCCGGCCATCGGCGAAGAGGGCCAGCGCCGCCTGCTGGCCAGCCGGGCGCTCGTCTGCGGCTGCGGAGCGCTCGGCTCGGTACTGGCCAACACGCTGGCACGTTCGGGCGTCGGCAAGCTGCGCATCGTCGATCGCGATTTCGTCGAGACGAGCAACTTGCAGCGGCAGGTGCTATTCGACGAGGACGACGTCGCCGCCCAACTGCCCAAGGCGGTCGCGGCGGCCAACAAATTGCGGCGAATCAATTCGACGATCGAGATCGAGCCGATCGTGGCCGACGTCGACCATGCGAACGTCATGTCGCTGCTCGACGGCGTCGACGTGCTGGTCGATGGGACCGACAACTTCGAAACCCGGTTTCTGCTCAACGACGCGGCGGTCAAGCTCGGCGTGCCGTGGGTCTATGGCGGCTGCATCGGCGCCGGCGGACAGACGATGACCATCCTGCCCGGCGAAACGCCTTGTCTGCGCTGCCTGGTTCAAGAGGCCCCGCCGCCCGGCGCGATGGAGACCTGCGACACGGCCGGCATCCTCTCGCCAATCATCAACGTGATTGCTTCGATCCAGGCGATGGAGGCGATCAAAATCCTCAGCGGCCATCGCGAGGCGATCCAGCGGAGCCTGCTCGTCTTCGATCTCTGGGAAAACCGAGTGCTGCCGATGAAGGCGGGTTCGCTGCGCGACGCGGGCGATTGCCCGACCTGCTGCCGCCGCGAGTTTCCCTGGCTTTCGGGCGAGCGCGGCAGCCATACGGCCGTGCTCTGCGGGCGCAACGCCGTGCAGTTGATTCAGCCCGGCGGCGTGCAACTTTCGCTGGAATCGCTGGCCGAAAAGCTGGCGGGCGTCGGCCGGGTCACGCGCAACCCGTTCCTCTTGCGGCTGGCGGTCGACGACTACCTGCTGACCGTCTTCCCCGACGGCCGGGCGATCATCGGCGGCACCGACGATATTCCGACCGCCCGCACGATTTACGCCAAGTATGTCGGCAGTTAATCTGTTAGCAGATCATCAATGAATGGCTCATTCCGAGGATTTAAAATGACAAGCTCGAACGGGTTCTCGTTGAGGGCAATTTTGCTGTTGGCGGCCGCGGTCGCTATGAACTTGGGGCTTGCCCAAATGTCGCAAGCCGCGGATCAGGACGGCCCGATCACGCTCTATGTCGGCACGTATGCCAGCGGCACGAGCGAGGGCATCTATCGGCTCAAGCTCGATCGCAAGACGGGCGAGCTGACCAAGGCCGGCGCGACCTCGGGCGTCAAGAACCCGTCGTTTCTGGCGATCCACCCGAGCGGCCGCTATCTGTACTGCGTCTGCGAGGTCGACGATTTCGGCAAGAACGCGGGCGGCGTCTCGGCGTTCGAAATCGATAAGAGCGGCGAGCTGAAACTCTTGAACCAGCAATCGTCCGAAGGCGCCGGGCCGTGCCACCTGGTGGTCGACAAGACGGGCAAGAACGTGCTGGCGGCCAACTATGGCGGCGGCAGCGTCTGCGTATTGCCGATTGGCAATGACGGCCGCCTGGGCAAGGCCACGGCCTTCGTGCAGCACAAGGGCTCGAGCGTCGATAAGCGTCGTCAAGAGTCGCCGCACGCCCATTCGATCAACCTCGACGCCGCCAACCGCTTCGCCTTCGCGGCCGATCTCGGGCTCGACAAAGTGCTGGTCTATCGCTTCGACGCCCGGAAAGGCACGCTGACGCCCAACGATCCGCCGGCGGCCAACGTGAAGCCCGGCTCGGGGCCGCGGCACTTCGCCTTTCATCCCAGCGGCCGCTCGGCCTACGTGATCAACGAGATGAGCTGCACCGTCACGGCCTTCGACTACGACGCCGACAAGGGCGTGCTCACCGAAACGCAGACCATCACCACCCTGCCGCGGCCACTGGCCCCCGGCGACAGCACGGCCGAAGTGCAGGTTCACCCGTCGGGCAAGTTCCTCTATGGCTCGAACCGCGGCCACAACAGCATCGCCATCTTCAGCATCGACCCCGACAGCGGGCGGCTGACCACGGTGGGCAATCAATCGACCGAAGGCAAGACGCCGCGCAATTTCGGCATCGACCCGTCAGGCGCGTTCCTGCTGGCCGAAAATCAAGACTCCGCATCGATCGTCGTATTCCGCATCGATCCCCAGACGGGCAAACTGACGCCGACCGGGCACAAGCTCGACGTGCCGATGCCGGTCTGCGTGAAATTCTGGAAAGGTTGAGCGGCGAAAATCGAGCCAAAGTAACCCCAGCGCGGCCTTCGGCCGCAATCAATTGAGCCACGGATGGAACACGGATCGATCACGGACGAAATACTGAATCGAAAAAAACGGCTCTTCCGCGGAATCTATGGGCGGTTTTGGGCGCCGATTAGCGGGGCTACGGTTGCGTTTTCAAAGGCATAGCCGGGCAAATAAATGAGTTGCTTGCGAAGTGCAAAAGGCCCTGCCCCGCCGCAGCGCACCAAGGCCATTCAATCACGAATGATCTCATCCGTGCATTAAAGCCCCATTTATTTGCCCGGATATGCCTCAAAAAACGCACGCCTCCACCTGATCTGCAGCCAAAATCACGCACAGATTCTGCTGAGGAACCAAAAAACCATCTCCGATCCGTGTTCGATCCGTGTTTCATCCGTGGCTTGCCTCCCGCCAAAACCGCCGCATGAATCTTTGCGAGACGCGGAGAAGTAGAACGTTCGTAGTACGGATTCTCGAATTCTTCTATCCGTGCCATCGGTGGTTGGTTCAATACGGAAACCGCTCGTCGACTTTCGCACCAGAAAGCTCGACCAGAAAACCCGCCAACCGCTCGACGAGCAACTCCATCGTGCGGCGGCCTTTCTCGGCCGTCGCCGGATGGGGGTTGCCGGCGCCGCTGTTGGTGGTCAGCAGGCGCCAAGGCCGCGTGATCGAAACCCAGCCGCGGTTGACGGCTTCGAAGCGGGTTTGGGCCGTGGCCCCTTGATCGGCGTCGAGCGTGCCGTCGGGCCGGTGCGAAACCAGGTGCGGGTAGTAGGCCATGATCACCGAAGTTTCCAACTCGCCGCCGTGATCGCCCGGGTCTTCGAAGATTTCCTTCTCGACGTCGGCCAGCACGCGATACCAATTGCACAGGAACAACTGGGCCGGGGTCTTGCCGTAAAGTTCTCTCAAGAGCGGCTTCAGGTCGTTGCCGCCGTGGCTGTTGAGCAGCACGATCTTCAAAATGCCGTGCTGCACCAGCGAATCGACCAAGTCGGTCACGACCGCGCCGAGCGTCGAAGGGTTGACGTTCATTGCCAGCGGAAACGCCATCTGGTTGGTTTCCGTGCCGTAGGGCATCGTCGGCAGCAGCACGACTTTTGCCCCGCGCTCGTGGGCCGCTTCGCAAATCTTCTCGCCGACCACGTCCCCTTCGTACATGTCGGTGCCGTAAGGCAAGTGGAGATTGTGCGGCTCGGTGGCGCCCAACGGCAAGACCGCCACTTCGAACTTGTGATGCTTCGTATAGCCGTAATTGGTTTCGGAAAGCTTCCAGGGACGCATGATGGCAGAATCAAGGCGGAAGGATGAGAGGGTGAACAACGAGGGCTAAGTTCGACGCTCAGTCGAATTGATTGGACGTCATGAACTCGCGGTATTGCCGGTCGAGTTCGGCGTAGGGCGTTTGAGTCAATTCCGCGAGCGTCTGGGGGCCGTCGCGGCCGGTATAGATGGCGACCAGATAATCGACCAGCGCGTCGCGGTAGCGGCCGCCCTGGGCGAACATCAAGAAATACGTCAAGCCCGACGATTCGCTGTAGATCGGGCTGATTCGCTGGGCGTCGCGCTGCAAGGCGTTCATGCCGATGGCGGTCAATTCCGCCAGCGGCACGTAAAAGTCGTCTCGAAGCAGACGCGTCCGGGCGTTGTCGAGGCGGAGGGCGTCGGCGCCGCCGATCGTGCAGTAACGATCGCCCTCGACGAGCGATTCCATAGAACAGGCGATCCCTTCGATGACCCAGAAGTTGGCGTCGCGGCCGACGTGCGGCCCGACGTTGCGAGTCTCGCTGAAAAGCTGATGGGTCGCTTCGTGATACAGATTGCTGTCGTCCTGCTCTTCACCGGCGAAGAAGTACGCCGTCTTGCTCTTGCCGCGGTAATAGCCCGTGCTAATCGCGATGTTCGGCTCCTGGGACTTGAGCGCCTCGACGTACTGGGTGCGATTGCTGAAATAAGTCACGTTGTAACGGAGCATGGCGCGCACGGGCAGGCCGCCGCCGGCGAGGAGCTTGCCCAGTTCGGCGTCCGTCAAGTAATAGCGGACGAAGACTTGTCGCCAGACGTCGTACAGCCGCTCGAGCCGCGAGGCGAGCCGCACCCCTTCTTCGAGGCTGTGGTTGGTCCGCACGCGATAGTGCTCGGTCGTCACCTCCCAGCCGCCGAGAGCGCCGCGCTGCCGCGCATCTTCCTCCGCACCGACCCAGCGACCCTTGAAGAATCGCTCGCCGCCAGCGTACCGTGCAAGCTGGCTTTTGGGCAGCCAGCCGAATCGCGCATCCCAGACCTGGTTGACTTGGGCCTTGGCCCATTCGTATCGCGTGAGCCAGTGGGCGTCGCGCTCGCGATAGCCCAGCAGCAACCGCGCGGCCTCGTGCTGCGGATCTTCACGCAACGTTTCGTGCAGCAATTCGAAGCCGATCGAGTATCGATGCTCTTCGACGGCCCGCGCGACCAGGGCGAACAGGGCCGCGGCCTGCGTTTGCCGCAACGTGTCGAAGCGCTCTCGCCAGGCCTGCGAGAGTCGAGCGTCTCGATCGGACGCTGCGGCCCGGTCGGTCGCATCTTCGACCAGCGGCACGAACAGCACCAGCGGCTCGACGGGCGGCAGCCAGCCGCGCGTGATCTCGGCCTCTCGGTCGAGCCCCTGCTCTTCGCACCACTGAGCCAACTCGCCTAATCGTCCGACGTGGCCTTCAACGAGCGAGGCCCGCGCTTCGCCGACCGTCTCGGCGCGCAATTCGGCGGCGCCGAGCAAGATCGCGGCGATGCACGAAAACCTCGCAACAAGGCTGTTCATCCGTCTGGAATTCGCTTTCCGCTGGCCCGAGCTATACCGCACGCGGGCGCCAACGAGACGCTTGGGCGGCAGTGGGGCGGCCTTCCAGGCCGTCAACGGCTGGCGGCCTGGAAGGCCGCCCCACGACCAACGCACGTCTCATTCTTAGCCGGGCACAGTATAAAACTCACGTTCGATCGATTTTTCCAGTCTACCATGCAACGGCGGCCTGCGCCGCTTAATCCTTCGAAAACGCCGCGTCGAAAGCCACGTTGCTGGGCGGAAAATCGATCCGCTTGACGAACTCGCAGGCTTCCTTGGCGCCGGCCTCGCGCTGCATGCCGGCGTCTTCCCACTCGACCGACAGCGGCCCGTCGTAGCCGATCGCGTTGAGCGCCCGGATGATCTCCTCGAAATTCACGCCGCCGCGGCCCGGCGAACGAAAATCCCAACCGCGGCGCGGATCGCCGAAATTCAAGTGGCTGGCCAGAATGCCGCCGCGGCCGTTGAGCGTCACGATCGCGTCCTTGATATGCACGTGATAAATCCGGTCCGCAAACGTCCGGATGAATTCCACCGGATCGACGCCTTGCCAGTGCAAATGGCTGGGATCGAAATTGAAGCCGAACTCTTCGCGCCG
>DATKRK010000099.1:0-4379 GCA_035532215.1 Pirellulales bacterium | reverse complement strand
CGTCGCCGACTCATCGCCGCGTTCCGTCTCCTGGCCATTCCCTAAACACCGTGAAACATCCGCCATGAAGCACCCGCCGCAAGGCGAAACAATCACCCTTGACTGGTCCAACCATATCGGAACGCCCTCCGCGGCGTTCCGAGAAGCGCGAATTGACGCGATATCTGCTTTTCACGGCACGCCACAGAGGGCGTGCCCTACAGGCTTTGCCGCGAACGTCGACTTACGCCCTCGCCTCGCCAGCCGGCCAAACTGCTCTAGCCTCGGCTGCTGCCATTGTGTTAGACACTTGGATCGCTTGCTGGCCGGTCCTGCCGCACGGCCAGTCCTGCCGCACAATGGAAGACTGACATGCCCGTTGCAAATGACTCGGCGCTCCCCGGAAAAGCGGGGATTTCGATCCGGCAGTTTCGGACGGACCAGGCAAGTCAGCGGCGCGAGCTGCGGCGCCGCTTGTACGAACCTCAGGCGGACCAAGAACTCCTCCCGGCCAAAGGCCTGGCAGCCTGCAAGTTTGTAGCCCGCGCCGCGGTGCTAGCGGCGCTGGCGGCCATCGTGGCTCACCAAATCTGCCTGGTATTCGACCTCAATTACAAGAACTACGGCGAAGGCCCGATTCTGGCGTTCGTGGAGCGGATGCAGTCCGAATCGATCTCCGCCTCCTGGGCAAGTCGACCGCCGTACGCGCTGAGCTGTTACGGACCCGCGTTCTATTGGCTTGCCGACGCCGCGGCCCGCGCCAGCGGCTTCGAGCATAGCGTCGTACCCGGGCGGGCGGTCGCCCTGGCCACTGGATTGCTGACGGCCTGCCTGGCGGCCGTTATCGCCGGCCGCCGCACGCAAAGCGTCGAAATCGGCTTGCTCGCTGCGCTGATGTTTCTCGCGTCGCTGCCCGTGGCCGAATGGTTCCCTTTTGCACGGGTCGACACGCTAGCGCTCGTGTTTTCCGCCGGGGCGTTTCTGGCGGTCGGCCCGGGCGTGCGAGGGGCGGTTTTACCGGCGCTGCTCATCGCCGCCGGTTCGCTGGCCAAACCCACGGCGGCCCTTTCTGCGGCGCCGATCTTCCTGCACTTTTTGGCTCACGCGCGCTACCGCGACGCCGCACGCTTTGCGGGCGCGGCCTGCGTGCTGGGCGCCGCGGCCTGGGGCGGCGCCGAATGGGCTTCGGACGGTTTTTTTCTGACCTCCGTGCTCAAAGGCAATCGCAACCCGATGATCCTCTGGCGCGGCTATTCTCACGCGTACGCGTTTCTTTCCAGCCCGCTTGGCGCCGTCGCTACGATCACGAGCGCCGTGCTGCTGGTCGCCTCTCCGGCGCGGTTCGTCCGCTCGTTGTACAGTCTGGGCTTTGCGGTCAGCATGGCGATTTCCGCGGTCATCGCGTGCAAAAAGGGTTCGGAGTTGAACTACTTTCTCGACCCCGCATGGCTGGGCAGCCTGGCCATAGCCATCGAAGGGCTTCCGCGATTGAGAGCGCTGGACGCTCGTCGCAGCTTGTTGGCCGCGGCGTTCCTGGCCGCACTGGTCGCCGTGCCGTACCTGCGCGAGATGAAAGTCCGCTATCGGTCTCCGCTGAAACGTCCCGAGACGTTCGAGGTCGTGCGGCGCTGTCTGGCCGACGAACCGGCCGAGACCGAGGTGCTGGCCGACGGAAAAACGATCCCCATGGTCTTGGAGACCGGGCGCCGGCCGTGGGTGAGCGACCCGTACCTGTACGCCTTGCTCGTCGACAACGGCACGCTCGATCCTGCGCCGCTCATCGAGCGGATCGAAGACGGGCGGATCAAGTGGCTCATTTTCCGCCGCTCGATCGAGTTTCACCACGAGAATACGGGCTGTTGGCCGCCCGAGGCGACCGCGATCTTTCCCAAGTATTTCGAGTTGGCGAGCACGCAAGCGGGGCTGTTTATTTACCGCCATCGCTAGCCCGCCGGGTGGAGCACATTGGTCTAGCCCCGAGGGGCTTTTCTCTGCTAAAACCCTGCACTGGGAAGCGAGAATTCACGATGCCGGGGTGAGGAGATGACGAGCAAGGAAACGGCGGTCGCAGAGCGAGAAACGGTCGAAAGCGCCAAGCGGGTCGCCTTGGACCTTGGCTCGCCGACTCTGCCCGAATCGTGGCGTACCGAGCGGGCATCGGCGACCGAGCCCCGTTGGGCGCCGTCTCTCTCGTCGCTGAAAATCGGGGCGCGGCTGGCCTTGGCGACGGCCATCGCGCTGGTGACGATGCATCTGACCTTTTTGATTTTCGACTTCCAACACAAGAGTTACGGCGACGGCCCGATCCTGGCCATGACCGAACGCATGCGTTCGGAGCCGATCTCGGGCGCCTGGTTGCGAGAGCCGCCCTACACGCTCAGTTGCTACGGCCCTGCGTTTTACTACGTCACGAACGCCGTGGCCGAGTTGGGCGGCTGGCGCCACAGCCTGCAACCCGGGCGAATCGTCTCGCTGATTGCAGGTCTGGCGGCGGCGGCTTTTGCGGCGATCGCTGCGGGCCGTCAAACGAAGAGCGTTGAAATCGGCCTGCTGGCCGCGCTGATGTTCATGGTTTCTGCGCCCTTTTCCGAATGGACGCCTCACCCGCGGGTCGACCTGCTGGGCATTGCTTGTGCGGCGGCTGCCTTGATGGTCGTCGGAACAAGCAGGCGCAGCCTGATTGTCGCCGCGTGTTGCATCGCGGCCGGGTCGCTATCGAAACCGACGATCGCCCTGTCGGCGGCGCCGATTTTTGCACACCTGCTGGCCAACCGGCGCTACCGCGACGCCGGCGCGTTTACGGCTTGGGTCGCCGCGCTCGGCGCTGCGGCCTGGGTCGCCGCCCAATGGGCCAGCGATGGTTTCTTTCTGACGGCGGTGCTTGCCGGCAATCGCAACCCGATGATGGTCTGGCACGGCTACTTTTTCCTCTATCAATTCCTGTCCTTCCCGATCGGCGCGGTGGCCGTGCTGGTCGTCGGGCAACTGGCGATCGCCTCGCCCGAGCGTTTTTTCCGTTCGCTGTTCAGTCTGGGCTTTGCGGTCAGCCTGGCGATTTCCGTGATTACCATTTGCAAGCAAGGCGCCGAATTGAATTACTTTCTTGAGCCCTCGCTGCTGGGCGCGCTGGCCATTGCGGTCGACGGCGTTCCCAGAATGTGCATGCCGGGTCCGCGGCGCGGGCTGGCGGCGCTGGCGATTTCGGCGGCCGTGTTGGGGCTGCCTTACGCGCGGGAGGTCAGGCACCAATGCCGCTCGTCGTTCGAGCGGCCGAAGCACTACGCCATGATCGAAGAATATCTGGCCGACGAATCGCCCGAGGCGGAATTGCTGGCCGACGGCCGAATGGTCGACGCCGTGCTGGCCGCCGGACGCCGGCCCTGGCTGAACGATTCCTATCTCTACATGCTGCTGGTCGACAACGGCACGCTCGACGCGTCTCCGCTGCTCGAGCGGCTGCGCGACGGCCGGATCAAGTGGCTGTTCATGCGCAAGGATCTCGAAGACCACGTCGAAGCCTCGACGCGGCAGGGCAATTGCTGGCCGATGTCGGTGCTCGACGCATTCCCGCGTTACTACGAACTGGTCGAAAAGAAGAACGGCCTTTGGGTCTACCGCCATCGCAGTTACGCCGCCGGCGATGCTGGAGAAGTCAGCGGCTCGGAGCGGCCTTCGCCGTCTGCCAAACGCCTCGGGCGAAGGATCCCAGCGACGCCGGCCGCATTGCGGCAGTCGTAACGCGCTTAACGGTTAAACGCGAAGCGCAGGGAGCAATCTCGGACGAGGGCGAAAGCCCCCCTTTTTGCCCGTTCGGCGGCCGAATTGCATCCTAGATTTTCTCACCGAAACGGGGGATGCACGAAACGCTGAAATCGCGGCTTTGCGGCGATTTGGTTGATTTACGCCTCGGCCCGCATCGCGGGCGTCATCGATGGCATAGACTAAATGTGAGCTGGCGAGACGATCGCCAAGACGGACGCCTTAACTGTCAATGACCGGCCGAGTGTCTGTTTGCCGACCATGAACTTGTTGCTTGCACTTGCCTTGTTATTAGCTTGCGTCGCGCCGGCGGCGCTGTTCGTCTGTTGGCGGCGGATCGGCGTTTACAAGTCGCCCGCTGGCGACTCAGGCGGGGACGCTAAGAAATTGGATCGCATGGTGCAGGACTACCAGGAGATCTTGTCCGATATTGCCCGGCGCTTGGGCCTGCAGGGCAAGACGATCGCCGACGCCGGAAAGCTGATGAACGTCGACGACGGCGGCATGTCGGCCGAACTGAAAGCCGAACTCAACGAGCGGCTGTCCGAGATCATCGCCAAGAACAACCAATTGCGGCACGATCTGTATGAGGCGCAACAGCGGCTTTCCGCCCAGCATGCCGAACTCGACCGCGCCCGAGC
>DATKRK010000098.1:0-3785 GCA_035532215.1 Pirellulales bacterium | reverse complement strand
ATACTGTGCCACCGCCTTCAAACTGACCCGTACGTTTCCTTCCATGTCCATCCTCCGTGTCACACGCAACGTGAAATCCACAGAGCATGATTTACTGTTTTATCGGCCCGGGCGCAACCCCCTGCCTATATTGCCGAGACTGCGCAGAATGCGCGCTGGCCGTGCTCGGAACCGAAGGGCACACGGCCAACGGGACGGGTCAGTCAAGCCTAGGGCCCTGCGTTAGAAGATACCCCCGTGCTGAGCTGCCCAAGGACGTCGCCGACTCGAAGGGTAAGTCGGTGCGGCTGTCGTACGGCCAATGGTTTGGGAAGCCGCCAGCCGAGATCGAGCCAGTGTACCTTGACTATCTGGCCAAGGACGTGATCGCGACGTATTTGCTTTACCGGCGCCTCCGCAAGCAGCTCAAAACGCTGATGGCCGAGAGCAGCAAGACCTGGGGCTACCTTTCGCCCGATTGGCTATGCGAGATGCAGAAGAAGTGGGGCCTGCAGACGCATCATGTCCAGCTCCGCGCCGCCATCGTACTCAAGGAGATTACGGCCAACGGACTGCATCTCGACCTAGGGCGGCGCGAGGCACTGGCGAAGAAGCTCAAGCGGGAACTGGCCCGGAAGGTGTCATCGGGCGGTTGAAATGCCGCCAGGCGGGCGGAATTCGGCAGCCGGGGTTGTAGGGATTGAATCTTCGTTAAAACGGTTACTCTTGGCAAGCGTCGGGCGTTTCGGAAGGCGGCATCGAGCCGCCTTTTTTGCGTTTGGAGCCGGCGGGCGGAAGGGCGGCATTTGAACCATCCTCGGCCGTGTCGGGCGGCGGCGCCGACTGCGGCTGGTTCCGCAGGCGGTAGCTCTTGCCTTGGAACGCCAGCACCTCGGCGTGGTGCAAGAAGCGGTCGAGAATCGCCGTGGCGCTGGGCACGTCTCCGATCAGCTTGCCCCAATCCTCCAGCGGCCGGTTGCTGGTCATGACCGTCGAGCGAGTCTCGTAACGCCGCATGATGATCTCGAACAAGATTTCCCCGCTTTGGCGCGGCAGGTTTTTCATTCCCATGTCATCGACGATCAGCAGGTCCGGCTTGAGGTAACGCGCGAGCACCTTCTCCTGACCGGCCACGGCTTCGTCCATCATGAACTCGCGCACCACATCGAAGATCGAGCGGTACAAAACGACGAAGCCTTGCTTGATCGCCTGGTAGCCGATGGCCTGCACGGCGAAGCTCTTGCCCGTGCCCGGAGGGCCGATCAAGAGCGCGTCGCGCCGTTCTCGCACGAAGCGACAGGTGGCCAAATCGAAGACTTGCTTCTTGGGCAGCGAGGGATTGAAAGACCAGTCGAATTGGTCGAGCGGCTTCAGTTCGCGGAAAGCAGCCGCTTTCACGCGGCGGCCGATGAGCCGTTGATCGCGGACGAGCAATTCATCTTGCAAGACGAGTTCCAAAAACTCGGCGTGGCTGAGTTGATGGCCGGCGGCTTCTTGCAATCGCACGTCCAAAGTCTCGGCCAGTCCCGAGAGACGCAACTGACGCAGGGCGGATAACAGACGATCGTTCATGAAGTTACTCCTGGTGAAACGGGAAAGGGGGAACTACGCTGGATTCGTCCGGCGAAGCGGAGTCGGGCGCTGCTGAAGAGCATCCCGACAAGGGATCGCCGGATCTGGGCGGAAGCGTTTCCGCGCGACCCTGGCCGTCCGTCACCGGATGGCCGGGGTCTGTTTCTTTCGGCTCGCCGTTGCTGTCCCTTGCTTCTGCCCAGCCGTCCCTCAAAAAACTTTCGCCCAAGGATGGGCGACTGCCTTGGCGATGGATCGCCCGCGCGACGACTTGGGCGTAATCGTCCATCGGCCGGATGATGGGATGCTGGTCGAGAAACGGCAACGGCTTCTGAGGCGCGGCGTCGCGCGCCAACAATTGGCGGAGCGTTTTTAGGCGGAAGGCGCCGTAGGAGATCGCCCTTTCGCAGGCTTTTTCCAGGGCTTCGTGCGGATGTTTCTGGCCCAGGCTCAGCAGCCCTTGCAGCGAGCGCGTGCCCTCGATGCCCCGCCCGGCCAGCATGGCTTGAGCCCAGGCATGGGCTTGCGGGCCGATCCAGCGCACCTTGCCGAGCAGATAACCGGCGCCGCGTTCCAGGCCGCTGATCTTGTGCGGATGCACGTGCTGGCCGTGGGTGCTGAAACGTCCCATTTCGCCCCGCACGTGGATGGCGATCTGTTCCCAGCGATGGTTGAATACGCGCACCAGCCGTGCATCCCACCGCGGCGCAGACCTTGCACCCCAGGTACTCCGGCGGCACGGAGTAATAGGCTTTGGCGACTTCGATGTGGCCGTCGCGAGCGACGATGCGTTGCGCTTCTTGAAAGCAGGGAAAGCGTTCGACGGGCAGCGGCGCCAGCGCCGCACGTTCGACTTCCTGAAAGACCTTGCCGACCTGTCGCTTCGTCGTGCCATGAATCCGCGTGTCGGCGACGGTCGCTTCCCAATGTTCCAGGAATCGTTGTTGTTCGTCGAGGCTGGCGAACGAGCGGCCTTTCAAGGCGTTGTTTTTGACGTACTTGACTCCCGACTCGACCTTCCCCTTGTGCCTGGGCATGTAGGGCCGGGTCGGCAGGATCAGCGTGCCGTAGTGCCGGCAGAACGCCTGCACCTTCGGCGTGAGTTCGGGATCGAACCAGTCGGGATGCGCGACGGCCGCCTTCAAGTTGTCGATCACCAGCGTCTTGGGCGCGCCGCCAAAATGAGCGAAGGCGTTCTCCAAGCCACGGATGAAATCTTCCGTCGTTTGGCGAAACGTCGCTTCGCTGTAGCCCTTCCGCGAATGGCTGAGCACGATGCGGAAGACATACGTCTTGCGCCGCTTGCCCTCGGCGCCGACGACCGGCGCGCCCGAGCCGAAGTCGACTTGGGCCTCTTCGCCCGGCGGCGTTTCCAAACGACGGAACGGCGCGACGGGCGCGGCGCCCAGCGAACGCACGAAGCGTTTCACGCTGTCGTAAGCGGCCTTGAAGCCGTGCTCGGCGACCAGGTCCTGCCAGATCCGCTGGGCCGAAAGCCCCTGTGCGAGCTTGGCCAGAATCAACTCGCGGTGCGGTTCGCATTCGCTACGCCGGCCGGGCTGCGTGGCGTTTTGGCTACACGCCGCGGCGTCTGACCCGGCGGGCGGAACGGCGGCATTTGGGCCGGCCGCAAGATCGCTACTCCCGGCACGACCCGGCGTCTCGCCCTGGGGAGCCGGAAGCCCGGCAAAAGTGGCGGCATTTGCCCCCTCCGAGCCGGCGGGCGGAATGGCGGCATTTGCCCCGCCCAAATGGTGCGACAGATACCGCCGGACCGTGGCCCGGTCGATGCCCAACTCGTCGGCGATCCGCCGCCGCGACCAACGTAACGAGTGTTAGATGTAATATCGCTTGAATCATCGCCATCTTGAGTCGATTCGCCATCAGCGGTCTCCGTCAACCTTGAAGTGATTGACGGATACCGCCGGCGAATTGCGCTCCGTTCAAAATGGCTGCATTTCATTCCGCCCGCCTGGCGGCATTTCAACCGCCCGATGACACTGCAAAGCGGTCGAAGCGGGTTCGACTCCCGCCGGCGTCTTTTTCTTCGCCGATATGGCGATTGAGGCAGTTAAAAGCAGCGCATTCGATGTCGTCCTAGCCAGCGGCGCCCCAGCCTCGCGACTTCGCGATCGGCATGGTGCGTTCCGTGAATGGGTTCGGAAGCGGACGGCATCGGCTGTGGTAGCTCAACGGTTAGAGCATCAGGCTGAAGACCTGAGGGTTGCGGGTTC
>DATKRK010000097.1:0-3830 GCA_035532215.1 Pirellulales bacterium | reverse complement strand
AGGTAACGTAAACTTGTTTTCATTGGACCAGTCCTCTCGTTGCGGCACTGCCTGAGAAAAAGGATTACCCCCTGATTTCAAAGGTAATCCGCGCCAGACGCGGGCGACTGGTCCAACCATTTTGTCTACAGAATCAACCGCCAGATTGCCGGGGCAACTCGCTTCAGGCAATCCACCCGCAAAAGATCGACGACTTGCAAGTTCGATCCTGGGTGGGATTTAGGCATTTTGCTGATCGACGTCTAGGGATTTAACTTAAATCTAACATTGCGGCCATCAAAAGCTAAAGCGGACCCGCCATAATCCCCCGCATCAGTTGCCGGGAACAGCTCGAACACACACAACCGAATTCAAGGGAGGCGCCTAGCGAAAACGATTGGCTCCGCGAGGAGGCGGAGCCATCAGAGCACGGAGCGGCTCCAGCCATCGCATGATGCTCGCAATTGGCGAATTGCAATACGTTTTTTACGTCTCACTTACAGCATGGTTCATTTGGAGAAAACGAAAGTCATGAAATTGAATCGACCCTCGAAGGGTTTTACCCTCGTCGAATTGCTGGTGGTCATCGCGATCATCGGCCTGCTGATCGCCTTGTTGTTGCCGGCGGTCCAGCGGGCTCGCGAAGCGGCCAACCGCAACACATGCTCGAACAATCTCAAGCAGATTGGCCTGGCGCTGCACGTGTTCAACGATCAGAACAAAAAGTTCCCCCCGACGAGCGAAGGCACGAACTACACCGGCACAGCCAGTCCGGCCGCGTTCACGCAGCCGGCGTTTCCGGCGAGTAGCGGTTGGGGCGGCACCATCGCGCCGTTCACCTACTTCGACGGCCCGAGCGGCGAGCCCAACAGCGGTAGTCCTCCCGCCGGCGGCGGTTGGACTCCGATGACCCAAACCGGCACGCCCACCACCGGCATGGCCCCGCCCGGCGGTTATTCGCTGCTGTACTACTTGTTGCCGCACATCGAGCAGCAAGAAATCTACGATGCCATCGACAACCGGTGGTTTTACAACGATACGACGAATCAAACGACGGGCGCGGGCCCCTTGGCGGGCCAAGTGCCCGGCCAGCAAGTGGTTCCCACCTATCTCTGCCCCACGAATCCGTTGCGTCCCAAGACCGGGCTGGACAGCCTCGGCTTTGGCTACACCGATTACGGCGCCACAGTGTACTGTATCATCGACCCCACGCTAACGTCGTTCAACAACGCCAACTGGCGCGTCAGCGGCGGCTTGCACGGCGGCGGCAGCACGATCGGCGATATCGTCGACGGTCTGAGCAAGACCATCGCGGTCGCCGAGGATGTCGGCCGCAACGAGTTCATGCCCGGCGCCTATCCCGACCCGATGGGAAACCTGATCCCTGCAACGGCCAAGGGCAAGCGCGCGTTCTGGCGCTGGATCGAAGCCGACAACGGCTTCGGCGTCAACGGCGCCCCCAACAATATCCTCACGAATGGCGGGACGAGCGTCGGCGGGGAGGTGCTGATGGCTTCAGAACGGGCCATCAACAACAATTCGCTGCCGTACGGCGGCCCGACGAACTGCCTCTGGAACGCCCAGACGCACTGCGGACCGAACGACGAAATCTTCAGTTTCCATGGTCCCGGCGCCAACGTCGTGTTCATGGACGGCCACGTCACGTTCTTGTCGCAGGACATCAATCCGGTGGCGTTGCGATACCTGGTGACTTCGGCCGAGAAGGTCAGCCCGGGCACCGTGGGTTTCTCGGATTATTGAAAAGTTTGACGAATTGCTAATTCAAACGGCTGCGGCTAAGTTGTTGCGGCGTGTTGGAACCAACCACGGGTTCCGCTGCGGGTTTTCCGCAGCGGAACCCCGCTTGGTTTACGGAAATCACATAGGAAGCGAATACTGGTGAGACAATCCATGCGGAGAATAATGTGCTTGGCGGCGGTGGCGTTGGCGACTGGTTGCGGCCCGACGTTGCCGTCGAAGCCGCAGACCTATCCGGTCCACGGGGCCGTCAAACTGCAAGGTTCCCCGGTTCACGGCGGCGATATTGAATTCATGCAAGTCGACATGAACGCCGGAGGCATCGAGGCCCGGTCGGTGATTACGAAGGACGGTGAATACAACGCGTCTTCGTTCGTCGATCAAGAGGGGATGGTTCCCGGCGAATACAAGGTGCGCCTCAGGCAGTACGTCGGCATGCCGGGCAAATTGGGAGTCGAACCGACGACGATCCCCAAGAAGTATCTGGATTACGATACTTCCGGGCTGAAGTACACGATTAAGGCCGAAGACAACGCCATTGATATCGATCTTGAGTAACAGCGTTCGCGGTATCCAAAGGCATCCGGTCGGCGCCAGGAGCGATGTAGGATGAACGCGCGCAGAATCCGCCAGGCTCGCACGGGAATGAGCCTAGTGGAGTTCATGGTGGTGATCTCGGTGCTCGGGCTGATTCTATCGCTGCTGTTGCCGGCGATTCAGTCAGCCCGCGAAACGGGCCGGCGCACGCGCTGCCTGAACAACCTGCGCTCGCAAGGTCAGGCGATCCTGCAATTCGAGCAAATGCACAGCCGGCTGCCGTCGGCCGGCGAAGGGACGGATATCACGCAAAACCCGCCCGCGACCGCATTGGAAATGCAGTCGCTCTACACCAAGTTGCTTGACTATCTGGAGGAGGATTACACGGTCGAACCGATGAACTTCGACTTGGCCTACAACGACGACGCTTGGCCTCAGAATCAGACGGCGGCCAAGACGTCGATCGTCCCGTACTTGTGCCCCAGCAATGCCATTCGCATCGCCGATCCCGACCGCTACGGCCTCACCGATTACATGCCGGTGGTCTATACCGACATCGATCCGGTCACGGGCATCCGCAACCCGGCGACGCGAATGGACGGCGGCTTCCGCCTCGGCGGAACGCCGGTGGCGAAGGTTCTCGATGGCATGAGCCGCACCGTCGCAATCTTCGAAGACGCCGGGCGGGCGTTCGAAACCATTTTTCCCAACACCGTATCGCAGTATGCAGATCCCGTGTTCAGTGGCGGCAGCGCGCCGGTTTGGAATGGAACCAGTCAGGTAACCTACGCTCAATGGTGTGCCTCGAAGGGCATGACATCAGGCGGCCTGCCGGCGGGCGACACGCCGACGCCCAGCGGGCGCCGCGTGATGAACCGCTGGGCCGAACCCGCCTGCGCCGGCGGAATCTCCGGGCAGCCGAACAGCACGCAGGGCAATTGGATCGACCCGATCAACGGCAATAGCCTGCCCACGGGCGGCCCGCCGAATTGCCCGTGGAGCCAGACGAATTGCGGACCGAACGAGGAGCCTTGGAGCTGGCACCAAAAGGGCTCGAACGTGCTGATGTTCGACGGCGCCGCACGGTTCATTGGCAGCCGAATCGATCCGCGAGTGCTTCGCAAACTCGTCACGGCCGACGAACAAGAGCCTTACGGAGACAATCTCGTGCCGGAATGATCCAACTCCGGCGAGGTCTTTCACTCGAAGGCTCGGCCAGCAGGAATTTTACGTAGCCCAGGCATTTATGCCTGGGAATCCGCGCCGCAAATCCAACCGTTTTCCTCCGGCAGGCGCCCCTCGGGCCGCGTCGCGGCCCGAGGGGCGCCTGCCACACACAGCGGATCAGACCAGGGGGTAGAACGTCCGCTGGTCCCAGGCGTAAACGCCTGGGCTAGGTAAAAGGGACTCGCGCCGCGTCGCTTCCTAACGGTCGATCGACTTGTGTAGAACAACGAGGGCTCAGCCCCTGTCGAACGCTGAACAGGCCGCTAGCACGACTGACAAAACACTAGAGAACGACGAGTTGCCTCGACGGCGCGGAGAAGAGCGATGGA
>DATKRK010000096.1:0-36937 GCA_035532215.1 Pirellulales bacterium | reverse complement strand
CCTGGCGAAGCGCACCAGGCTGGAGCCAATCCAGTACAGCGTCGGCAACGTCTGGGTCGAAGTGAGCGCCAACCCGCAGTTCGGCATGGCGACCATCTGGGACGCCGACCTCCTGATCTGGGCGAGTACGCAAATCACCGAAGCCCTCGATCGCGGCCTGACGCCGTCCCGGACCATCCAGTTCCATCCCTATAATCTGCTTCGCTCCATCCGCCGCACGACCGGCGGCAAAGACTACATTCGCCTCCGCGCGGCGCTGGAGCGGCTGGCTCACACCGCCGTCCGCACCAACATCCGCGCCAACGGCAAAAAGAAGTTCACGTCATTTCACTGGCTCGACAGCTGGACCGAGACCATCGATGAGAAAAGCGGCGAGCCGACCGGCATGACGATCACGCTACCCAACTGGCTCTACGAGGGCATCACCGAGCAGGGATTGGTGCTGACCATTCACGAGGACTATTTCCTGCTGACCGGCGGCATCGAACGCTGGCTTTACCGCGTCGCCCGCAAGCATGCCGGCAGCCAAGTAGGCGGCTGGGGCTTCACTATGCGGCAGCTCTACGAGAAATCCGGCTCCTCCGCCCGGCCGTCGGATTTCGCGATCGACATCCGCCAGGTCGTCCAGGCCAACCAGTTGCCCGAATATGAATTGTCGTTGGAGCGGAACGGGGAGGGGGACGAGATCGTCCGCTTCGTCCATCGGGCGCAACTGCCCACCACGCACCCCAACGCGGAATATCCCCGCTTCCCCGGCCGGCGCCAGACGCCGGGCAAGGGCATTTATTCCGCCTCGTTGAAATTCAATGACTTGTCCCAGAATGACACGGGCGATTAGGCGTAAATCGATTTCCGATCCAATCAAATCGAGGCCCGCCACCCTGAATTCAGCCGCGCTGAAGGCACATGTGGCTCGTTCCGAGGCTGTGGATAGCGCCGGGCTATTGGGCGCACGGTTATCGGGCTATTAGGCGCAGCCGATTCGGGCTATTGGGCGCAAATCCTCGGGCTATTGGGCGCACGGGTCGCCCGATTCTGCAAACCGGCCAACGGCTTACCGGGCGGCTAACTGTTTAACCTAAACAAGTATATTAACTTACTTAACGGCCGCGCCCTGTGGATAACGTGTCGATCTCGCTGATTCAGAATCAAAACCGATCGAACGAGGCAAGGGGAGGGGCTTCAAGTGGCATTCAAGAAAAGAACGCCTCTTTGACTCTCAGTCGTGCGACGATCGCCGCTGCTTGACAGGTCTTTCGTCGCGGGATAGAGAAATGACTCACATCACCGATGGTCCGGCCTTCAGAGAAGCACGCCAATCCCCCTTGCCGCCATCAACGCAAAACGACGAACTAACCGTGCTTCTGGCGCGACCCAAGGCCCAGCATGACCGTATCAAGCCAGCAACTCGAAGAATGGCTCAAAGCGAAAGAAGGCCAGCACCTCGAATTCAAGGAAGCCAAGAACAATTTCCATTTCGAGAAGCTCGTCAAATACTGCGCCGCGTTGGCAAACGAGGGTGGCGGCTCCATCGTGCTGGGCGTCACTGATCGACGCCCGCGCAAGGTCGTCGGCAGCCAGGCGTTTGCCGACCTGGAGCGGACCAAAGCCCGCTTGATTGAGAAGCTCCATCTTCGTGTGGAAGGCGAAGAAATCCTGCACCCCGACGGCCGCGTAGTGGTTTTCACTGCACCCTCGCGGCCGGTCGGCATGCCGATTGCCGTCGAGGGAGCCTACTGGATGCGCGCCGGCGAAGACCTGGCGCCGATGACGCCCGACATGCTGCGGCGCATTTTTGATGAGGCGGCTCCTGACTTCTCCGCCGAAATCTGCCCCAAGGCCACGCTCGCCGACTTGGACCCTATGGCCATCGAGGATTTCAGAAGGCGGTGGCAGGACGCATCCGGCAACGAGTCTCTGGCGAAAGCCGCCACGCGGCGACTATTGGAAGACGCCGACCTCATTTCGGCCGAGGGCGTCACCTATGCCGCCTTGATTTTACTCGGCAAGGCCAAAGCGTTAACCAGATACCTCGCGCAGGCCGAGGTCGTCTTCGAGTACCGCTCGTCGGATGCGCCCGGACCCGCCAATCAGCGAAACGAATACCGCCAAGGTTTTCCCGCCTATTTCGACAAAGTTTGGGAAACCATCAACCTGCGCAACGACAAGCAACACTATCAGGAAGGCATGGTCATGCACGCCATCGATACGTTTCGCGAAGGCTCGGTGCGCGAAGCCCTGCTCAACGCGGTCAGCCACCGCGATTACCGCCATCCCGGTTCAGTTTTTGTACGGCAGTTTCCTCGCCGCTTGGAGATTGTCAGCCCCGGCGGGTTTCCAACCGGGATCACCCCCGACAACTTGATCGACAAGCAATTCCCGCGCAACCGGCGCATCGCCGAAACGCTGCTTCGCTGCGGCCTGGTCGAGCGGTCCGGCCAGGGAGCCAACCGGATGCTCGTCGAGGCCGTGCGAGACAGCAAGCCGCTGCCGGACTACGCACGCTCCGACGACCATGAAGTTTTCCTTTGCCTGCGCGGGAACGTACAGGACGCAAGCTTCGTCAAGTTCCTGGCCCAGATCGAACCCACTCGAAAATCGCCGCTTTCCTCTCACGAATACCTCGTTCTCGACCTCGTTCGTCGCGGCAATCCCGTCCCCAGCGCCTATCACGACGAGTTCGAGGCTCTCAAGAAAGAGGGGCTGATCCGATCCCACGGGCGCGGACGCGGCGCGCGCTACATCCTCAACCCCGAATTTTATGACGCATCAAACACGCCGCCGCTTCTCGATCGTGACGCGATGAAAAAGCAGATCCTCGATTACCTCCGTACCCGTTCCGATGAAGGATGCCCCTTAAGCCACCTGTTGCAGGAATTCCATGCGCTTTCGCGGGATCAAATGCAGACCTTGCTCAAGGAATTAAAGGCGGACCAAATGGTACACAGCCGCGGCCGGACGAAAGGCGGGCGCTGGTTCTTTGGCGAGGAAGCCTCATGATCCGCCTCGCTAAAACGCAATTCCGTCGCAATCATGCGCCAAATCGCCACCAGCTACGGCAAGAATAAACCTTCTTAAATTGCATGTCTTCAATGACTTGCGTTGGCCCGGCAGCGGCGCTCTCTGGTGTCGTTAAAACGCAATTCCGCCGCAATCCTGCCCCTAATCTTTGCAGCGGTCAACCCGGCCGCCGCAGCCTTTGGGCAAACGCCTCGCCTCGCGGTCTGGCATTCCGCCGTCCCTCGCCGGGCAACAATTTGCACTCGCAATCCAAGCGTTGCCATCCAACCTCGATCCAATCGGAAGACGCTTGTTGGTTGAACATTTCTTGACTTCCTCGCCATGTCGCCGCAACATGCGCGACGCATGACCCGGCCCAGCAACCCGCTCTATATCGCCAAGGAAGCCCAGAACATGGCAAGGAACGCCGGTTCGTCCAACGGGCAGGTCTTTCAGAACGTGGCCACGGTCTCCATGTGTATGGTCACCGTACTGACCGGGATGCACTTGCTGATGGAGCTTTGGCGGGAATTGCAGAGAGATAATCGCCAGCAAGGCCGCAGCCGCTGATGGCAAATCTGGGTGCGGTTAATCCCCGCGGGACCCTGCTCGCCGCGCGCTGCCCCGCCCGCGACGCAGCAGGCCGACGACGACGGGAGGTTGCCTCGCTAAAGCGAACGGTTCTTGTCGGCCTGCATGCTCTGCCGCTCGGCTTCGCCCCCGCGAGGGCTGAACCGACACACTAGCCGTGCGGTGATACCGGTGGGCATCTCGTCAGCAAACCAACGCTCATTTGGGCTAGCAGGCGGTGCGTAAACCATTGCAGTTTAAGGACTCCGCAGCTTGACAAGCCTGTCCACGCCCGTTAGTGTCATCGGGCAGTTGATTTGCCCGATGAAATCAGAACTGGTACTTCAGTCCAGCGGTGAGTCCCTGCGTCCAGAAGTCAGTGGTAACGGACTTGAATTGCGGCGCTGCGGTACCGCTCAATTGTCCGGGCGGGAACTGCGACGGATTAAGGTTCAGGTCCACCTGATCGGCCGGTCGAGCCACCCGACTCCAATACAGGATTCTGTATCCGAAGGTGGCGCTCAGGCGTCGGGTGAGTTGGTATTCGAGAGTGACGCCAAGCTCGGGAAGCACTGCAAAGCCACTGAGTTCGTGGCGGCCCATGTTCGTCGGCAAAGCCAACAGCCCTCCTGAATAGATGACCGGGGCTTGTGAGGGAACCGTCGTGGCCGTTTGTCCCAGGACCGAAACAGCAGACTGGCTGTAGCCCAGGGCGACCTTGCACTGCAGGTCGACCGACCACCGGCCGCGGCGGCTTTGTGTGGAAACTCCAAATTCGCCGCCATAAAACTGGTTGGAGGCCCCGAAGAAATCCGAGACGTTCGTAACAGTCCCTACGGGGACGACCCCTGAACCTGACGTAGTCGTCGATTGCGAGTTGACGGCCAGGTCCTCCGCAAACCGGGCGTATCGGAAGCCAAAAAGGAAGTCCCCGCGGTAGTCGGATTCGCGTACAAACGCCGTGCGAAGGAGCGTATCCAGACTATTGAAATTGTTTTGCATCACGATATTCAGCGTGCCCGATTCAACTCCCGGATAAGCCACGAGTGAAGCGTCCTGAGCTCCGGTTTGGGCATTGAGAAAAGGCTGTGCAAGGATGGGATTCGTTTGATCCGAAGCCTGGAATCGCGCCGCTGCCGTACCCAGGAATAGATACGTCGCCTCGATGCCCAGATCCTGGCACGGGGTGAGCCACCCGCCCAGCGCGAAGCGGCCGCCCGCCCGAGCGTTCGAATCGACCGCCTGATTGCCGAACAGGAGCGCCGTACCTGGCGCGCCAAGAATGCCGGCTTGCCCCTGAGCCGTACCAGGCGGACTTGTGGTCGCCAGGGCGGGTATGTCCGCCCCTTTGCTCCAAAAGAGCAGAAATTCGGAACGAAACCAAAGCCGATCGTGCATCACAGCGCCCAAACCGCCGATGCGGCACGCCCCGTGGCAGTCAGTCCACCCGGGGTTTTGAGGCGTCTCAAGCAAGGGGGGCATCTGCCATTCGGGCAAGTTGCTCTCTGCGACACGGCAAGACGTGGGATAATTGCGCCGCATGCGAGGCAGCCTGCGCTGAGGAGGACTGCCGTTGCACGCGCCGCCGGCAATCCGACTCGGAGGATATACGGATTCCGATTGCAGGCCGGGAAGCTCCATGACGTCGGCGTCGGCAATAGTTCCCTGGGGTTGATTGGGTCGGTAGTTTGACCGAGGCTCGGGAACGTCCTCTTGCACGATCAACGGCTCGGACGCGGCAGTCGTCTGCGCTGTTACCTGCGCAGCCCCTACGAGCCATGCCGCAGCCAGCACGACGACAACCGTGGGCCATAGCGCGGCAGGCCGGGCGCTGTATTCAAGCGGCGCCAACCAAGGCAAGAATCGATGGATCGTCATGGCTTCTTTCTGGCATTTGCCAGACCCCTCCAGCACGCCGGATCGTGTCGATAGCAGCTCGCTCGATGCGAACTGCTCGTTATTCAGAATGTCGCCGCCCAGCGAACCCCGAGGACGTCAACACTGCCCAGGCCAGCGGGCAAGAACCAATGTTCCTCGTTCACCATCAACAGGCTGCCGCCCGGAAGCGTCCAGTTCAAGCCGTAGGTGAATCGCTGCACCGTGAAATTGGCGGCCGTGAGGGTACTGCCAGGAGGCGGCGACAAGCTCTGCGTCGACTGCCCGTCGTACCGTGCCAGAAAACTCATGTTCCAGCGCCGGCTAATCAGCGCCTCGCATTCCAGGTAAAAGCCGCCGACTCGCTCGGTGAAAATGGAGTTGGGGACGGTCCCTAACCGGTCGGAATTACGCTGGGCGTACTCGAACTGCAAGCGTAGCCGATCTTCCCAGCGGAAGACCGCGTCCGCTCCGAAAATAAGGTAGTCCATTCCCTGGTTGAAAGGACCGCTTCCCGCATTGGAATTGAAGCGGCCTCCCATCACCGACGTTCCCAGCCGCAGGTTCTTTCCCCCGATCGTAAACCTTCCGCCGCCGGCCGGTCGCGAATTGTTGTCGAATAGCTGTTGCCGCGTCAGAACGAAATCCACCCCATTGCTGGTCCCCTGCAGGCCGTTGACGAGGTAAGCGTCGAACGTGGCAGTCGTGTTCTCTGCGATCGGGAGCCCCACCGAGAGATTCGACCCGGTATCCGAATAGGGCATCGGCAAAACCGGATAGCCCAGGAGGCCTGGACTCAGGTTGGTGGCATCGACTCGCTGCCCCATGTTATAGATGAGGGGTTGGGTGACCGTGCGGTATACGCTGGGGTTAACCTGCTGATAAAATGCTCCGAACGGAACGACGAACCGCCCGGCCTCGATCGCGACATCGGTCTGCGAATCGCCCTCGAAATGGGAGCGCAGATGCTTGGCGACGTCGAACCGGACCGAGGCCTCGACCAGGTCCGCTCTGGAATTGGTATGGCAGGTTATGCATGCGGTAGCTCGGGCGCTCACAGGTCCTTTGCTTTGCCACGCAGCGCCAACCCATAGACCGGGGAAGAAGCCGGGATCCTGCAAGTTGGTCGCGCCGCCGCGCCATGTGGGAGAGACGGTGCCCGTGAAAGAGAATGGCGGCTCGACGTCGGCTTCGGAACCGCCGCCCTCTTTCTGCTCTTTTCCGCCTTCGTTGCGAGACGCGAGGTACGCGGCGATCGACTCGTGGACGCTTTCTGGAATCTGTGCATCGGGCTTGCCGGCCATCCGCCGCACGGTCGTCCGCCAGCCCCCGAGGCTCTTGGATGCTTGCAGGGACTTCTGAGCATCGTGGCACGAAGTGCAATTGTTGTTGAACGCCGTCTCGCCTGCTTGAACCAGCGACGCATCGAAGCCGTTACCGGCACTGCCGCTCGATTTTGTAGTCTTGCCGTCGCTTTCGCGCGAGCTGCCTTGATCGCCGGACGCCGGATCGGCTGTGCCGGACTCGGCCGCCTTCGGCGATGGCGCAGTTGCCTTGGCGTGTCGAACGAGATGTCGGGCAATCTCGTCATGCACGTCGTTGGGGATATAGGCCGCGGCGCCGGCTTCGCCCGAAGAAGGGCTTTTGGGCTTGGCCCCGCCAAAAGTCCTTCTATTCGCCGCTTTGACGAAAGCGGAAGGCGTGGGGGACGATCGCATGTCGTCATCGGCGTCTGCTTGCGGTACAAGGAGGCACGTCCAAAGCAAGACAACAAGCACCGCGTGGGTCAAAGCGGGACGCCTCATAGTTGCCAGAACCTCGGCAGGCGGGAATGGATAGCGCCGAGGATCAAGTCACCAACCCCCATCAAACGTGGGAAGAATTAGCGCAAGCCCTATCTCCCCATCTATTGGGGCTGATGGCGTTTGCGTGTAGGGAAGTTATTTTTTCCTCGGTGCAAAATTCCGCGCTACCGTCCTCATTGGGGTGTATTTCCTGGCCGGACAGTTTATCGACAACATCGACTTTAACCGTTAGTTAAAATAAATAACGCAAGCTGACTTTAACGACGGATGCTCGAAGCCACTATTCCGCGTGCCACAGCGGACGACTCCCAAGGCCAGCGATCGGAGCCAGGAGAGAGCGGCGGCATGATGCAGACCGATGCAGACTGAAAAGCGTCATTGGGAACGCCGCCCGCCATCCCAATTGCCCCAACTCCTGACCCGCGTTTGCCTTCAGGCGACATCGGCGCCCGCCTCCGCAGCCGAAGGTCTTAGGCTGGCGACGGGACGTCTTGGCCAAAGCATTATTGTGGCGGCGTGTAGCCACCGGGTCGAACGCAGCGATTCTTGGTACGAGACGGATCGCCGCACAAAGAAGTTATAGGGCCTGATCTCCAGCAGCTCCGACTTCGCGTTCCGCGGCGAGATTCATGGGCCCTTCGCCCTCGGTTCGCTTCGCGCCAGGCGTCTGGATGAAGACGTCCAATTGTTGGCCGACGTAGAGCGGCTGGTCGTGGGCCTCGATGGCGTAAATCGCCTGCAACACGCGCGTGTCGACCCGCTCGGTGTTGTCGCCGGTCAGCGATTTTTTGGGCACGACGAACGGTTCGACGCGCACGAACTCGAGTTGGAACTGTTTGTCGGGCAGCCCTCGCAGCATGGCCACTGCGGGGGCGCCGGGCTTGAAGCGGGGAATATCGTGCTCGTCGATGTCGACGCGAGCGTGCAGCCGATCGACGTCGCCTAGCACAATCAACGCCTGGTTCGCCGGGGCCCCCACGAATTCGCCCGGCCGCACGTTGACCTGCAGCACGTCGCCGTCGAACAGCGCCCGCACAGTGAGTCGGTCGAGGTCGGCCTTCGTCTGATCGATCTGGGCCAGGGCCTGATCGACGGCGGCGCGGGCCGCCAGCTTGTCGTACTGCCAGGCGCCGGCCAAAAGCATGGCGTGCTGCGACTTGACGCGGGCCAATTGCGCCTTGGCGGCCTGAAACGCCTTCTGGCGCTGGACTAGGTCTTCCTCGGTCACCACCTTGGTCGCGATCAACTGCCGGCCGCGCTCCCACTGGTCGCGGGCCTTGGCCAGGTTCGATTCGGCCTCGGCCACTTGAGCCTCGGAGACGGGAATCTGCTCGGGACGCGGCAGGCGCTCGAGCTGCGTGAGCTGCGCTTCGGCGGCGGCCGCCGCGGCGTGGCGAAACTTCAATTCGGCCTGTTGCACGCGGTCGTCGAGCAGGAACAGCGGATCGCCCTCCTCGACGCGCTGGCCGACTCGGACGAAGACCTTCGTCACGACGCCCGGCGTCGGCGAGCCGATGGCGATGTTCTCGGTTTGCGCTTCGATCGTGCCGGCGCCGGCCACCGTGCCGGTAAAGGGGCTGTGGGCCGGCGGCGCCAGGGGCATGGTCGGTTCGGCCGCTTGCGGCGCGCCGAACACATGCACCACGGTGAAGGCCAGCAAGGCCAAGGTGACGAGCGGCAATACGTTTTTGGTCAGCATGTTGGGCTCTCAGGCGCGAAGGTAGGATTCAACTGCGCTCATCTCGGAAGTGCGCGCGACGCCAAGCGCAGCGCCGGTCAGGGGCGTTTCGTAAGCGGGCGTTTGTCGTTCGGAGCCGGTGACGTGGCCGTCCTCCAGGCTCACGATGCGGTCGCTGAAGCCGAACACGCGGCTGTCGTGAGTCACGACCACGACGGCGCGGCCGCTTTTCACCGCCACCGCCCGCAACAGTTCCATGATTGTGTGACCGGTGCGGGCGTCGAGCGCCGAAGTCGGCTCGTCGCAGACCAACAGCCGCGGCTCGTGGACCAAGGCCCGGGCGATCGCCACGCGCTGCTGCTGCCCGCCCGAGAGCTTGCTCGGCAGTGCGTGCATGCGGTCGGCCATGCCCATCTGGTTGAGCAATTCTTTCGCCTTGGTCAGCGCCCGGCGCCGCGACCAGCGAGCCAGGATCAACGGGACCATCACGTTTTCGACAGCCGATAAAGCCGGCAGCAGATTGAATTGCTGGAACACGAAGCCGATGTTCGCGCCGCGAAAGCGAACTTTCCGCCCGTTCGACATCCGCCCCAAATCGACGCCCAACGCCGTAACCTCGCCGGCGGTCGGTTCGAGAATGCCCGCGATCACCGAGAGCAACGTCGTCTTGCCGCAACCGCTCGGCCCGACCAACAGCGTCAGCTCGCCCGCGCCGATCTGCAGATCGATTCCGCGCAAAGCGCGCACCAGCGTTCCGCCCGAGCCGAACTCTTTGGTGACGCCGCGGCAGATGACAGCGGGGGAAGGGGGCATGGCGAGTCGGGAGTCTCTCAATTGGAACACGGTTACGCTTACCCTTGGAACACGACGGCGGGTTCAAGCACGAACACGCGGCGCATCGACAACAGGCACGAGAACAAGGCGATCAGCGCGACGGCCGCGCCTGTGCCAAAGAGCACTTGCCAAGGCATGAAAAAGGCCAGCTTCGACGTATCGCGCGTGAGGCGCCCGAAGACGGCGGCGGCGCCCACGCCCAGCCCATAGCCGATCAGTCCGACGACGATCGCCTGGAACAGAATCATTCCCATTAGCCGCAGGTTGCCGGCGCCCATCGCTTTCAAAGCCCCGAACTGCTTCAGGTTTTCGATCGTGAACAGGTAAAACGTCTGCCCGGCGATGGCCGTGCCGACGATGAAGCCCAGCAGGACCGTGATGCCGAAATTGATCGGGATGCCGGTCTTTTTCAGGAAGTACATGATCGTTTGCCAGGAGAAATCGTCTCGCGTCGCAGCTTGCAAACCCGTCAGCTCGGTGATCCTGCGGCAGACCTCGGCGGCCGCAATCCCTCGCTCAGGCTCGGCCAGCACGAACGACAACACCTTGCGTTCCGACGGCACAAAGCCGACGGCTTGCGAGTAGCGAGTGTAGACGATCGGGATCGTCTGGAACGTGCGCCGCGCTTTGCAGACGCCGACCAGCACGGCGCGGCGGTCGTTCATCTCAAACGTCTTGCCCAACTCGAACGGTTCGTTCGGCCAAAGCTGACGGTAGCCGGCTTCGTCCATGATCAACGCGTCCGGCCGCCGCAAATCGGCCAGGTCGCCGGCAATGATTGCGTGCGGCGCGCCGACCATCGTGGCGTCGTCGAACCCCAACAGAATCACCTGCTGAAAGTTGCCGTCGGCCGTTCGGGCCCGCGTGATGCCCTTGTACAGCCGCACGGCCCACTGGACGCCCGGCACGCCGCGCACGCGGTACAGGTCGTTTTCCGAGAGCGGCTTGATGTCGTCGATGGACTGCACGTTGGGGTCCATCACCCAGATTTCGGCGCCTTCGAGATCTTTGATTTGGCTGATCGTCAGCCGCATCAACCCGCAGAAGATCGAGCTTTGCTGTGCAATCAACAGCGACGCGAAGGCGATGCCCAGGATGATGCCCAGGTACTTGCCCCGGTTGCCGGTCAGCATTTTCCAGGCGATCCAGGTCATCGACCGGCCCCCTCGTATTTCCAGAGCCGCAACGGCTGTACTGCCGCACGCATTCCCGGCGACTGTCGGCGGCTCGGTAGATGTAGCGAGGCGGTACGCTGAAACTGATTCATGGCTGGAGCCAACTCTGCTGGCCAAACACGGAGTCGACCGCCGCAACGGAAGGCATCGCGCTTCGATCGAGTTTCGCGGTGGCCGTTGCCGCCCTGCCTTGGCCGCTGACGTCGGTCAGCGTCGCTCGATAAGTCAAGGTTCCGTCGGGCAGCGCCGACACGTCGATTCCCGTTACATCCTGGTTGGCGGCGGACACGACGCCGCTGCCCGTCACCGCGGCCCCTCCGCCGTCGCTTGTAACGCTGTAACGATAGGTCGCCCCGACCTCGGCGCCCGAAAACGCAAATCCCGCCGACGAAGCGTCTGCCGCTTGGATCAGCGGTTTGTCCGCTGTAATCGCATATCCGCTCGGCGCGCCGATGGCCGAAATCGCGTCCGGCGCCAAGACAGCTAACGGCGTCGAAGCAGGACTAGTCTCGGCGGCAAATTGGGGCGCGGCAGCGACCGGCTGCGAGAAGAGAGTGTCAATGACCTGCGCCAAGGGGGGCGTCGAAGCCAAGAACAGCCTTCGGGAAATCAGCCCCGCCCGGAGTCCCCTCTCGCCGAAGTTATACTCTGTCCCACTTTCTCCCGGCCCGAGTTGAACTACGATCTGATCCTGGCCGGCGGTTCCCCTCGCTGCTCCCCCGATGGCGCCAACGGTCGCTTTTCCGTCGAGGAAATCGGGAGACGGCGTCATTTGGATCTGATAGATTCCCGAAAGCAGTTTATCAAAACGGTACGATCCGTCCTGGCCGGTTTGGATCGGCGATTTTCCCGCCACCTCCGCCCAATTCCCTTGGCTATCCTGGCTGAAGAGCCTCACGACCATGCCGGGGATCGCAAGATGAACGAGGCCCACAGGAGTGATCCGGCGCCCGTCGTTGTTGGCGTCGATGTAAACGTATCCCGAGAGGCTGCCGGTGGCGGGCGCTACGGCAGTTGGGTCATTGGCGGCGTCGTTTGTGGTGTTCAACTCGCCGCCACCGGACACCGTGGCCGTGTTGACGACGCTGCCCGGCGCGTTGGTGGCGACGCTCACCGTGACGGTCAAGCCCGGATAGCTGGCGCCGTTGGCCAGCACGTCGCTCCGAGTAGCCGTGACCGTCTGGCCCGAGATGCTGGTAGTCCAGCCGGCGCCGCTGGCCGCAGTTGGCGTCAAACCGGCCGGCAGCGTATCTGTTACGGTCACTGGGCCGGACGTTGGTCCGGGGCCCGAGTTGCTGACCGCGATTGTATAATGGTCGGCGCTGTCGCCCTGCTGGAAACTTCCGGCGTGGCTGCTGCTGACGGTCAAGTCGGCCACTTGGGTGATGACGGTCGGGTCGCTGGCCGAATCGTTGGCCGTATTTGCTTCGCCTCCGCCTGAGACGCTGGCCGTGTTGGTAACGTCGGCCGGCGCGTCCGTGCCGACGCTTACGGTGACGGTCAAGCGCGGATAGTTGGCGCCTTTGGCCAGCGCGTCGCTGCGAGTGGCCGTGACCGTCTGGCCCGAAATGCTGGTCGTCCAGCCATCGCCGCTGGCTGCCGTCGGCGTCAAACCCGTCGGCAACTTGTCGGTTACCGTCACCTGGCCCGTGGTTGCGGCGCGGCCGGAGTTATTGACCGTGATTGTATAGTTGTCGGCGCTGTCGCCTTGCCGAAAATCGCCGGAATGACTCGCGGCAATGGTCAGATCGGGGAGCGGCGGAGTGATCGTCGTCGGGTCGCTCGCACTGTCGTTGGCGGTGTTCAGCTCGCCGCCTCCGGAAACCGTGGCCGTGTTGGTCACGCTGGCGGGCGCGTTGTTGGCGACGCTCACCGTGACGGTCAAGCCCGGAAAGCTGGCGCCGGCGGCCAGCACGTCGCTGCGAGTGGCCGTGACCGTCTGCCCCGCGATGCTTGTAGTCCAGCCCGTGCCGCTGGCCGCCGTCGGCGTCAAACCGGCCGGCAGCGTGTCGGTGACGGTCACTTGTCCCGTCGTCGGTCCCGCGCCGACGTTATTGACGGTGATCGTATAGTTATCAGCGCTGTCCCCCTGTTCGAAATTGCCTGAGTGGCTCGCGCTTACCGTCAAGTCCGCCGCTTGCACGATGGCGGTTACGTCATTCGCCGTATCGTTGGCGGTGTTCAGTTCGCCGCCTCCGGAAACCGTGGCCGTGTTGGTCACACTGGCCGGCGCGTTATCGGCGACGCTCACCGTGACGGTCAAGCCCGGAAAGCTGGCGCCGCTGGCCAATGCGTCGCTGCGAGTGGCCGTGACCGTCTGGCCCGCGATGCTGGTAGTCCAGCCTGTGCCGCTGGCCGCCGTCGGCGTCAAACCGGCCGGCAGCGTATCGGTGACGCTTATCTGGCCGTTCGTCGCAACCAATCCTACGTTGCTCACCGCGATCGAATACGCGTCGGAGCTATCCCCTTGCCGAAAATTACCAGTGTGGTTTTCCGTAACGGCCAAATCCGGCGCCGGCGCCGTAATCGTGGTGGGATCCGTGGCTGTATCATTGGCGGTGTTCAATTCGCCGCCGCCGGAAACGGCGGTCGTATTCGTGACGCTGGCCGGCGCGTTGCTGGCGACGGACAAGGTGATGATCAAGGTTGGATAACTCGCCCCGCTCGCCAGCGCGTCGCTGCGCGTCGCCGTGACTGTTTGCCCGACGATGTTGGTGCTCCAACCTGTGCCGCTGGCCGCCGTCGGCGTCAACCCCGCCGGCAACGTGTCGGTCACGGTCGCCAGACCTGTCGTCGCCCCGGAACCGACATTGCTGACCGTGATCGTATAGCTGTCGTTGCTGTTACCCTGCTGGAAGCTGGCGGCGTGGCTGCTCTTAACCGTAAGGTCGGCTGCTTGGACAATCGAAGTCGGGTCATTGGCTGTATCATTGGCGGTGTTCAATTCGCCGCCGCCGGAAACGGCGGTCGTGTTCGTGACGCTTGGGTGAGCGTCGTTTTCAACCCGGACCGTCACGGTCAAGGGCGGGTAGCTGGCGCCGGCCGCCAGCACGTCGCTGCGCGTGGCCGTTACCGTTTGCCCAGCGATGCTGGTCGTCCATCCCGTGCCGCTGGCCGCCGTCGGCGTCAATCCCGTCGGCAGGGTATCCGTAATCGTTACCAGGCCGCTCGTCGAGCCCGGCCCGACGTTGTTCACGGCGATCGTGTAGTTGTCTGCGCTATCCCCTTGCCGGAACTGGCTGGCGTGGCTTACGCCGATTGTCAAGTCCGCCGCCTGAATGATCGTCGTGGGGTCGTTCGCCGTGTCGTTGGACGTATTGGTCTCGCCGCCGCCTGACACGGCGGCGGTGTTCGTGACGCTCGCCGGAGCATTGTTGGCGACGCCGACCTTGACGGTCAACGCGGGGAAGGCGCTTCCGGCGGCCAACGCGTCGCTGCGCGTGGCCGTTACCGTTTGGCCAGAAATGCTCACATTCCAGCCGGCGCCGCTGGCCGTGGTCGGAGTCAGCCCCGCGGGCAGCGTGTCGGTAACCGTCACCTGCCCGCTCGTCGGCCCGGCGCCCGCGTTGTTGACAGTCAGTGCGTACTGGTCGGCGCTGTCACCCTGCCGGAAATTGCCTGCATGGCTGCCGGAGATGACTAGGTCTGGCGTTGCCTTCGGCGCGGGGGCTGTGTAATCAATCGTCAGCGTGGGCGGGTTGGAAGAGTGCATGGAACCGATCATCTTGCCCGAGTTCTGGGTCTCGTCGCCCAGCATCAACCAGCCATAGTTGGCACTCGGATTGTTCAGCCAACTCTGGACGTCGGCCACCATTTGCGAGGTGGAACTGAACGTGGAGGTCGTTCCGTCCGCCCCGAAAACCGCCGTGCCGCTCACCGTGGGGGAGAAGTCGCCGCCAGGGGTCTTCCATAATTGATTGGGATAAAAGGTGTTCGTCCAGGTCGCGTCATTGGTCGTGGTCAGAGCAAACGGCGGCATGAAATACTGCGGGATCCCCGTGCCTTGGCCCCAATTCTGCGATACGTCATGCAAGCCTACCGTGGGGGTTACGACGGTGGTCGAGTTGGTCAACTCCATCGTCACGGTGAGCGACACGCTGTTAATCGTCGAGCCCGCGGGAATGCTGCCGGCAACGTTGAAGTCGACGAGGCCTCGCATGGGGGTCAATGAAAAGTGCTCAAGACCCACAAAAATGTACTGGGACGCACCTCCGCTGTACTGGGGATACTGGTACTCGATCAGCGAATTGTCCTTGACCGGGGTGAGTGAGACGGACGTCAATAGATCACGCCGTTCAAGCAACTCGATGCCAAGTGTTCGGCGGTAGATCTCGCTTTGGCGGGAGCGTGTGATCCGTTTGCTATAAAAGGGCTTGCGGATATCAGAAATCATCAATAAGGCGCCTTGCTCTGTCGTTGACGGAAACCTGGGTGCATTGTTCAGAAGTATTATGATTGAGCTTTTATTATGTTTATCTTTGCCAGCGATCGCTAAAAAAATCGACCGGAACGGGATTCGACTCAGGCAGGAACGAATGACGGGACGGGATAGGCCGCATAAACACGCTAACCGGCTGCCAAACCGATTTCGTCTCGGCCGATTGCCGACTGTTGGTTCATTAGGAAATGCGTGCCCGAGCGCTCGTGAGAGACGACGACCGCTGTGGGACGCGACTCCGGAAAGAGCGTGAAGTTGCCGCTGGCCTGCACATTCATTCGACTATTAAGGAAAACGGGGCAAGGGGGAGAGAAGCGCGCGCGAATTCTCTCAGGCATCTTGGATTTCTTATCCGGTCCGGCAGAGCCGGTCGGCGTCCGAGCGGAAGCAAGCGCCCGTCAACAAGAGCAGGAAGACCGTGGCCGGGACGAGAAGCACCGAGGATTCAACACCCCCCTCGAACTGGGGCGAAATCCCCCTAAGCTCGCCCCGCTATTGAAGTTCCGAGTGGTTGCGTGTAGGGAATTTATTTAATCGTCGGTGCTAACTGGCCGCCGTGTACATTTGCTTCCGGCGTACCCCCAGCCCTCAGATTCATTCCCATCGACGGGACGTAGCGGTTGTACAGATTGGCCGCACATCTCGCGGATTCCATCACCAGCGTCGCAGAGACCTTAGTCTAGGCGTCAGCCGTCCGGTCGCTGCCATGTACTGCCCGTACTCCGTCCCGAATTCTTCGAACATCATGCGTTCTTCGGGGCCCACGCGGAAGGCAAACAGCAGAAGCATTGCCACGCCATCGGCCGGCCCCGCCAACCAGTTCGGCAGAACCAACGACTGACCTGTCAGATAGACGAAGAACGCCAGGTACATCGGGTGGCGGATGTGACGGTAAATCCCGTGCGTAACCAACTGGTGTCGCTTGCGCATTTCAAGCGACATTGAGAAGTTGGCGCCGAGGTCATTGTGCGACTGGCGGAAAAGCCACATCCCAATCGCCATACATAGGGCGCCAGCACAAAACGGAACCGGATGCAGCGGATAGTCCGCGAAGGCAAGAAAGGGCGTCGCGACCCAGACCAGCGTCAGGAAATACGTCGCCAATGCGATCTTCAGCAGGACAACCTCCATCGCACCCTTTCGGCTTTTCGCCACGGGAGTCTCGCGGCTCCGTCTCCCGTGCGGCGCGCGGATGGCGATCATGAGAACATTCGCCAAAACAATGACCGACTTCGCGTACAAAGGATTCATGATTGGCGGTGCTCCACATGCTTGGAGAATCTCGCCCGGCCTCATGCCGCCAAGGCCGAGCGAGATTGGATCGCTCTCGCAAAATGCTGCAAGACTCAACGCGGCCGTTGCTCGGCCTCAGGCGGCAGTACCCGACTTTTCGGCCTATCGGCCGCCATGACTTCTGAGATTGAAAGTTTCTCGGCGAATCGATCTACCTATTCCCCCAAGCGCGCCGCTTGGACGAGGCAAGTTCTTCATCCCCAGTTCGTAGGTCGGGTTTTAGGCAGCGAGCGAGCTCTTTCTCCTGGCCCGCTACGGCCTCATCCTTCATGCAATCGCCAACCACCTCGAAAATCGAACGATACAAGAACGATCCAAGACGACAAGACCTTGCTTGATCGCCTGGCAGCCCATGCACTGGATGACGAAGCAGTTCACGCAGATCGACGCCCCACATCTGTCGGAATGCCGCCCGCAGCGCTGCCAGCGAGGCCGCCTGGCCGCGCTGGAGAAGGAACCGATACGCTCCAGGCGATCGGCACAGGGAGCGAGATGGCCTCGACAACCGCCGCATTACGATGCGGCCGATTCTAGCGACGTTCGCTAGGATGGATCAAACGCGAGTAGAGGCACATCGCATCTGGACGTCAAATGATCCAGCGCAACTGCGGCCGCCAGCGTCGTCGATCCAAAGGTAATCGACTCCCAGCTTCCTTAGCCAGTCAATTCCGTCAAATCCTTTGAGCATCGCGATAGTTGAGGCGGAGCCTGCGACCAGACACCGGTCGGCGATCGCACTTACCGATGCAAGCCCATGAACGGGCCAGCCCGTCCGAGGATTCAAAATATGTGAATAGCGTATGCCGCCGATTTCGATGCAGCGCTCATAATCACCGCTCGTGGCGAGCGACCCTCGCTCGATGGTCGCTGTCACCGCAATCTCGCCCGGATTCAACGGGTCTCGGATGCCCATCTTCCACGCCTCGCCGTTGGGGTGCGGCCCGATCACGCGAATGTCGCCCCCAAGGTCGACAACGCCGTGCTCGGCGCCGCTTGCCAGGCAGACCTCCGCGGCCCGGTCGACCGCGTATTCCTTCCCCAACCCGCCGAAATCGAGTTCCATGCCGGGAACGATAAACTCCAGCCGCGGCGCGTTCCAACGGACTTTATCGAGGCCGACGCGAGGCAATAAGGCGTCGAGAACTGCTTGATCGGCCAGGCGGCCCGACTTGAAATCCCAGGCTTTGCGCAACAATCCCGAAGTGACGTCGAACTGCCCGCCGCTCATCTCGTAGGCGGCAAACGCATAGTCGAGCACACCGGACGTCTCCTGGTCGACGTCGATCGAGCCGCCTTGTTCTGCAACCCGATTGATGGCGGCCAGATCGCTGTCCGGGCGATAGCGCGAATAGCGACGCTCGATGCGCATGACTTCTTCGACGGCGTCTTGGGCGATGCATTCGGCGTCTGTGCGTTCGGCGGCGTAAAGGTGCAGCGCGCAGTTGCTCCCCATCGCCGAGAACGGGAAGCTGTAAAGTGAAAGCAACTGCGAAACTCCCCATGCAAGTTGATTCGCCGCCGCCGCGATTATGCGCTCGCGTCGTATTGGGCGCCCAGGCCGCTATTGTTCGTCGGGGCCGAACTCCCCAGTTGCAAGAGCGACTGTAAGCTTTGGCCCAGCGACTGCGACGCCGCGTCGCTGGAGCTTGACGCCATCGGGGCGCCTGCTGCGCTGCGGGAACCCGCGGTTTTGAACGACCTCATCAGCGCGGTCATGCCGCGGACAAAGTGGGCCTTCGAGACCGAGCCCGTTTGGCTGGGATCGAGTTGATTGAAGATGGCGTTGGCGCCCTGTGCCCGAAAGCTGGCCGGCGGGTTTGAATTTGCGAACGCTTGTTGAAACTGCCCCAGCGTGATCGAGCCGGTGTTGCCGGCGTCGATTTGCCCAAACAGACTCGTCATCTTGGCGGTCGGCGAGGCATAGCTGCTGGCGCCCGAGACAATTTGCGGCGCGCTCGCCGCGCCCATGCCCGAGATCGAAAGGCTCATCGACACCTCCTTGCCGGGCGATGCGCCTCGGCGTCACGCAAGCAGGTCCCCAAGATCGGCATCGTCGGAAAGATCGGCCTAACTTCGTCCCCGTCTTGAACGAGAGTTGAATGATTCGCAGCGGTTGCCTAAAGGAAGGCCTGCGGCCAACCGAGACCCCGAGGGACGCGGGAGCGCGGCCGCCGCGAGAGGGTTGCTCAGAGCAGAATCGCGCGCGCTTTCGGACGGTAGTCGCGTTTCAGAGAATATAGAGCCTTCGAGAGCAGCGCTCGCCCTGTGCTCCGCAGTTCGCCCGGTGGAAGCCGCCGTCAAGTTACAGATCCTGGACCTGCGAATGGAATCGCTCGCCATGGAAACTGGTCGAGTTGCTGGAAAATATGCGCCCACGACCTACCAGGGAGCTGATTCAAAGGATTGCCGACGGGTTGCCCACCTAGCGACCGGCCGAAACGACGCCAATGCACGAGAATTGGCGCTGGCGTCAATTACAGCAGCGTGGATCGGACTGTTGACGGTCATGGCGGCGGTGAAGGCGACGGCGCTCAAGGTTTCCGTCGACCGGGGACATCTAGAGATCGCCGGCCCGATGAAATGGGTCTGGGAGTCGTTGCTTGCCTTGTACGAGGATGCTGCGATCACTCTGGTCGTTTGCCTGGCCGCAGGCGCGATCGTCGCCGGTTGCAACAGCCGGCGGGTCAGCAATGTCGTCGTTTTCGCGGTTTGGTTGCTGTTTGGGCTCATGGCGACTTACGCCGTGGCGAATCTCAAACTCTGGCGCACCTTTCATTCATGGCTGACTTATCCGCTTTATTTTCATTCGGGAGGGCTGACTGAGTTGGAGATGGGCGTAAGAGCATCCATCTCCAAGCTGTGGGTTGCCAAGTGCGTGGGCGTCGGATGCGGCTTTTTCCTGGCTCCGTGCCTGTTGATGCGATTTCCCCGACGTAGCTGGATCGAGCCCTGTCGGATCATCCGACGCCGCGCCATTTTGTTGCCGACGTCCGCCCTGTTGCTGCTCGCCTGGTATTGGCGCGCCGAAGACGAGCGGCAAGAACGCCGGAACCCGCACCTGTTATTCGTCAGTTCCTGCCTGCAGAATGTCGAGGGCATCGGCTCGGAGTTGACGCTCGATCCCGTTTGGTTCGACGAATTCGGCCCCATAGCGCGCGAATCGCGAATTCCACAACCGCCATGCGAAAGGGCGCCGGCGCGGGGGACCGGAATGAACGTCGTGCTCGTGGTGCTCGAATCCGTCGGAGCCGATTTTCTCCGCTTGTACGGCGGCGCAGGGACTGATGCTCCGACGCTTGAGGAGTTATCGGAGCATGGGCTCGTGTTCACGAACATTTACGCTCACGCCCCGTTGACCGCCGAGGCGATCGTAGCGATCAATTCGTCCCTTTTCCCGCGTTCCGACGCGAAGTTGACGACCTGGGAGAATCCCGGCATTGACGCTCCCGACCTGGCTCAGGTGCTCGGCGAGCATGGATATAGAACGGCGTTCGTCAGTCAGACCTTCCGCGGGCGGGGAATTCACGACTATGTCGCATCGCGGCATTTCGACTTGGCGCTGGATGCCCAGGACTTGGGTTACGGGGACGCCATCGATGACCTCCGGCTGGGCAGATTCGGGCTGCGTTGGATCGACCGCGTACAGAGCCGTCGACCTTTCTTTTTGATGATCTGGACCTACCAGACGCATTATCCCTACTACGCCGGCGAACCATCCGGCGAAGGCGAGTCCGGCCGCCCTCGAACGCGCCGGTTCCGCGCGGCGGTCCGGGCAGCCGATCAGATGCTGCGCGAGCTAGTCGCCGGATTGAAAACCAGAGGACTCTGGGACGACACGATCCTTGTGGTCACAGGCGATCATGGTCAGAGTTTGAGCTCGAAGGAAGATATGTCCGGCGCGCGCGACTTGCGCGATTCGAGCTTGCACGTGCCGCTGGTCATCGTCAGCCCCAAGCTGTTTTCGATGCGCAAGCAAATGGATGTCATTGGCCAACATGTCGATCTAGCGCCGACGATCGTCGACTTGCTCGGCTTGGCGGCGCCGAGCGAATGGCAAGGCAAGAGCATGTTCGCTGCGCGGCGTTCGCCGCGCGCTTACTTCATCGACAAGTTTGCAGTTCGGCCGGTCTATGGCTTGCGCGAAGGCGCCTACAAATTTCTTGCCGCGACGACCGATTTCGAACTTTACGACTGCGATCACGATCCGCAAGAAGTCCGCAATTGCGCCTCGGATCATCCGGAGCTTTGCCGGCGCTTCTACAAGCATTTGACCTCATGGCGCCGATTCCAAGCGTCGTATTTCGACCAATTCACGGCGCGGCGCTGATGCGGGCTAATCGCGGGAAGTTCTCTTTTCGTAACATCTTTCTGAGCAATTGCTTTTCGAACCGCTCGCGCCTCGGGCAGCTAAAGAATATCCCGCCGCGAACCTAATCACGGAGGCGACACAAGCGCGCGATCGCCGCGGCTTAACGCTCGATCATCACCTCGACCGGCTGGCCGATCAGCAAGTCGTGGCCGTCGTCGAGATCGACGATCACTTCTCGCACCCGCATGTCCAACCGCTCGCCGGGCTTCAGCAAGCGTTGAGATTTGGGGCGGAAGTACAGCGAGCAGGCAGCCACGGTCCCTGGGTAGGTCTTGCGAGGCTCGCCCGCGGCCGAGACGACGGCAAGTTGCCCGCGGCGAACGCGCATGCCGTCAAGCTCTTCGACGAAAGCGCGTACGCGCATGGCGCCTGGGCTGACCAGTGTCAGCAGTTCGCGCTCGTCGTTGGGCCCGGTAAGCTCTCCCGGCTGGCCGACGGCGCGCAGCACTACGCCGTCGCTGGGCGCCCGCAGCCGGCATTTGTCGAGCAGCAATTGCTCGCGGCGGACCGCGGTTTGGGCCAGCTCAATCTTGCCGTCGGCCAGGGCCTGTTCCTCACGGCTGAGCTGCGGCGCGGAAGCAACGATGCGCTTTTCGCGGGCGGCATCGAGGGCCCGCCGCGACGATTCGGCGACGAGTTGATCGCGTTCGGCCGTAGCGATTTTGAGGCGAATCCGGGCTTCGGCAAGCTGCAGTTCGGCGGCGTCCATTTCCAACTCGGCCAGCACGTTTCCCGCTCTGACGGCATCGCCCTCGCGAACATGAACGACTTTAATGCGCCCCGGAACCTCGAACCTGAGCGTAAGCTCCTCATTCGCTCCCTCGACGATTCCGTCGGCGGAGATCTGCGGCGTCGGCGCAGTTTCTTCCGGGGCGCTGCGCTCCGATTCGCTCGCCGCAACGACGCCCGGTGGCGCTGCGGGCGTTGGGAACAACGCTACCCAGGCGAGGAACACGCAGGCGCCCGCCGTCACGGCCATCATTGCCAGCCTAAGTCGGTGCATCACTTGGTTCGCTTGAACAGGCTATGCAGAAGGAAAGCTCTCGCCTTCGGCCGTCGCGACGCGGCGATCAGCATGGGACGAAAGCGTGGCGTCGTCGCCGAAGATTCGCCCATCGGCGAGCCGCAGGATGCGATCAGCCATCGAAAAAATTCGGTTGTCGTGCGTGACCACGACGACGGTCTTGCGCAATTCGCGACACAAGTTTTTGAGCGCCTGCATCGCATTGAATCCCGAGTCGGCGTCGAGCGAGGCGGTCGGCTCGTCGGCCAAGATCAACTCGGGGTCGCCGGCCAGCGCCCGGGCGAACGCCACACGTTGCCGTTGCCCCATGCTGAGTCGAGTCACGCGGGTCGCGGCCTTGTCTTCGAGGCCCACGAGCGAGAGCAATTCGAGAGCCTTGGCGCGCGAGCGGGCTTTCGACCAACCCAGCAAATCGAGCGACACCGAGACGTTCTCGGCCGCGGTCAACGCGTCGAACAGGTGGAACCGCTGAAACACAAACCCGAGCTTCTCACGGCGAAAACGGGCTTGCTCAGTCGGCGAGAACTGCAGCGCATTCCAACCGAGAATCTCCAGGCTGCCGGCGTCGGCCGAGAGTACGCAGCCGAGGATCGAGAGCAGCGTGGTTTTACCGCTGCCTGAGGGACCCACCAGATAGACGCATTCGCCGCGCGAAATCACGAGATCGACTCCTCGAAGCACCGGCGTGACGCTGTCGCCTGCGCGGTAGCTTTTCGATAGCCCAGCGGCGCGGATCACAAGGTCTTCCATGGGGCGAACAGGTTATCCCATCAAAACCATGGCCGGATCGAGCCTGCGAATCCGGACGAACGGCAGCAGCGAGGCCGCCAGGCAAATCGCGACGACCATCGCCACGGCCAGCCCCATCAGTGACAACGGAATTTCGACGGGCGCCAGTGGCGAGTTCCAAAACGTGCGAATCGCCGCGACGATCGCCAACCCGGCGACCGAGCCGGCGGCGGCGATCGCCAAAGACTGGATGAAGATCACGCCGCAGACGTGGCGGTCTTCGGCGCCCAGCGCTTTGAGCGTGGCGTATTCGTCGAGATGGTCGAGCGCGAGCGCGTACAGGCTTTGGCCGACCATCATCAACCCGACGAGCAAGCCCAGTACGGTCGACGCGCCGAAGCTGATGCCGATTCCGGTGCGTTTCATCCAGTAGTCTTGCGAAATGCGGGCGAACTGTTCGGGAGAGTAAACGGCCGCCTGCGGAACGCGTCGGCGGACGGCGTCGAGCACGCGATCGCGATTTTTGCCCGGCTCGAGTTTCAACAGGAAAAACGAACAGGCGCCGGGCGTCGTGTGCGCCATCCGCCGCGCTGTCTCGAACGTCGTGAACAGATAGGGCATCGTGATGAATCCGGTGATGCCGCGCGTGCGCGCAACGATCCGCGCGCGTCGCCCGTTGACTTCCAGCCAGTCGCCCACGTGCGGGTTGCCCAGCTTGTCGGCGTCGACTTCGTCGAAACTCACGCCGTCGGGACGCTTCAGATCGTCCGAGGAGCCTTCGACAAAGCCCCACGCCGTGCCGAGCATCGAGGCCGGGTCGGAGCCGATGATCCACACGTCTTCCATGCGGCCGCCGGCAAGCGACGCGGTTCCCTTGCCGACGAGATACGGCTTGACCGCCTCGACGCCCGGTATGCCGCGCAAGCGATTGAGCCACAGTTCGGGAATCTCTCGCGCCAAGTCGACGTTATCGACCTTGGGGTGCCCGATCCAGATATCGGCGGCGCAGTGATCGATGAGCACGCTGGCCTTGCGCATCAGGCCGAGGTACAAGCCGCCCTGAACGCTCACCAGGACCAGCGAGAACACGACGCCGGCCAGGCCCGTCAGCAGCTTGCCGCGATCGCAGAGCAGCGTTTTGAACGCGAACGAAAACACGGCACGCCGTCCCAGCAACAAAGGGGTGCGAAGCGCCTGGCCGGACGCCGCTACGGACTCTACCAAAGTCGCGGCAGCCGAGAAAAGAGCAAACGAGGCTCTACTTAAAACTTCGGCGAAATGCGCGCGCAAAAGATGAGACGTTACGCTTCTACCAGCAGGCGTTACGTTCGACCGTGGCCAAGGATGGATCAGGGATCGAGGCGATAGGCCAGGAAACCTCGACAGTCTGGGAAACTGCTCAAAAGGAATTGCAAATGACGATCGTTGCAGATTACAAGCTGTTGAGGCGCGGGGCGCGGATTTCGACCCTGGCATTGCTAGCGGGCCTGTTGGTCGCTGCATCTCGGCCGGTTCGGGCCGAAGAAGGGCAAGTTCGCGGCGAAAAGGAGGTCAATGTCGAAGCGAGCCGGGTCTACATTTTTGTGGGCAAGGTCGGCCTCGGCCACGAACATGGCGTCGTGGGACGCGTGAAATCGGGCTCGATTCTGCTGGGCGCCAAGAGCCAGGCGGGCGAGATCGTATTCGACATGCCGAGCTTCGTCGCCGACACGGCGGAAGCCCGTAAATACCTCGGCTTGGAAGGGGAAACTCCTGCATCAAGGCAGAAGGAAGTCACCGCCAACATGGTCGGCGCCGACGTGCTCGACGTTCGCAAGTTTCCAACCGCAACGTTCAAGATCGCCTCCGCGCTGCCGCTGAAAAACAAGTCGGACGCCGGTAATCCGCTGTATCGCCTCGCAGGAGAATTCACGCTGCACGGCGTGAAGCGTCCCTTGAAACTCGACGCTGAAGTCATCGCACAAAGCGGCGGCGCCCGCATTCGCGGTTCGTTCAAGATTCTGCAAACCGACTACGGCATCGAGCCTTTCTCCAAGGCGTTCGGAGCGATCGGCGTCACCGACGAGCTGGCGATTCATGGGGAGATTCTGCTCGGCCGCCCGCGCGTCGCCGCCAGCCGAGGCCGAGAATAGTCGCTGCGTTCTCCGGTTCCGCCGTCTTCAGACCGTGCTTTAGGTCGGTCGAGAGCACGGTTCGTGCTAAACTCCGGCTCCCGCCCGTCTTCCGCAAAGGATTGCATCGATCCATGATTTCCTGCCCGACCGTACGCAAAGAAGTCATTCGCTGGCATTATGACCTGGCGACGCCGTTTTACCGATTACTGTGGGGCCGGCACATCCATCATGGGCTGTGGCAGGCCGCCGAATCGCCTGCCGTCGCGCAACAGCAGCTTACCGAGACGCTGGCCGCCGCGGCGGGAATTCAAGGCGGAGAGCGAGTGCTCGACATCGGTTGTGGGATGGGCGGATCGTCGATCTTCCTGGCCAAAAGCCGCGGTTGCACCGTGCAGGGCGTCACGCTCAGTCCGTTTCAACGAGCATGGGCCTCGTGTTCGGCAACCTGGCAGCGCGTCTCGCGACGGACCAATTTTCGCTGCGCCGACGCCGAACATACCGATTTCGAATCAAAATCGTTCGACGTGGTCTGGAGCATCGAATGCACCGAGCATTTGTTCGACAAACCGAAGTTCTTCGAGCGCGCTGCCCAATGGCTGCGGCCCGGCGGCCGAGTGGCGATCTGCGCCTGGCTTGCAGGTCAGCATCTTGCGACCGAGGAACAGCGACAGCTCGTCTACGACGTCTGCGAAGGTTTCTTTTGCCCGTCGTTGGGAACTGCGGAAAACTACCAGCGCTGGATGCAAGACGCCGGGGTGGTCGTCGAGCGCTCCGAAATCTGGACTGAGCGCGTGATGCGAACCTGGGAAATCTGCATCAACCGCGTGCGGCGGACCGGCGTCGGGCTGCTCGGCCGATTGGCGGGCCGAGACTCCGAAATGTTCCTGCGGCGGTTCGAGACGATCCTGTCGGCCTATCGCACCGGGGCCATGCAGTACGGCTGCTTTGTCGCCCGCAAGCCCGCAGACGGTTGATAACTCGGAGCGAACAAGCTGATTCCCCAACCGAGCCTTCCTGCGATGCGTACATCGATGCGAACCGCCTGCGGGATTGCAGTCGGAGTCGTCACGCACGGCCTGTTCTTTTTCACCGTATATCATTTGTTTCGCTTTCTGCACGCAGACACGGTCGTCGCTCCGCCGGGGGCGCTGTGGATCGATCTGTTGCTCGCCGCGCAGTTCGCCGTCTGCCACAGCGCGCTCTTGCACCCTGCCGCGCGGCGCCGGCTCGGGCGCTGGATTCCGCGCGCGTTTTACGGATGTTTCTTTTGCGTGGCGACGTGCATCACGCTGCTGGCGACGTTTGCCGGATGGCGTTCCGCCGAGCCGGCCATCTGGCGGTTGACCGGCTGGGCGAATGTCGCGGTCGAAGCAGCGTTCTTCGCTTCCTGGGCCGGACTGTTTTACAGCCTTTATCTTTCGGGATTGGGTTACCAGACGGGTTTCACGCCGTGGTGGCACTGGCTTCGCGGCCGAGAGCTGCCGAATCGCGAATTCCGCCCGCGCAGCGTGTATCGGCTGTTGCGCCACCCGGTTTATTTGAGCTTCATGGGGTTGATCTGGTTCAATCCGGTCATGACGCTCGACCGGCTGCTGCTGGCCGTCGTCTGGTCGGGCTATATCTTCGCTGGCAGCTATCTTAAGGACGAGCGGCTGGCATTCTTTCTCGGAACGACTTATCGCGACTATCAGGAGCAGGTGCCCGGCTATCCCTTCATGCCGCTGGGCCCCTTGGCTCGCCACAAGCGTCGAGCCGAACCGCACATCGTTGCAATTCCGCAGCCGGCGCCGCTGCCAGCGCGAAAGGCTGCTTGAATCGCTCGCCGCAATTCGCCGCCGAAAGCAGCGATGCGGCCGCGGAACTACGATTCACTCAGCAGCGCCGCCTCGATCGTTAACCCCGGTCCGAAAGCCAGCGCGACGCACGGCACGCGAGGCCCGCCCGGGTGAACGGCCCAACAGCCGACCTCGCCGAGCGCCAGGCCGATCGCGTACAAGTGCAAGCTTATCCGCGAGAAATCTCCAGCAAGGCGGCGGGCTGATTCAGGCTGCGTACGACGGGCTGGCACAGCATGGGCCAGGCCGAAGCAAGTTGCACCGAAAGTCGAGCGATTCGCGGACGCCGCAACACCGCCGCGAACGCCCGACACCAGAGTTGCCGATTGCGGACCAGGCGTCGGTGGGTTCCGAGCCACGCTTGTTCCACCTCGCCGCTCCATTCGCGCACGCCGCGTGCGGCGATGGGGGCGATCGCCATGCCGCTTTCCAGCGCCCAGGCAATCCCCTCGCCGGTGAACGGCTCGATGTAACTGGCTGAATCGCCGAGCAGCAACACGCGCCATCCCGCCGGGCGCACGGCATGCTGCGTCAAGGGCGGCGTGCCGCCCCAGCAACCGCCCGAGGGCAACGCAAGTTCGGGCATGCCCGCTTCGTCGAATAGCGAGGCGACTGCCGCTTGCGGCGAGCCGGCGCGCCGGAGCATTTCAGGAGCCAAAGCCGCCGCCAGATTGAGGCTGTCGTCTTCGACTCGCACCAGGCCGGCATAACCGCCGCTTCCGACGGCCATGTAAATCGTGCCAGGTTGAAAGCGGTCGCACGAGGCGACAATCCCCGCTCGAACTCCAATCTTGGCGCCGCGCGAGACGCGGGCGATAATCTCGCGAGTTTGACGCAGCGCGGGCCGCCCCAATCCATCGGCCGCCAAGACGATCTTTGCGCGGATCGTGCCCAACTCGCCCGCGGGCGAGCTCAAATCGATCTGGCGATCGCTGGCATCGCTTTCCGACTCTCGTAGAGTCGCGTTGATCCCCGTCATTAACTCCGCGCCGGAGTCGATCGCCGCTTGCATGAGCGCTCCATCCAAGGCGTCTCGTGACACCGAGACGCCGCCAGGAAGCTCGATCTCCAGGCTTCGCCTCCCGCAAAATGCCTTGAACCGGCGGGTTGGGATCGCGCGCAACCGCGGCAGCAGCTCGCGAAGACCGGCTAGTTCCAGCCAAGAAACGGCTCGCTGATTCAAGCATGCCCCGCAGACCTTCGCACGCGGAAACGCCTTTCGCTCCACGAGCAACACGCGGATTCCGCGACGAGCCAGCTCTCTGGCGGCCATCGAGCCCGCCGGGCCGGCGCCAATCACGACGGCGTCCCAGACAGTCTTCGCCGCCGCGTTGACGTCGAGCGTGGATTGTGCGATCACTGCTTTTCCCAACTCAGGAGAAAGCGTTGCGAGATATCGCCGGCTCGGCGGATAACGAATGGGCCCGGTTCGTTCGCCAAGGACCTCAAGTTTTGCCCACGATCCCGTATCGGCGCACAGCCTAACGCCGAGCAATGAAGATCAGGCGCGCAACCCACGCCCACCGCGGCCTTTTGTGTGCAGGGCTGCACTGCTGCACCATTGAAATCGCCAAGACGACGCGAGAACCAAGACCAAGCGATGATATCGTCTCCGACGAGGCCGGTCCGCTTAGGATCGAGAAATCCCACTGCCGCCCTATCCAAGGGAGGTTAAGCCATTCGCGCTGCCAACTTGGCAGTGCTTTAATCCATTAAGGACAAGAACGGATCTCACAGTAAGAAGCGCGCGCGAATGGCGCCTCATCACAAGGGCGTCGACGCTGAACTGCATCCTGCTTGTTCTTCTCCATCTTTTGGACCTCCTTCAGGGAGCATTATCCGGCCCCTGCCGCCGTCCGAAAATCCTGGGCTAACGCAGGTGCCTGAGGGCTGAACCCCGCGGATGCAGGCGCCTGAAATGGTAACAATTTGGTAACAGCACTGGCCGTATCACGCCGATGCCATTACAATGCGGCCCAGAGCAGGCGGCGACGTAACCGCCTTATATAATCCACCTTTAGGTGTTATCGCAACGCCATGCCAATGTTACCGCGACGGCACGCACGCTAGACTTAGAATCCAGTGGGGAAACCCGTCCGGGTTCAAGTCCCGGCTCTCGCAATCGCCTTTTTTATGGGATGTTTCGCATTTCCGAGGCTTTCGCCCCGTTCGCCCGCCAGTCGCCACGATGACAACGATCTAACGAAACGGCATGGGAATCGGCCGCATATTGCATGCCCAACAAAAAAGCCGCCCCTCGAATTACTCCGACGACGGCTTCGCAAGGTTGGCGGGGTCAGGTAGCCCCCTTCGGCCAAAGGCGGCGTCGACGCGCGGCATCTTTTGGTCGGTCGTAGCCGTCAGTTCCGGGGCAGACTCCGCAGCTCACGAACGGTTCATGCAGTGGCCGCTGGGGCTGAGCGCGTTTTAACCGCCCGCGCCCAGGTCGGTTTCACTCCGCCAGCCGCCGGGCCTGAACCACGCGGGCCAGGCCGGCGAGATCCTTGATCGTGGGCAATAGCTCGTAGCGGCCATCGGCCTTGACCAAATCGCGCACGGCCGCATCGATCTGCGGGCTGATTTCGACCAATAGCCAGCCTCCCGGCACGAGCCGCTCGGCGGCCTGGCCGATCAGCCGCTCGATGACTTCGGTTCCTTTCGGGCCGGCGACGAGCGCGCCGTGCGGTTCGAAATCGCGAACGTCGCGCGACAAGCCGGCCATCTCGTGCTCGGCGATGTAAGGCGGGTTCGAAACGACGAAATCGAACCGCCGCTCGGCCGGCGCGGCCGAAAGCAGATCGCTTTGGAGAAACTCGATGCGAGACTCGACGCCGTGCTCGGCGGCATTCGAGCGGGCGACTTCGAGCGCCGCAGGGCTGACGTCGAGCGCCGTCACGCGGCAATGCTCCAACCGCTTCGCCGCGCAGACCGCGATAATGCCGCTGCCCGTGCCCACGTCGGCGATCTCCCAGGCTTCGCCGGCGGGCGATCGGCCCGCGGCCAGGTCCAAGAGGCAAATCACCAGAAACTCGGTCTCGGGCCGGGGAATCAGCACGTCGGGCGTGACGCGGAACGAAAGCGAATAGAACTCGCGGCGGCCGACGAGATAGGCCACCGGCGCCCCTTCGGCCCGGCGGCGGACAAGTTCGCGAAAGGCGGTGCGGGCGCCCTCCTCGGGCGTATCGCCGAAGGCCGTGTAAAGCTGGATGCGCTGGCAGCCCAGCGCCTCGGCCAACAGCACTTCGGCGTCGAGCCGCGGGCTATCGGCGCCGCGCTGTTTCAAATAGTCGGTCGTCCACTGGAGCAACCGGCCGATCGTCCATGCTTCGGTCTGGGGCATGCCGCCTCGCGGGGCGTAGAGTTGGAATTCCTGAGACGTTTTTTCCGTCAGGGGCATTCTATGTCGCCAAGCGAGCGGGCCATAGGGCCGTTCGGGCCGAGAATGGAGCCTGGCGCGGCCTTCGTTGTAATACGCAAGCTTGCGCATGTACCGCCCCTACGGGGCTCTCCGGCCCCCTGGACGTCGCCGGGAGCCCGACCGGCAAGCCCCGAAGGGGCGAAAGAATAATGGCACAGCGACATTCGACCATTGGAATCTCGGGCTTCGCAGAGACGCGTCGCACAACGAGCACGCGGGCTCGGGTCGCCAGGATGACACTGCACTCGGCCGCCTACGGCGCGCCGCTAGTCATCAATCCACCGCGCCCATCGACGACCGCAACTGCTGGCGGTCGTATTCGATCAGTTTTTCCGACAGCAAATCAACCCGGCCCGAAAGCACCGTGTCGAGCTTATACAGCGTCAGGCCGATGCGGTGGTCGGTGACGCGATTCTCGGGAAAGTTATAAGTGCGAATGCGTTCGCTACGATCGCCCGAGCCGACCAGCGTCTTGCGCTCTTCGGCCCGCTTGGCGTGCTCCAGCGCGCGCTTGTGCTCGTAAAGCCGCGTCTTCAACACGCGCAGGGCCTTGGCCTTATTCTTGTGCTGGCTCTTTTCGTCCTGGCAACTGACCACGATGCCCGTCTCGTAGTGCGTCAAGCGCACCGCCGAGGTGGTCTTGTTGACGTGCTGGCCGCCAGGGCCGCTGGCGCAGAACAGGTCGATGCGGTAATCGTCGGACTTCAGGTCGATTTCGACGTCTTCCGGCTCGGGCATCACGGCCACCGTCGCGGCCGAAGTGTGGATGCGCCCCTTGGCCTCGGTCTCGGGCACGCGCTGCACGCGGTGGCCGCCGCTTTCGTATTGCAGCTCGCGATAGACGCCTTCGCCTTCGATGCCGAGAATGATTTCCTTGAACCCGCCCAGTTCGGTCGGGTGCAGTTCGAGGACTTCGATCTTCCAGCCCTTCGTTTCGGCGTAGTGCTTGTACATTTCGTACAGATCGCGGGCGAAGAGCGCGGCCTCGTCGCCGCCGGTGCCGGCGCGAATCTCCATCACGCAGCGCGTACGGTTGGCGTCCTCGCCGCCGATGGTCAGGTCTAAGATTTCGCTCCAGATCGCCTCGCGCTCGTCCTTGAGCTGCGGCAGTTCGGCCTCGGCCAAATCGCGCATTTCGGCGTCGTCGCCCTCGGTCATCTCCAGAGCGTCGGAGATTTGCGCGTTGAGTTCCTTGAAATGCCGATACTTCGTGGCCAGCTTGGCCAGCGACCCGCGTTCGCGGGCCACGCCGGCAAGCTGGCTCGAATTGGCCAGTACGGCCGGATCGACGAGCTGTTTTTCAAGCTCGTCGAACCGAGCCAGTTTTTGATCGAGTAAATCGCGCATGAAAAGTCCCTCGCCAGGGAGTGGGGAAATCGCGGCGCCAGCGTGCCGGCCAGTGCCAACCCGAAGCGTGAGCGAACAGGAGCCAGGAGTTGCCCTCGCTGACGCTTCGGGTTGGTAGTGAGCGACGCGACGGCCGTCGACCTATACAAAGCCGAAGCGTGAGCGAAGAGTCAAGCGGCAAGTCGCCCGAGAAACCGGCAAGCGCGCAGGCTTGCCGCAGACAGGCCGCGAGGTGAAAAGCGACTTCGCCGCAGCTAACCTTCGGCGGCCGGGGCGGCCTTCGGCGCCTTCTTGCCGCGGTTCAGGCTGGCGTAGCCGGCGCTGGCGAACTTATTCTTGAACTTCTCGATGCGGCCCGCCGTGTCGACGTACTTCAGCTTGCCGGTGTAGAACGGGTGGCAGGCGCTGCAAATATCGATCTTCAACTCCGGCATAGTGCTGCGAGTCTTGAACGTGTTGCCGCAGCCGCACTTGACCGTCGTTTCCACGTATTTCGGATGAATGTTCTTCTTCATGACCCGCAGTCCTCGTCACTAGCCGCCGGAAAGCGAGGGCCCTGGCAGGCCACCCCGGTCGGTCATCGGTTAGATTCAATGGGGAATATAGTAATCTATCACCCGCCCCCTCGAGCGGCAAGGGCTGATTCAAGGCTGCGTGAGCCCGAAGCAGTACAAATGCCCGGCGGTGCGGAGATAGATCTTGCCGTCGACGAGGGCCGGCGTGGCGTGAGCATCTTCGCCAAAGTCGGCCGTCGAGAGCACGCGCCACTTGGGTTCGGCGCTGACGACGCTCAACTGGCCGATCTCGTTGATCAGATAGATCTTGCCGTCGCCCGACACCGGCGAGCTGTAGTAGTTCTTGGTCGCGCCCAGCCGACCATATTTGAGCATCTCGCCCGATTCGGCGTCGAGGCAGGAAACGATGCCGCCGTCCTTGACGGTGAAGATCAAGCCGTTGGTATACAGCGGCGAAGAGCAAAACGGCACGAACTTGCTGTTTTCCCAGAGCACGTGCGATTGGGTCGCGTCCCCCTCGCAGCCCGGCTTGATGGCGATCACGACGTTTCGCGACTGATCGAACAAGCCGCGAAAAAAATCGTATTCGGCCTGGGTGATCGTGCCGCTCTTGTCGCGATCGACTTGCGAGTAACGCTGCTTGATCGCCCCGTCGGGCAGTTCGTCTTCCGCGAGCATGCGATCGCCGTTGGCGTCGAAGCGCGAGGCCGCCTCTTCGAACGGTTCGACCGAAATCCGCTCGCCGGCGTCGCCGCCCGCCGACCAGCCAGCCACGTAGAGCGTGCCGTCCTGACCCACGACCGGCGTCATGCAGACCGTGCGGGCGATGCCGCGCACCGTCCACAGTTCGCGGCCGGTCTCGAAATCGTAGCCGACGACGCGCAGCGTGGCGGCGACGATGATTTGCTTCTTGCCGTCGACCTCCCAAATGACCGGCGTGCAGTAATTGCGGGGAAATTCCGAACGATCGGTGCGCCAGACGGTCTTGCCGGTCCGCTTGTCGATGGCCTCCATGAACGAATCGGTGTCGTGATCTTGGCAGAGAATCACGCGGTCGCCGACGATGATCGGCGACGTGCCGGCGCCGAAATCGTTGTTGAACGGCCCCATCGGCCGCTTCCAGAGCAGCTTCCCCTCGGCGTCGTAGCAGTACAGCCCGCTCGAGCCGAAGAAGCTCACCACTCGCTCGCCGTCGCTCGCCGGGCTGGGCTGAGCGAGACTGCCGATACGATGGATCGCCTCTAGCTTTTCGTGCGGGGCTTCGACTTCCCACAGCACCTTGCCCGTCGCGCGGTCGAGGGCGATGGTCAGCAGTTGCTCGCCGCGGACGGCCGTCAGATAGATGCGTTTGCCGACCACAGCCGGCGACGAGTGGCCCGGTGGCAGGGCCGTCTTCCAAATGACGTTCGTCTCCGGCCCGATTTCGGCCGGCAGCTTGTCGGCGGTCTCCGCCCGGCCCGAACAATTCACCCCGCGAAATTGCGGCCAATCGGTCGCACTAGCCGAAGTCGCCGTCAGCAGGATAGTCGCCAAGCTGGCGATTCGAGTCGAGAGACGCATCAATACTTCTCCAGGGAATGGGCGTCGGGCTTCAGCAATCAGGCGAGCCGGAGGCATTCGCCATTGGGCGAGCCGGAGGCGTCAGCCTCCGGGTGCGTCGTGGCGCGGAGTCAATCTCCGGACATCTGGAAGGCGTACCCCCCCTCTCCCTTTGGGAGAGGGCAGGCGTGAGGGCCGCCAATCTGCAATCCAAAATCCACAATCGAAAATCCCAAATCACCCGGCGCCCGCCAGCCAAACATAGGTCGTCAGCCCTGCAATCATCAAGAAAAACGCGCCGGACAGGAACAGGGCGATCCGCACGAACCAACTTGGCCGCAGTTCGCGCGGCAGCAGAATCACGTTCACCGCCAGGGCGTGCCAGCAACTGAAGCCCAGGGCGTAGTTGAAGAACTTTCCCGCGATCTCCAGCAGCCGTCCGCCCGGCACGAACAACAGCATGATGAGCCCCAATCCGACGTAACCGCAGAGCAAGCCGAAGTAGAGCTTGCCGATGGCTCGCGGATCGACGCGGCGGAGCCGCGGGCTGGAAGTCCAGAAGACGTCGAGCCAGCGGCGAATGGCGCCGTCGGCCGTGCTGCACGTGGTCGGCGCGAGCACCAGCAGCCCGCAGAACAAGGTCATGAACCAGAAGAAGTTGCCCCAGGCGGCGCCGTGCAAGCTCGTGACCTGTTCGCCGATGTTGGTGGCGGTCATGCCGGCGGCCGTCCAACTATCGGCCGCCGTGCCGCGCGGCAGAAACTGCACCGAAAGCATGCTCGGCAAGCCCAGCCCGATGAAGCAAGCGGGCATCCAGACCACTAATTGATCGCGCATCAGGTGCCGATACCAGCGCTTCCAGCCGGCCAGCGAATCTTTGGTGATTTCGAACACGCAGCCCACGTGCGAAAGCTGCAGGTGATGGCCGCCGACGACGCTGGGAATGGCGCCGACGTGCGAGCCCATGCCCCAGCCCTGGTCGCGCGTGTAGTTGCTCAGCGGCGTGTTCGACAAGCCGCCCTGGCCCGAGATGGCCACCATGGCGCACAGCAAGGCGATCATGTCGAGGTTGACGTGCGGGAAGCCGCGGCCTTGGACGAGCGACAGGAAGATGTTGTCGATATTGTCGCCGTCGCAAATGCCGTCGCCGTCGAGATCCTTGAAGTCGTTGGGGCCTTTGCCGGTTCGTTCTTCGACGCCGTCCAAATGGCCGTCGCCGTCCCAGTCTTCGCCCGGATCGAGCCGGCCGTTGCCGTTGAGATCCTCGCCGCGCGTGACCGGCACGTTGCCGAATTTGACGAAGCCGCTGGCGATCTCGGTCCAGGTTTGCGGCTGCGAAAACAGGAAGCCGACCACCGCCAGGAACCCGAACACCGTGACGATCTTGAACGACATCACGACCTTCAGCGAGTTGTACACCTTGCCGCCGAAAATCAGCGGGACCATGGCCAGCACGAACACCACGCCGCCGATCAGCTTGAGCAGGCTCCCGTCGGTAAACGCAAAGCCCAATACGCTGAACAGCGTGTTGGTCGCGTTCGGATCGGGCATCCGCTGGTACAAGATCGCGAACACCGGCGTGGCCGCGCTCGAAGCGAGATACGGAAAGACCGCGCCGAAGTCGAGCAGCAAATAGACGAGCAGCCAGACATGCGGTCCGGGCAGCGTACGGAATTTTCCGGTGAAGATCGGCTCGCCGCTATAGAGCGTGTAGCGGCTGATCTCCATATTGTAGACCACCTGCGACAGAATGCTGAGCGTGGCCAGCCACAACAGCGCCCCGCCGTAGCGGGCCGTGACCATCGGGCCCATCAGCCATTCGCCGCCGCCGATGGCCGCCCCGCCCATCAACAGCCCGGGGCCGAGCATGGCGGCCCAATTCTTCCAGGTGAACTGCGGGGCGTCGGGCAGTTCGCCGGTCGTCCAGCGCGGCATCGCAGGCGTGCCGGGATACGGCGCCTTGAAGGCCGGTTTCGGTTGCGACGCGGGGCCGTCGGCGGAAGCAGAGAGCGGTTGGCGGGCGGTCGAATCCATGCGATCGGTTGTTCAGGCGGGGTGAGCGGACGGGCAAGTGATCGATCGCCCAGGCGAAGCGCGAAGCCGCGGCGCAAACCAAAACCGCCCGAATCCCCCGATTCGGCGCATGGCCGCCGGCTTGAGCCTCGCCTGAGATCTCAATAAGCGTATCTGATGATGCCAGCAATCGGAGTCATAATCAAGCAATTGGCGGGGGCAATTTTTCACAGCGTGCCAAGAAATTCTCTGCGGATTCTTCCGCCGAGCGATGAAGCGCGGTTTCGCATTGCCGGGAACAGCGTGCGTCGCCGCACTTCGCGGCGCATTCGAACCGCTTAGGCTTGCAGACGGCGCTCGCTTGCGGCAGGCGTTACCGCGTCTCTGGCGCAGAGGCTGTGGATTGCCCGGGTTGTGTCGGTCGGCTCTCAAACAGTTTTTTCTGCTCCTCCAGAAACGCTTGCCATTGATCGCCAGAAATGCGTTCGGTATGGCCGCTCAGGAAGAGCACATCATGGTCGCCTTGGGGCAGACGCTCGCCGTTGTGGCCGAGGCCGACCTTGTCCCACAGAACGGCGATCGTGCCGTCGTCGCTCGTGGTCAAGCCCTCGACGTAGTGCCAGCCGCACGTGGTCGGATCAAGCCGCCCGTTTTTCTTCAACGCCGCCTCGACCTCTGCGAGGGGTACAATCTTTCCGCGGAGCGCGTTGGCATCGGCATGCTTTGGATAAAGTAGACTCATCGAGGCTTCGGGCGTCGCTTCGCCGGCGGGGAAGGCGCCGCCGTGAGAAGCCGCGTAGCTTTGAAGGCTTGCCCACAATCCCGTGTCACAACAGTGGCTCCGCCCGTACGGATAAAGCCAGTGGAAGTAAAGTCGCCAACCGCCAACTAGAGCTCCGATCGCAAGCCCGATCGCTCCGATGACGATCAACAGGCGTCGCAGCGTGAACTGCAGATTCGTTGGGGGAGCAGCCGACATGCTATTGATTCTAACGCCGCACGCGCCATCAACAAAATCACAGCAGGACGTCGGGTGCGCGGCGAAGCATGGTCTGGCTGTTCAGAGAATTTTCTCGCGGTATCATCAACCGCACGCGGGCCTATTGCATTTTCCATTCGTTGCGGGAGTTGCTCGATGACCGATCCGGCTGGCGAACAAGCTGCGAAAACTTCACTCTACGAACGCCTGGGCGGCGTGTATGCGATCGCCGCGGTGGTCGATGATTTCATCGATCGCGTGATGGACGATCCGCGGCTGAACGCCAATCCCAAGGTCGACGAAGCGCACCATCGCGTGCTGCCGGCAGGCTTCAAGTACCTGGTGACCGAGCAGGTGTGCTGGGCGGCCGGCGGCCCGCAGCGATAT
>DATKRK010000095.1:0-5614 GCA_035532215.1 Pirellulales bacterium | reverse complement strand
GGATTTCGGGCGGCAATGCCTGCAGTTGTTCGGGCGTAATCGGCGCTTGCGGCGGCAACATACCGACTATTTCGCCGATTTCGCCTCATGCGCGAAGAGCAGTTTTCGCCCCGGCTACGCCGGGGCGTGAACGGTTACCATGCTAGGTGACACAGTGCGCGTGATTAGCCGACGATGTGACAAAGGTGAGGAAACCGCACGGGTACTGGAAATCAGAGGAGGGCCGGCCGGCCGGCCCATTTTGTGGCAAGCATCACCCCATGAATTACCCTTGGATGGAGGCACGCGAATCGAGGTGCGTCTCAGGCAGAGCCCCCATGCCGAAAATGGATTGCTTTGGGGAGGGAAAATCGGAAAGAACCGATCACTAGCCCGCGTTGTGGCTGCCTTGGCACCCAGCTTGGACGTGAGCCTCGTTTCCGGAGAGGACGACGCTCTTGCCGCTGTCGTAACGGGAGGTGATTGGCTCAATATCCCCGATATTAAATTGCTGCGCCGCTTGAATTTCGAGAATGTTAACGACAAGCCCGCGGCTTCTACGGTGTCACTGATGCGTCACTTAAAGGGCCCCAACGGTGAAGTATTCGGAAGGGCGACTATATCGCCAAGCTCTTACTGGAGCGACGGCTCTGGGTGGGTCACTGTTTCCGGCCTGCGAGCGAACCGCCTGTCAAACGTTCAGGGCATCCTTTCGGGCGACGCAATCACAGCCGCGAGGGATGCGGCGCTACCACGCGTTCCGAAGGATGTGCTGTCGGCATGGGCGACCGATCAGGCCCGGCTCTTGCTTGAATCGCGTCTCGATGACGAGCGTAAAGCCAAGTCCGCAGAAACTGTGCTCGAATGTGGCGGCACGATTGGACAACTGCCCATCCTTCGCTGGGCTGGTGAGTGGCTTAATCCGGAGGAGTTTGCCACACGTATCACTGACCTGAGCGAGTTGGCGTTTAATTTCGAGGGAGAGTTCAGTTACGACGAAGACGAAGACGCTATGCATCCGCGGGACTTCAAAGACGACTTTAAGGAGGCCGACACAGTTATTATGGTGCCAAAACATAATGGAACTATCATAAACGCACGAGGGCTAAGCTGGCCAGCGAGTCTGCACGAAGGCCGCGGTAATACAACTCGGCTCTCAGAGCTTGTAAGGCAGGTTATACGTGACACATGGAAGGACGACTTTGACGAGTTCGAGGAGCATCGAGTCGTTGGTGAGGCCGCTGGATACGACGTAAGGAGAACTGTTACGATATATGCCAGGCCGGACCGTGAGCGTGACGGCGCTGGCGAATGACTAGATGTGATTCGGCGGTGGGCGGCCGCGAATCCAGACGCCCCGGTTTTTCCGCGGGAGCGATTCGTTGAGCCGCAGATGGTGGGCATTGCCCACCCTACGACTCGGGCCAATCAAAACTTCGTGCTTTCGTCCTTTCGCGCTTTCGCGATCCTCTTCGGCCGGCGGCGTGGGCCGTAGACCAACGAGCGCGATCCTACGCCGCCCAATGCAGCTTCGGCGATGCGGCCGCCTCCCCGGCGCGGCGCAAGGCGTGTGGGCGAAAAAAGGTTCCAGGAACCTATCATCGCACGCAAGCACACTATGGTAATCTTTTAACCCTCGGGGGCCACCGTTTTAACGCGCCGCAGGTTCCAGGCCGTTAAAAATCCTCGGGCCTGGCGACCGAGCACGTTTTTTGCCCGCTCGGCTTGGCGGTTGGCGACGATGCCTGCGTAGACGCGGCATCCTTGCCGCGTTCATTGGGCGGCGTAGACACGGCATCCCTGCCGCGCTCCTTAGGCGGCGAAGACGCCGCGGCTACCGCGTCAGCGCCAACGGCACGCGGGGATAGACGAAGTCGCCGAGCGTGGCGGCGGAAGAACTGGTCGCGGCCGTCGAGTCGACGACCAACGCGGGCTGCAGGATGATCGAGATGTTCGAGCCGGCGCCCGCCGCATGCACCACGGTTACCCCGGCGAAGCCGACGATCGAGTAGCCGGCGTTCGCTCCGTTGCCCGAGTAGCTGGAGTACAGCGGCACGATCCGCGGCTGGCCGACGATGGCGGCGAAATCGCGCACGTCGCACGAGGTCAACCCCGTGTTGCCCCTCAAGGCGGCCGGAGCGCCGGACGTGGCCTGTAGACCTTGGGGGCCGAACGAGGAAAGATCGCCCGCGCTGGCGCCGTTGAGAATCCAGTTCGCTATGTCGCCGTTGCAGCCGCCGCTGGCGCTTAAGTCGACGAGTCCGAAGTTCCCTGGGGCGGTTTTCTGCGGATAGGCGCCGACCAACTCCGGAATTCCGTCGCCGCCGGCCGAGACGTTGGCAGGGGGCTCGACGGACGAATCGGGCAGCACCAGCCCGGCCGTGTAATCGTCGTAACTTGCGCCGTTCGCCGAACAGCCCGTGCTGCGGAACTGAGTCCAAGTGCCGACGTCGATGGCGATCGGCAGCAGCTTCGCATTCTGGCCGCTAGCCGGGCTGAAGCCCGTCACGCTGTAGCGTCCGGTTTCGTAGGCGGCCGTGGCGGTGGCCTTCAGGCTGGAATGTTCGACTCCCAGCAGGGGCGCAAAGAACAACGCGAGCGGTCCGTTGGCGATCGCGTCGCGGCGCGTGACGACCTGCACCGCGTTGGGCGACAGGCCGGCTTGCCACGCCGTCACCGGAGCGCCGGGGAAGCTGGCCTGATTGCCGACCGTGATGTCGGCGGAGGCCAGCGAAATGTCGACGCCGCCGGCCTGATTTTGCCTGGCGTAAGCGGCGGCGGCGGATTGTGCTTGTCGAACGGTCTGCGCGCAGACGGCGTCGAACTGGGCGCTGCCCGGCACACTGGGCAGCAGGCACTTCTGGGCGCCGGCCAGAGCCGCGGCGTCGGCGGCCGTTTGCAGTTGGGTCTGAGTGAGGCAGATGTAGCCTACGTCGGTGGAAAACGCCGCCATGGCCAGCACGACGACCAGAAACAGCGCGACCAGGACAATCACGGCCCCCTTTCGCGACTTCGAGCGACGGCGGCGAGGCATGCAATTACTCCTTGACGAACGTAGCGGCGCCCGAGATGCGCCTGGAATTGAAAAAGGAATTCACCGCCCAGGCGTTCGAGTTCATGGGCGCCTGCACCGTGACCTGAATCGCGTCGCCGGTCGACGCCGTCGACACATCGGCGCCGGCTGCGCCGTTGATGTTGATGACCGTCGTGGCATTCTTGATTCCGCCCGCTTGTAAGTAGGCGGAAACCAGGCTTGCGACCTGCGCGTTGCTGGCGCCGCTGATCACCGCGGCGCGGGCCCCGAGCCGCGCTGCGGCCGCCGTCACTTCGCCGACCATCATGGCTCGGCCCATTTCGATGATGCCCAACAGCATCACCAGCAACAGCGGCAGGACCACGGCAAATTCCACCGTCGCCGTCCCCGTGCGACGCGGGCGCCTTGCACGACGCCCAAGCGACGCAGGCGCCGGGCGGTCGAAGAGGCCGCTGCCGCCGAGTTCGTCTCGCACGGATCGCGAAACGACGGCTTGCGACGCCGCGACCGGAATCGGCGCCAGGACGCATCGCGCGAAGAATCCGAGCATCAGCCGCTTCAGCGGCGCCGCCGCGCGCGAGTTCCAAACGCGGAAACGTAGGACTCGAAATCCATCCGACATCGCAACCGCCTCGGAAAGGGTGAGCTAGGCTGGGTTGCAATTTCGGCGGCCTGGCGAACTCGGCGAGCGAGTCCCATGGCTTTGCGCCCCGACCTCGCGATCGGTTTGCCTTTATCGATTTGCTCCGCAGAGAACCGCGCGGCGCCCAAGCGGCCCGTCGCGACTCCACAGGTTATCTAGGTCGCAAATCGCCGGTTGTCAAAAACGCCGGTTGTCAAAAACGCCGGGAAAGGCGAACCTTTTCTCCGGTCGGCTGCTTCCGCTCAGTCTGTTTCGTCCGCCATCCCCAACAACCGCAACGTCTTCTCATCCGGCTGGCCCTCGAAATACTTGTCGAGCAGCCGCTCGAACACCGATCCGGCCGGCGAGACGCGGGCGAAGAGCGTTGCGCACGAGCGCAGCTTCAGGTCGTCGGGCGAACCGAAAAGCTCGAGCGCGGACCGCCCTGCGACGCTGAGCGCCGCCTCGCAACATTCCACGAGCCGCGGCCCGAGCAGCGGGTGGGCCAGATAGGCCTCGGCCTCCTGGGGGCTCTGGATGGCGTAATGCTGCGAGGTGGAACTGAACCCCAGCCCTGCGTACTGCGGAAACACGTACCACATCCAATGCGATCGCTTGCGGCCGCTTTTGATCTCGGCCAGCGCCCGCTCGTAGTCGTCCGCTTGCGCCTCGACGAAGCGGCGCAGGTCGAACGGGTCGCCCGCGGCGCCAGGCTGGTTTGCGTCTGCCATCGGTCCGCCTCCCTCGCTGCGAAGATTCCGCCCATTCGTCGGTCAATACGCGTGGGCGTTGCGACCGAGCGCCGCCGTAATTCTCGCGGGTCGGCATCGGCCGATCAAGCGTCTCTGGGCAGACGCGCGACGTAGACGCGGCATCCCTGCCGCGTTTGAAAGCGGCAAGGATGCCGCTTCTACTTTGTCGCTAGGCTGCCAAAAACAGCTTGGGCGAGGGCTTTTCGGCGGCGCGGCGCAAGGCGCGGGGCTGGGGGTGCTCGCAGCGGACGGGCTGTTCGCCGACTTTGCGATCGCCCGATTCGGCCCAGGCTTCGGCCTCGCTGGTCAGCCGGTTCAACAGCCGCTCGACTTGTTGGCGATAATGTTCGACCCCGTCGCGGTCCAAGTCCGCCGGCAGATGGATCGCGGGGCCGATCACGGCCCGAGCCCGCGAGAACGGACGAGGGATGGCGAAACGGTCCCAACTGTTGGCCCGCCAAGGCCGGTCGTAGCCCAGGCCCAACAGCACCAGCGGCAAGCGGAGCTTCGAGGCCAGATAGACCGGCCCCTGGGCCAGCACGCGGCGCGGCCCTTGCGGCCCGTCGGGCGTGATCGTGAGGTTCATCTGGAGGCTCTTTTCGACCAGCTCGCGCAAGGCCGCGGCGCCGCCGCGACGGGTCGAGCCGCGCACGCAATCGAAGCCGAAGTGATACGCCACGCGGCTCAGAATTTCGGCGTCGCCGTGCCGGCTCAAGAGCATCGCCAGATTGCAGTGCCCGCGTTTGACCAGCGGAAGCAAGATGTACTCGTGCCAGAAAATAAAAATCTTCTGGCCCGCGTAGTCCGGATGCACCGGGTCGACCGTCGGGTCGTAATAGACCACGCGGCAATCGAGCGTCGACATCCACGAGCGGATGGCCATCGTGCCCAGCAGTCCGGCGAATTTGACGGCGAGCGGGTTGCGGTGGAGCTTCATTCCGGCCACTCGCCCGAAAACACTTCGACGGCCGGGCCGGTCATGTAGACGTGATCGTCGGCGGCCCACTGGAGTTCGAGATCGCCGCCGGTCATGTGCACCAGCACGTGGCGGCCGGTCTTGCCGGCCAGCACGCCGGCCACGCACACGGCGCTGGCGCCCGTGCCGCAGGCCAACGTCTCGCCCGAACCGCGCTCCCAAACGCGCATCCGCACTTCGGTCGGCGAAAGCACCTCGACAAACTCGGCGTTCACGCGCCGCGGGAAATGTTCGTTGCGCTCGATCTGCGG
>DATKRK010000094.1:0-16855 GCA_035532215.1 Pirellulales bacterium | reverse complement strand
GGCCTTCCAGGCCGTCTCCCACTGACGGCCTGGAAGGCCGCCCCACGAAGCGCCGTTGCAGGCGGCGAAAGCGCCTCCGTCTTTCAGCCCATAAAAAATCTTTCAGAAAACGCTTGCTTTCCTTCACAACCTGGCCATAATGAAAAACGTGTGAGGGGGGCAACTCCCAAACACTCGGCCCTTTGTAGGTACCTGCCCCGCCTGCGAAGGGCTTTTTTATTGGCTGCGGCGCCGGTCCGCTCCTCTCGGCGCCTTTTCCTTGCTGCCAGCCGGTTTTCTCAGTAAGCTGCATGCGCCGGCGGCTCTTCTCGCGCGCGGCCGGAAGTCGCACATCTTCGTCTTCACTTCTTTTCGCGGGGTGGCGCCATGTTGCTTGTTTGGCTCTGCATCACAGCGATCGCCTTGGGCGCGGCGGCGTTGCTCTTCGAATCGTTGCGCAACAAGGGAGCTTTCGCCAAAACGGTGGTTCCCCTGCTGACGGGCGTAGCGGCTGCGTTTGTCGCAATCACTCTGTCGGCCTTCTACTTCTTCTTGACGCTCCCATTGCTGGTTATCATCGGCTGGATTTGCTTCGCCGCCCAGGCCCGCACAGCGACGTTCGTAAAGTGGTCGCTCGGCGCCGTGCTACTCGTCCCTCTCTTGCTCGGCGGGTTTGAATTCCGCAGGTGGGCCAACGTTCGGCGAACGTATCCGCTCGAATCGCTCGGCAAACGATTGAGTTACGAATTGGACCGCGCGAGAGCCGCCGACGCGCGGCGAATTCCGCCTCGCAGCGAACAGGAAAAACAACGCTCGGTCGCATCGCTGAGTCTTTTGGAAGAAAAGATCCGACGGTTCTCATATCCCGGTCGCGCCCAGACGTTAGCCTACGCCCACGCAAGCCAGGTTCGGCAATTCATCGACAGCCAAGGCTTTGGCGTCGGACGAATGCGGAGACCCGATCCATACTATCTCCGATCTTCGAGAGCCCGACACGACCGCGTCGCAGGCGTTCGCGCCGACATCGCGCCGTCCTCTTACTCCGCAGTGCAGAACCAACAATCTCCGCCTCTGGCGCAGCAAGAGCAAGCGGCCCTGGAACTCGAGCCGTTGCACGTCGGAGCATTCGTCGATTTCGTCAACCCGGCGGTCTTCGGCTGGGTCAAAGACGCTGCGCACGTGGCGGGCTTCGAGCCGCACGCCTTCTCCGAGCTGCCGCGACTCAAGCCGGCCGCGCGCGATACGAAGGAACGCTGGCGGACGACGCGGTTGGAGCTGGTCAGCCTGCGCAAACACGAACAGCCGATGGTCTACGTCGCGAATCGCTTGCCCGACATGAACGAATTGCGAGATGCTCCGGTGCGTCCGCTCGATGCGTTCGAGCGCCAAGCGCTGGCGAAGCTCCACGAGGGCGAATCGTTGGCGATCGACGCCTCGGTCAATCGCATTCGCATGCTCGGACCGATCTTGGCCGTCGAGCAATGCCAACAATGCCATCTGGTCGAGCGAGGCGAATTGCTGGGCGCGTTCTCCTACGAGTTCCTGCGCGAGCCGCCGGTCGCGTTCGAGCCCGCGGCCGACGCGCCGTCGCGGCCCGAACTATGATCGCCCTCCCGGCGCCCTGAGAAAGGCGCGCCCAGAGCGAAACGAACGTGGAACCTGAAACGAGCAACCCGTATCGCTCTCCGCGCGAGCTTCCCATGATCCGACCCGCCGCGATTGAAGACGCGCCGGCGATCTGCCATTTGATCCGCCACCTGGCAAAACACGCCCGGCTGGAACACGAGGTGGCCTTCGACGAGCGGCAATTGCGCGAGCACTTGTTCGGGCCGCGGCCGTGGGCCGAAGCGCTCGTGGCCGAAGAAGCGGGCGAGGCGGTCGGTTTCGCGCTCTTCTTTCACAACTATTCGACCTTCGCCGGCAAGCCGGGCTTGTACCTCGAAGACTTGTTCGTCGAGCCGATGTATCGCGGGCGAGGCCACGGCAAAGCGTTGTTTCAGGCCGTCGTGCGTTTGGCTCTCGAGCGCGGCTGCGGCCGGCTGGAGTGGTCGGTGCTCGATTGGAACGAGCCGGCGATTCGCTTCTATCGCTCGCTGGGCGCCAGGCCGCTGGACGACGCCACCATTTACCGTCTGGCCGGCGAGTCGCTCGCCGATGCGGCGAAATAGCCGCGGGTGCGACTGTCGTGAAAAGTTTGTCGCAAAAAAGTGCGAACTAAATCTCTTTCAGCGCATGGCGCCAAAAACCTTGCAACTCGCTTGGCGTGCATGGTAGCTTAAGCCGCACAACAGCGTCCCACCGCAGCTCGCGATGGGGACAGAACGTTGTCTTATCTGAAGTCTTCTCTGACTAAAGTGTTTTTCGAGCAAACCTGTTTCCAACGACCGGGAGGCGCCAGTGCGATCGAACATGATTTTCTGTCGGCGGGCGTTGGTTGGCGTATTGGCGGCGGCGATGGCGTTTTCGCCTGCGGCGGCTTTGGCCCAGAAGCGAGCCGCATCGCCAAGAACCAAGCCCGCGCCGGCGCGGCGGCCGGCGGCGCCGCCCAAAGCGCCGCCCCCCAAAACGGTCGCGCCCGCGACGACCGCCCAAGTTAAAGCCGCAGCCTCGGCAGCCGCCCAGCCGCTCGATTTGAAGTACATCACCTCGCGTCCGCTGGCAGCGGCAATCGTGCACCCGCAACAGTTGCTCGCGTTGCAAAGAATCCAGATGTTGCCGCTGGAGGTGGCGCAGGCCCACGTGCTCGCGGAATTCGGCGTTGATCCCTGGCAGATCGAGGAGTTGGTCATTCTGGTCACCGTCGATTTGCCTCGACCGCCGACGGCGGCGTTCATTCTGCGGTTCAAGGCGCCCTACGATCGCAAGGCCGTGATTTCCCGCCTCGAACCGCAAGGGGGCGAAGGGCCGGACGAGGTGAAACTCTATAAAATCCGCGGGGCCGGCGATGCGCTGAGCGTGGCGCTAGCCAACGAGCGGACGATCCTGGCCGCGCCGCCCGAAGAACTGCGCGAAATGCTCGCCGACCGGCAGGCCGGCAGTCCGCTGTTGGATCGGCTGAAAAACTTCGACGCTTCCGACGCCCTGACGGCCGTCGTCGCCTTGGAGCCGGTGCGCGGGCCGATCCAGGGCGCCATGACGCAGTTGCCGCCGCTGCCGCCGCCGTTGCAGCCGTTTTTGAAAATCCCCGAGTTGCTCACGGCGATCGAGGCGCACGTGCGCGTCGAGTCTGAATTGGAAGTTTCCCTTGTCCTGGAAGGGCGCGACGCCGACGCCGCGGCCCAGTTGAACGGCCTGGTCGATCAGGCTTTCATTTTGGGCAATCAGTACGTCGATGGCCGCCTTGCCGCCCTCGCGGCGCGCGAGGCGTCGGCCGAGGAGCAAGCCGCAGTGCAATACACGAAGCGGATGCTCAAGACCGGCGACGAGTTGCTCGAGCGGCAACAGAAAAACGAGCGTCTGGCCCTGACGGTCCACGGCGATGCCGCGTTGATGCCCGCCACGAACGGCGTGTTGGTCGCGCTGTTGTTGCCGGCGGTGCAATCGGCGCGCGATGCGGCCCGCCGGGCGCAAACGATGAACAATCTGAAGATGATCGGGCTGGCCCATCACAATTACGCCGATGTGTTCAAGAAGTTCCCCCGTTCGAGCTACACCAAGGACGGCAAGCCGCTGTTGAGTTGGCGGGTGCATATTCTGCCGTTCATCGAGCAAAACAACCTTTACACTCAATTCCACCTGGACGAGCCGTGGGACAGCGAACACAACAAGGCATTGATCGCAAAAATGCCCGACGTCTATAAAAACGCCAAGCTTGACCCGGCCGACGCCGCGAAGGGCTTGACCAATTATCTGCAAGCGACCGGCAAGTTCGCCCTGTTCCGCAGCGACGCGGAGCCTACGTTCGCGTCCATCACCGACGGCACTTCGAACACGATTGCCGCGGTCGAGTCGGAGAAAACCGTGATCTGGACGCAGCCTGACGACTTGGAGATCGATCCCAAGCAGCCGTTCGCCGAGTTAAACTTCCGGCCCGGCGGGTTTCTGGCGCTGTTCGCCGACGGGAGCGTGCGCATGATCTCCAGCAACCTTCCGCCCGAGACGCTGGCCAATTTGTTCAATCCGCAGGACGGCAACCGGGTCGTGGCGCCGTGAGGGCGGTCGCCGTCGATCGCCGTCACCACTGCGGCGCCTTGCCCAGCAACCGCCGCAAGAGGCCGATCTGGCCGGCATGAATCGCTTCGTGCCGCGCGCACATCCATCGAGCATAGTGAAAAGGTTTTGCTTTGTCAGGCCTCTCCCAGTCGGCCGACTGTACTCTGCTTGACGTCGGACGCAAAACCGCCACATTAGGTTCGTCCGCGTGACGAACCTCGCGACCAGGCGCCCTTCGTTCCGACTTCCGATTCCGACTTCCGCACTCCCAAACATGCTCTTCAAAATCTCCGGCGGTACAGTCTACGACCCGGCAAACGGCATCGACGGCGAGATCCGCGACGTGTGGATCGAGGACGATCGCATCGTCGCGGCGCCGACCGATCCCGACGTGTGGGCCGATCGCACGCTCGACGCCGCCGGCCTGGCGGTGATGCCCGGCGGCATCGACATGCACTGCCATATCGCCGGGCCGAAAGTGAACATGGCCCGCAAAATGCGGCCCGAGGAAAAACGCCGCGATCCCAAAGTCCTGCGAACGTCGAAAACCCATAGCGGGACGCTGGGCAGCGTGCCCAGCACGTTCGCCACCGGCTACAAGTACGCTGGGCTGGGCTACACCACGGCCTTCGACGCCGCCGTGCCCCCACTCTCCGCCCGGCACGCCCACGAAGAGTTTGCGGATACGCCCTGCCTCGACAAGGGCTTTTACGTGCTGATGGGCAACAACCATTACGTGATGCGCTCGATCGCCGAAAAGGAGCCCGAGCGGTTGCGGGACTTCGTCGCGTGGCTGCTCGCGTCGACCAAGGGTTTTGCTCCCAAGCTGGTGAACCCGGGCGGCGTCGAGGTTTGGAAAACGAAACAGGCCGGCAACGTCCACGGCCTCGACGAGAACGTCGGATCGTTCGACGTCACGCCGCGGCAGATTATTCAGGGCATCGCTCAAGCCGCCCACGAGTTGAAGCTCCCGCACGCCGTGCACATCCACTCGAACATGCTCGGCATGCCGGGCAATTGGCAGACGACGCTCGAAACGATGCGTTCGCTCGAAGGCCGCCGCGGCCACCTGACGCATATTCAGTTCCACAGCTACGGCGGCGGCGAAGGGGACGAAAACACGTTCAATTCCAAGGTCGAGCCGCTGGCCGAGTATGTGAACTCCCATCCGAACGTCACCGTCGACGTCGGCCAGGTGTTGTTCGGCCAGACGACCAGCATGACCGGCGACGGCCCGTTGGGCTATTACCTGAGCAATGTCTACAAGACCAAGTGGTTCAGCGGCGACACCGAGCTGGAGTCGGGCTGCGGCATCGCCCCGATCGAGTATCGCAACAAGAGCCTGGTCCACGCGCTGCAATGGGCGATCGGCCTGGAATGGTATTTGATGGTCGAGGATCCGTGGCGCGTGGTGATGAGCACCGATCACCCCAACGGCGGCTCGTTTCTGGCCTATCCGCAGATCGTGCGGCTGTTGATGGATCGCACGTACCGGCAGGACGTGCTGAAGTCGGTCAACCCGCTGGTCCGCGAGCGCAGCCAACTGGCCGATCTCGATCGGCAATACACGCTCGGCGAAATTTGCACCATCACCCGCGCCGCCCCCGCGCGGATTCTCGGCCTGAAGCACAAAGGCCACCTCGGCCCCGGCGGCGACGCCGACGTAACGATCTACACGCCCGACGACAACGCGGAAACGATGTTCGAATTGCCGCGCTACGTGATCAAGGCCGGGCAGGTGATCGTCGAGCAGGGCGAAATCCGCGAGCCGGTCTTCGGCAAGACGCTGCACGTGTCGCCCGAGTACGATCCAGGCGTCGAGCCCGACCTCGCCGACTGGTTCGAGCGGTATTATTCGATCCAATTCCGCAACTACCCGGTGAGCGAGGATTACGTGCCGGTTGGCGAAGAGGTCGGCTGCGGGTAAAGAAGAACTGAAATTACGGCCACGTGATTCTGAAGACCGTAATTGACGCGGTATAATTGCCGGCGCCTCCGCGGCGAATCGACGCGTGGAGCATGAGCTTACAGCTTACGGCGCCGAGTTGATTCCCGGCGGAGAAGTCCATGAGCGGATTCGACGTTCAGCAGTTGGCCGAAGCGATTTCGTTTGCGGCGCGGGCCCATCAAGGGCATCTGCGCAAAGACGGCCGCACGCCCTACGCCGCTCACCCGATGCGCGTGCTGATGATTTTGGCCGTGGAGTTTGGCGTCGACGATCGCGAGACGCTGGCGGCGGCCGTGCTACACGACACGATCGAAGACACTCGCACCGACCATGACGACCTGAGCGAGCGGTTCGGCCCCCGCGTGGCCGATTACGTGGCCGCGCTGTCGAAAGATACGCGGCTGCCGGAAGACCAGCGCGAACGCGAGTACCTCGCCGGTCTGCTGCGGGCGCCGATCGAAGTCAAGCTCTGCAAGCTGGGCGACATCTACGACAATCTCTCGGACTGTGCGACGCTGGAAATGAAAGGGCGCCAACGGCAACTCGACAGAGCCCGCGAAGTGCTGGCCGGCTTCAGGCCCGATTTTCCCGAGCGCTGGCGGCGCGTGCTGGAACTGGTTTGAGGAGCGGATCGCAGAGGTCGAGCGGATGGCCTCGTGCGAAGATCGGCGTTGAGCCGCGTCTGCGGCGACGCTTTAGCGATACCAGCGGCTGGCGTCCGTCTCGGCGCGGCGCTCGGCCGCGACGATTTCGAACACGTAGCCGTTCGATTCGCGGAAGAAGAATCGCTCGAAGGGGGTCGGTCGCAGCGGCTCGATCAGTTCCGCTCCCTCGTCGGCCAATCGGCGCCGCAGCTCAGCAAATTGCGCTTGCGGAAACGCCAGCGCCACGTGCCGGCCGAATTCGCGTTCGAACTCCGAGGCGGCGAAGTCTTGCACTTCGATCAGGTGCAGTTCCTGCCCGGACGATATTTCCAGCCACGCCGCCGGCCGGCCGATATTGTTCGGCCGCTCGATCGCCCGCCAGCCTAGCGCCGTCGAAAAGAACGCGACCGACCGCTTCACGTCGCGAGTGGCCAAAGTCAGGTGGGCGAAGCTCATGGGCGGGCGCCTTTACTCAAGCGTTGTTTGATGCGGCGTACCACACAAACCCGAAGCGTCAGAGCGTCAGCGAGGCATTCCGCCGCAATTCTTCGCTGACGCTGCGGGTTAGTACTGCTTACCGCGATTCTCAGATTTCGGCCGCGGCGCCGCAACACCCCCCTGCGGCAGGAAATGCAGGCCGTTCGCCCCGTCGAAAACCGCTTGGCGACGAAAAACTTGAGCCCCGGTCCCAAGATTCCCATTTCACGGGCGAAGAGATCTCGTTGGCGGGCGTTAGGCGTCTAACCTGCCGTAAACCAAAGGTAATGCGAGCTTGACCCCGTCGCCGAGGTCGGGCTGCGAGAGATGGAGGATCGTGCGATGGTCAAGAAGGTGATTATTGCGAGCGCGGGAGCGGGGGCGTTGTGCCTGGCGATTTTTGGTCGCGAAGCGGTCAGCTATGTCGGCACGACGGCCGGCTGGTTCCAGGATTCAATTAAAAACAGCGTGCCGGTCGAGTTCGAGATCGACCGGGCCCGGCGGATGGTGCAGGATCTGGTGCCCGACATCCGCAAGAACATGCACCTGATCGCCCAGGAAGAGGTCGAGGTCGAACGGCTCGACAACAAAATCGCCGAGGCCGAAAGCCGCCAGGGGAAGGACCGTGGCGATATGATGCGGTTGAAGGCCGATCTGGCGACCGGCAAGGATCTGTTTCAATACGCCGGCCGCAGCTACTCCGTCGGGCAAGTGAAAATCGATTTGGCCAACCGCTTCGAGCGTTACAAGACGCACGACGCCACGCTGGCCAGCTTGAAGGAAATGCACCAGGCTCGCCAGCGCAGCCTCGAAGCCGCCCGGCAGAAGCTAGAGGGCATGTTAGTCGCCAAGCGGCAATTGGAAGTCGACGTCGAGCATCTCGAAGCCCGGCTGAAGATGGTCGAGGCGGCCCAAACCACGAGCGACTACAAGTTCGACGACAGCCAGCTCAGCCGCGCCAAGGAACTGGTGACCGATCTGCGCACCCGGCTCGAAGTCGCCGAGAAGCTGGTCAACGCCGACGACTATCTGCGCGACGAAATTCCGCTGGCCGAGCCGGCGCCGGGAAATATCGTCGACGAAGTCACCGAATACTTCGACGGCGAGAGTTCTGCGGTAGCGGAAATCGCGGTCGAGACGCGCTGATAAAAACCGATAGGCGAATGAGTTCACCACGGAGAGCACGGAGTTATTTTCGATTTTCGATTCAATCCAAAATCCCCAATCCAAAATCCAAAATCCTCAACTCCTCTCCGTGTCCTCCGTGTCTCCGTGGTGCAATCTCCCCGTTAAACTGGATAGGCAAATGCTCCAACCTTGGCGACTCAAGCTCCGCGAAGCCGACGAAGCCTATCAGGGCGGGCGGCTGGAAGAGGCGGGCCGGCTGCTCTGCGAAAGCGGAGTCCGCGAGTTTCTGCCGGCCAAGCAACTGCTGGCCAAGGTGGCCGGTCAGTTGGTCGAGCGGGCCCAGCGCCGCGCGGCCGGCGGGCAAAGTTCGGCCGGCTGGCGCGACCTGGAAGCGGCGCGCGACTGGGGCGCCGACGCTGATGCCGTCTCGACCTTGGAGCAAACCTTCGTCGAGCGGCGGCTGGCCGAGGCCGAGGCCTACCTGGCGGCCGGCGAGCCGGCGGCGGCCGTCTCGCGGCTCGACGAACTGGCCCGCCAAGGCGACGCCGGCCGGCAAACCCGGCTGCTGCGCGACGCAGCGACTCGGATGCTCTATGCCCAGCGTCTCTGCCGCCGGGGTGAATTCGCTCAGGCCGAAGAAAACCTGGCCGCCGCGGCCACGCTGGCGCCCAATGTGCCGGCGCTGGACGACGCCCGCAAAGCGTGTAGGGTGAAAGCAGCCGAGTGCCGCCGGCTGAACGAGCGCTTGCACGAGGCCGTGACCGCCGAGAACTGGACCGAGGCCCTGGCCGCCGCCGAGGCGCTGTTGGAATTCTGCCCCGAGCACGAGCCGGCCCGCGACGCGCGGCGCCGCGCCTGGGCCGCGGTCGGCATGCGCTGCGGCGATTCGCTGCGGCAGCGAATCCCCTCGGCGAGATTCGGCGCCCAAGCCTTCACGCGGCTGAACGGAAAACGTATGGCCCATCCACCCGAAGAGAAAAAGCAAAACCTGTTCGCCGCCGCCGCGCCTGCCGGCGAGAGCGTCGCCGTTGCGCGATTCCTGTTGTGGGTCGACGGCGTCGGCGGCTACCTGGCCTGTCCGAGCGATCAGGTGATGCTCGGCCAGCCGGCGCCGGACGGCCAGGTCGACGTGCCGATCCTGGGCGATATCTCCCGCCGGCATGCTCGCGTTCGCCGCGACGGCGAGAGCTACTTGATCGATCCCTTGCGAACCGTCCGCGTCGACGGCCGCACGATCGAAAGCGCCGCGACGCTGGCCGACGGCAACCTGATCGAACTGGGCGATAACGTGCGGCTGCGTTTCCGCCGCCCGCACCCGCTCAGCCGCACGGCGCGGTTGGAGTTCGTCAGCCATCATCGCACGCAGCCCTCGGCCGACGCCGTGCTGCTGGTCGCCGAGTCGTGCGTGCTCGGCCCCGGCGAAAACTCTCACGTGGTCTGCCGTGACTGGACGCGCGACGTGGTCTTGTATCGGCAAGGGCCAGTCTGGCACTGCCGGGCCGCGGGCGCCTTCGAGATCGACGGCGTCGCGGCGACCGACCGCGGGCCGATCGGCGGCCGCTCGCGCGTTGCAGCCGACGATTTTTCTCTAAGCCTGGAAACGATTTAGAGACCCGAGTGGACAAATGCAACTCGCAATCGCTAGTCTAGACGTAGGCAGGAATCGACCCATGAATCTCCGCGCCACGCAAGCCGAGCCCGAGCAGCAACCTCGCTCGGGCCCCATGAAATTCACCTACGCCAGCGGTTCGCGCCCCTTGGACGGCTTCACCATCAAGCGCGGCATCGGCCGCGGCGGCTTCGGCGAAGTCTATTACGCCACGAGCGACGCCGGCAAGGAAGTCGCGATCAAGCTGATCCGCCGCAATCTCGACGTCGAGCTGCGCGGCGTGACCCAATGTCTCAACCTCAAGCATCCCAACCTGGTCGGCCTGTTCGACATCAAGCAAGACGAACTGGGCGATAGCTGGGTGGTGATGGAATACGTCGCGGGCGATTGCCTGGAGAATGTCGTTTCGCGGCATCCGAACGGCCTGCCGCGCGAAGAAGCGCTGGCCTGGTTCCACGGCATCGCCGCGGGCGTGGGCTATCTGCACGATCACGGCATCGTGCATCGCGACCTCAAGCCCGGCAATATCTTCTGCGACGAAGGGCTGGTCAAGATCGGCGACTATGGCCTGTCGAAGTTCATCTCCGCCAGCCGCCGCAGCGGGCAAACCGAGAGCGTGGGCACCGTCCACTACATGGCGCCCGAGATCGGCAATGGTTGCTACGGCAAGGAAATCGACATCTACGCCCTGGGCATCATTCTTTACGAGATGCTCACCGGGCACGTGCCGTTCGAGGGCGAGAGCGTCGGCGAAGTGCTGATGAAGCACCTCACGGCCGAGCCCGACTTGAGCGGCGTCGAAGAGCCGTACCGTTCGGCCATCGCCCGCACGCTGACCAAGTCGCCCGAAGGCCGTTTGCAATCGGTCGCCGAGTTGGCGGCGCTGCTGCCTGCCGCGCCGCACGCCCCGGTCACGACGGCGCCGAGCAACTTCGCCGGCCCGTTGCCCGCGGCGGCCTCAGTTGGCGAGCCGGAGGCCTCAGTTGGCGAGCCAGAGGCCTCAGTTGGCGAGCCGGAGGCGTCAGCCTCCGGGTGGCCCGGCAGTGCCGTAGCGTCATGCAACCGGGGGGCTGACGCCCCCCGCTCGCCAAGAGCTTGCGGCGGAGCCGCAGCCGCCCTTGGGCCGGCGGAAAACAAAGTCGTCTCCGACGTCGTGCTCGTCGACGAAGAGCCAATCTGGCGGGCGATCCGCAATGGTTTGTGGAAAATCGACGACGCTTGGAAGTCCGGCCGGATTACGACGGGCGGCCGCGTGGCGATCGTCGGCATCAGCATTTTTACGGTCGTTATGTTTAGCGGCGTACTGATTCCGCTAACGATGATCGCCTTTCTGGCCTACGGCGTGTACTACGCAGTGCGCTCGATCGTGCTGGCCATTCAGCATCCGGCCTCGAGCCCATCGCCGCATCCTGCGGCAATGCGCCCCGGCGCAGCGCGTCCGACGGCGCCGGTACGCCCTGTCGCCGCCGCTCCGCCGCCTCAACCGCCGAGGGTAGGCATGGCTCAGGGAACGTTCGAACCTCCCATCAAAACGCTTCGCGAGCGAATGCAAGAACTGACCGGTTCGATGCTGGTCTCGGCGGCCGTGGCGACGGTGATGGGCGTGCTGTTGGGCGTGCTGCGCGGCAAGGCCGCCTCGGCCGAACAGTTCGTCTGGCTGGTGCTGGTCGGCACGGCCGGCGCCTGGACCGTGATGACGCCCGCGAAATTCTGGGAGCGCGGCGACGGCGAGGCCTTGCTGCGCCGCTGCTTGCTACTGTTGGTCGGCTTGGGCCTGGGCGCCTTCGCCTTCGCCAGCAAAAGCTGGCTGTTGGTCGATCTGCCTTACGAGTGGCGCTCGGTGTGGATCGACCAACAGCCAATCCAGCCGCAGAGCTTGATTAATTTCGAATTCACCGACTCCACCGGGGCGCCGACCTTGATGGGCCACATGGCCTTCTTCGGCTTCCTCTTGGTCGCGCTGCGTTGGTGGCGGCAGGCCGATCCGTTCCGCCCGCGCCGCTTGAGCCTCTGGGCGACAACGGTCAGCGTGTTTTGGGCCTGGCTGCTGTGCTACTTCTGGCCGTTCCCTCAGCCTTGGAGCCTGATGATCGCCGCCACGATTTCCGTCGCCGTGCAACTGGCCAGCCCCTGGCACGGCTCGCGGCGCCGGCGTGCGCGTCACGCGGCGTTGACATGAAAACATGGAGGGCCGGGCGCCCCCGCCCGGCAGAGAGACGAATCGAAAAGCGACGGAGGGCCGGGCGCCCCAGCCCGGCAGTGAAACGAATCGAAAAGCGACGGAGGGCCGGGCGCCCCCGCCCGGCAAGAAGACGAATTACGCGAGGCCGGGCGATATGGCCCGGCTCGCCGCAAATGAATCCCTTTCGCGTTTTCGCACTTTCGCGTTTTCGCGATCTCCCCAAGTAAATTCCCAGTCGGCAAATCAGACGTCGGAAGATCGCGAAAACGCGAAAGGACGAAAGCACGAAAAAGGGTAGAACCGTGCCCGTTACGACGCACCGCAGTTCTGCAAGTCGTCTCCTAATTCGCCGATCGCCGCGTGCTTGATACACAGCGGAGTTTAAAATGCACCAAGAAACTAATGTCGTCGCAGTCGTTCCCATCATTTTCCTTGCGGGATTCTTCTTGGCTGTCGCATTCGGCGTTGCGATCGTGCTGGCCCGCAGCCCGGTCGGCCGCTGGATACTTGCCTTCGGCGCACTCGGACTTCTGGCAGTGGCGGCGATGTTCGGATTCTATTTTGTAACGGCTCAGAGATGGGAAGATCTGCCCGCGACAATCGTCGATGAGGAAAGTTTCGTCGAAAGCCTGCCGGCCGGCGCTCCTCGCGGCAGCCAGATCGTGCTCTCGGACGACGAACCACACGCCGTACCCGCCGACGAGGGAAACGCGACAGCAACCATTCGCTCGCCCTCTTTCGACCTGTCGCCCCAACCCGGCGAGCCGATCCGCAAGCAAACGGCCGGCGCCGCCCGCCCGGCGTGGATGGACGAGCCGACGGGCAAGCGAGACGGCGTGTACCGCACGATCGCCACCGCCGGGCCTTATACGACGCCGCAAGAATGCCACGAAAAGCTGAACGAGGCCCTGAACGAAGCCGTCAAAAGTTACATCGATCGTTTCCTGACCGAACGAGCCGGCGCCAAAATCGCGCTGTCGCCGAGCTTCATCCACGAACACGTCGCTCGCGGCGAATGGCTCGAACAGAGCGAATATTCCGTCGGCCCGATGTACAACCTGCACGCACTGCTCGTGTTCGATAAGGAGGCGAACCAGGAGATCGACCGACGCTACCGCGAAAGCCAGGTGGCCGGCCGCCTGGCTGCGACGGGCGTCGGGGCGGCGCTGGTGCTGGGCCTGATCGGCACGCTGTTCGGTTACCTCAAGCTCGATACGCTGACCCGCGGCTATTACACCGGACGCTTGCGAGCGGCCGCCGCAGCGGCGATACTGGCTTTAGCGGGGGCCGCCGGTATTTTGGTGGAAAGGAACTTCGGTTTCTGAGCCGGGCCGCCGCGATGTTTCTCGCTGCGAGTCCCGTTGCCGATGTCCTCTACCAGTGAATCCGACAGCCTGCTGATCGACCGCATCCGCGCGGGCGGGAGCGAAGCTTGGGACGAATTGATCGCCCGCTTCGAAGGGCGGCTCTTGGCCTTCGTCGAATCGCGGCTGCGGCGGCGCGCGGCCAGCGAAGACGTGGTGCAGGAAACCTTCATCGGCTTTCTCACCAGCCTGCCCAATTACGACTCGGCCCGGCCGCTGGAAAGCTACTTGTTTTCGATTGCCGCCCACAAGCTGACCGACCACCTGCGCCGCGAAGGACGCCGGCCGACCTTGCCCCTGGCCGGCGGCGCCAGCAGCCAGGACGAGTGGGACTTGCCCGGCTCGGCCCGGCCGGCCAGCAGCATCGCCCGCAGCGGCGAGCGCCGCGGGCTGGAGTCGACGGCGCTGGTCGCGGTTCTGTCGCAGTTGATCGCCCACTGGCGCGGCTGCGGCGACTGGGAAAAAATCCAATGCGCCGAGCTGCTCTTCGTCCGCGGCATCGCCAACAAAGACGCCGCCCGGCAACTCGGCATCTCCGAGCAGACGGTGGCCAACCACAAGTTCGACTTCCTCGCCAAGCTCCGCGCCGCCGTGCGGCAACAGGGCCTGTCGGAGGATGTGTTTCCGGAGTTGTATGACGCGGGGTGAGCTTGCGGTTTTTTCGAAGGGGATGTGGGGATGAAGCGGAGATGAGGGAGATGAAGACAGAATGCAGAAGTTCCGAGACAGGTGGCGGGGGAATAAGGCTCACGCGGAGCCGCGGAGACGCAGAGGAAGAGAGGAGCGCCGCGGACTGAGAAACTGAGAATGGATGTGGATTAGAAAAGATGACGAGATAAGAGCCAAGCGTCAGGCATTCTCGACCTCGAGAATTACCGATAAAAAAGCGATCGAACTCACAAGGCGAAGGAATCCGCGAGTTCGTTCAGTGTTTCATCCGTTCAGGAATTCAAGCATGCTCATGTCGTCCCGCTACAACCTGCTCGCTGGCTCCGCGCCTCCGCGTGAGCCTCTCCTGATGCCGGATACCAACGCTCTTATCTCCCTCATCCCCCTACTATCCCCTTTCCAAAAACCGTCACCTCAATCTAGCGCAACATGAAGACGCCCTTCAGCGACACGGAACTTGAAGCTTACCTCGACGAGGCGTTGCCGGCCGAGGCGATGTCGACGATCGAGCATGCACTGCGGCAGACGCCCGAACTGACGCGGCGGCTGGCGGCGATCAACGCCCGCCGCGACGCGGGCGTCCATTCGCTGGGCGAAATCTGGCGCCGCCATCGGCTGAGCTGCCCGACGCGGGCCGAACTAGGCAGCTATCTGTTGGGCGTGCTGCCCGACGACCAGGCCCGCTACATCGCCTTCCATCTCGAAGCCGTCGGCTGCCGCTATTGCCAGGCCAACCGCTCCGATCTCGAACAGCATCAAACCGCCGCCGACGCCAGCCGCCAGCGCCGCCGCAAATATTTCGAGTCGAGCGCGGGGTACTTGCGCCGCGGATAAACCGCGAGACTCGCCGCCTATTCGGGTGCGGAGCATGCAGACATCCATCTATTTTCGCCGCTTATGGGTCGCGCCGGCAGGGACGCGCGCGCGTTTCGGTTCCTGGAACCTTTTATTTTTTTCTTTTTCAGATTCCCTTCGATGAACGAGATTTCAGAAAGCTCGGTAGCGTTCGACGGAAGCGACCAGCAATCCGCTGAGCGATTGCTACCGCTGGTCTACGGCGAGCTGCGCCGGTTAGCTGCTCAAAAGATGGCGCAGGAAAAGCCCGGTCAAACGATCGACGCGACGGCTTTGGTACACGAAGCGTATTTGCGTCTGGTGGACGCCGACCTTAGGCAATTATGGAACAGCCGAGGACATTTCTTTGCGGCTGCGGCCGAAGCAATGCGTCGGATCTTGGTTGATCGCGCGAGGCATAAACGAACGCTCAAATCCGGCGGCGATTGGCATCGCGTGGAGATGGCGGATCTGGCGCTCGCTTCCGCTCCGCCGAACCTCGACCTGTTGGCACTGAACGATGCCATCGATAAGCTGGAACAGCAGGACCGGCGATTGTCTCAGCTTGTCAAGCTCCGATTTTTCGCCGGCCTGACCAAAGAAACCGCCGCCGAAGCCTTGGGTATTTCCAAGTCCGCCGCCGACAGCGATTGGGCCTACGCGCGGGCCTGGCTGCGCGTGGAAATCGAGGGCGACACGACGTAGCAACCTCTTTGCGAGTACTCGCCGCCATGCTGCTACCCGATGAACGTGCGATTTTCGAAGCGGCGCGCCGCATCACTGGGCCTGACGAGCGGCTGCGCTACCTGGTTGAAGCCTGTGCCGACGACCGTCTGCGGGCGCGCGTCGAGGCGCTGCTGCGGGCGCACGAGCGGGACGGAGCCTTTCTCGATTCACCCGCGGTATCGTTTTCGCCCCTGGAGCAAGAGCAGCCCGGCGACGAGATCGGTCCCTACCAGCTTGTCGAGCAGATCGGCGAAGGGGGTTTCGGCATCGTGTTTCTGGCCGAGCGAAAGGAGCCGATCCGCCGCGTAGCGGCCTTGAAGATCTTGAAGCCGGGCATGGATACGCGGGAAGTCGTGGCCCGTTTCGAAGCCGAACGGCAAGCGCTGGCCATGATGGAGCACCCCAACATCGCACGGGTGTTCGACGCCGGCGCCACGCCCGCGGGCCGACCTTATTTCGTAATGGACTTGGTCAAGGGTTTGCCGATCACTCGCTATTGCGATGAGGAGCGTCTTGGGTTGCGCAAGCGGCTGACCCTCTTCGTCGAAGTCTGCCGGGCGGTGCAGCACGCGCACCAAAAGGGGATCATCCATCGCGATCTGAAGCCGAACAACGTGCTCGTCGCCTCGTATGACGGCAGGCCGACGCCGAAGATTATCGACTTCGGCGTGGCCAAGGCGCTGGGAGCGCGCCTCACCGATCGAACGCTGGTCACCACGCTGGGCGGTATCATCGGCACGCTGGAATACATGAGTCCCGAGCAGGCCGAGTGCAACGCGCTCGATGTCGACACCCGTGCCGATGTCTACAGCCTGGGCGTGCTGCTTTATGAACTTTTGACCGGCACGACGCCGCTGACGCATGAGCGGCTCAAGCAAGCGGCAATCACCGAAGCCCTGCGTTTGATTCGCGAGGAAGACCCTGCTAGGCCCAGTTCCCGGCTGAGCGATTCGAAAACCGCTTCGGTCGAGGTAATTCAGCGGCGAAAGCAGCCGCGGGAGCTGCTCGCACGCGCGATCCGCGGCGAGCTCGATTGGATCGTCTTGAAGGCGCTGGAAAAGGACCGCAATCGCCGTTACCAGACCGCCAACGCCCTGGCGCGCGACCTCGAGCGTTATCTGAACGACGAACCGGTGGAAGCCT